>NZ_JACCFO010000001.1:5167314-5534628 GCF_013410565.1 Streptomonospora nanhaiensis
CGTCCACGCCGTCGCCCGCGCCGCCGACGGCACGGCACTGGCCTACCAGCACGAGGGCCGGGGGCACCCGCTCGTCCTCCTCGCCGGGCAGGCGAACAACCACCACTGGTGGGACCCCGTGCGCGCGGACTTCCACGGCGCCCACACCACGATCACCCTCGACTACCGGGGCACCGGCGGCAGCGGCGCGCCCGCCGGGCCCTACTCCACGCCGCTGTTCGCCGACGACGTGGTGGCGGTCCTGGACCACCTCGGCGTCGAGCGCGCCGACGTCTACGGGACCTCCATGGGCGGCCGGGTCGCGCAGTGGCTCGCCGCCCGCTACCCCGGGCGCGTCCGGCGGCTGGTGCTGGGCTGCACCTCGCCGGGCGGGCCGCACGCCGTGGAGCGCGACGCCTCGGTGCGCCGCGCCCTGGCCCAGCCCGACCCCGCCAGGGCGCGGGAGGCCCTGGCCGACCTGATGTACACCCCCGCCTGGCGCGCCGCCCACCCCGGCCCCTACACGACCCTGGGCGATGCGGACATGCCCCCGCACGCCCGGCGCGCCCACCTGCGGGCGAGCAGCGGGCACGACGCCTGGGACGCCCTCGCGCACATCGGCGCCCCCACCCTGCTCCTGCACGGCGGCGACGACCGCCTCACCCCGCCCGACAACCTCGCCCTGCTGGCCGACCGAATCCCCGACACCCGCGCGCACCTGCTCCCCGGGGCCCGGCACGCCTACTTCGAGGAGCACCGGGCCGAGGCCGGTGGACTGGTCGCGGCGTTCCTCGCATGAGCCGGTTGGTGAACGTCGCAGGCCGCCGATAGCGTCGCGCCATGAGTTACGCGCTGACGACGTATGTGGTCGACCTCGACACGCTGCACGGGGCCGTCGGGTCGAAGGACGACAAGCTGCGCCGGATGATCGGCGGCCGGTTCAAGAGGCATCTGGCGGCGTTCGACCAGCAGTTCAGCCACGTGGCCGACGAGGGCGGTCCGGGCATCCACGACGCGATCCGCGCCGTCATCGACGGCGGGCCGTTCGACGCCGGCCACGGCAGCATGTACGGCTACGCCTACAAGTGGATCTGCGAGTTCCACGGCCGCGCCCAGTACAACAACGACTTCTCCCCGATGCGGTCGGGGTGGCTGGAGACGGTCGACGAGGGCCTGGCCGCCGTGGGCGTGACCGCGGTCAGGGTCGACGAGTTCAGCATGGACCGGCCTCCGGCGCCGATCCCGGCGCCCGACTTCGTGCCGTGCTACGGCGAGTGGAGCGCGGAGGAGCGCCGCAAGGCCCACGAGCAGTGGGCGGCCGCCACCGACGACGCCAAGGCCGCCCTCGACCGCGAGGTCCGCGAGGCCGCCGAGTCCTGCATGGAGTGGTGCGCCAACGCGGTGGCGGCCGGGCGGGGTGTCGCCGGCTTCTTCAGCTGACACGGGGCCGGATCCGCGCCCGCCGAACCGCGAGTCCGGCGGCGCGCGGACCCGGCGCCCCGGGGACCTCGTACCTCCCGCCCCGGTGCCCGCCGCGGGAGAATGAGGGTCCCGACGATCGTCTTTGGCCCGCCCCGCGCAAGAAGCAGCCCATGAGCGCACCCCCCTCCTCCCCGCAGCCCCGCGCGTGCTGCGCCCCGGCGCGGGACGGCGCGCGGGCCTCCGGGGCGCCCGCGCCGGCCGCGGCGCCGGCCGCCGGGGCGGCGCCGGCCCCCGAGCCGCACGGCGGCTGGCGGGCGCTGGCGGGCGGCGCGTTCCTCATGGGCTGCGACGACGGCCCCTATCCCGAGGACGGCGAGGGGCCCGTCCGCGAGGTCGTGCTCAGCCCGTTCGAGATCGCCGCCACCGCCGTCACCAACACCGAGTTCGCGGCGTTCGCGGACGCGACGGGGTACACCACCGACGCCGAGCGCTTCGGCTGGACCTTCGTCTTCGCGGGGTTCCTGCCGCGCCGCTTCCCGACCACCGCCGGGGCGGCCGGCGCGCCGTGGTGGCGGCAGGTGCACGGCGGCGACTGGCGCCACCCCGAGGGGCCCGGATCCGGGCTGCGCGGCCGCTGGGACCACCCGGTCGTGCACGTCTCCCACGACGACGCGCTGGCCTACTGCCGCTGGGCCGGGGTCCGGCTGCCGACCGAGGCCGAGTGGGAGTACGCGGCACGCGGCGGCCTGGCCGGCATGCCCTACCCCTGGGGCGCGGAGCGCGAGCCCGGCGGTGAGCACCGCATGAACGTCTGGCAGGGCCCGTTCCCCGACCGCGACACCGCCGCCGACGGCTACTCCGGTACCTGCCCGGTCGACGCGTTCCCGCCCAACGGCCACGGCCTGTACAACATGACGGGCAACGTGTGGGAGTGGTGCGCCGACTGGTTCAACCCGCGCTACCACCGCGCGGGCCCGCGGGTGGATCCCACGGGTCCGCGCTACGGGCAGGCCCGGGTGCTCCGGGGCGGTTCGCACATGTGCCACGAGTCCTACTGCTTCCGCTACCGCACCTCGGCGCGGATGGGCAACACGCCCGACAGTTCCAGCGGCAACACGGGTTTCCGCGTGGCGCGCTGACCCCCGTCCTCTTCCGCCGCCGCCGGAGCCCGGCGCGGCGCCACCGGGCGGCCGCGGCCGCCCGCTCAGTGGCGTACCCGCTTGAGGGCGAGCAGGCGTTCGGGGGTGAAGTCGGCGGACCGGGCCCAGGACACGACCTCCTGCTCCTCCGCGCGGACCGCCTCGGCCAGGGCGGGCAGGGCGGGTGCGGCGGCGGCCGGGATCTTGAGCACGCCGTGGCCGTCGCCGTGCAGCAGGTCGCCCGGCGCCACGTCGAGTCCGGCCACCCGCACGGGCACCCCGACCGCCGTCAGCCGCATGTGGGCGCGGGCCACGCACGCGCCGGCGGCGTGGACGGCGAACCCCATCCCCTGGAGGTCGGGCACGTCGCGCACCCGGCCGTTGGTGACGAAGCCCGAGATCCGCAGCGCGGCCAGCAGGGTCCCGTTGACCTCGCCGAGGAACGCGCCGGCGCCGGGCTCCTCGTCGAGGTCCTGCACCACCACGACGGCCGGTCCGCCGACCGCGAGGACGGCGCGGTGCAGCTCCGCGACGGGGACCGCGTCGCCGCCCGGCCGGCGGGCCCGCATCGTGGCGGTGACGGCGATGCCCGCCATCGTCGGCCCGGCGACCCGGTGGATCGAGCCGTCGGTGTACTCCTGGCCGTCGGCCCCCGCGTCGGTGCGGCGCAGCGCGTTGCTCAGCGCGGGCGTGTCCCACCGGGCCAGGGCCGCGAGGTCGGGCGCCGCCGGGCTCACGCGCCGGCCTTCGGGGAGCGCGCGCCGGCGGCGGGCGGCACGAGCAGCGCCAGGGGCACGTGCTGCTGGCCCGAGTGGACGTCGCGGTCACCCAGCCCGCCCTGGGCCACCGGCCGGGGGAAGGCGATCTTCACGACGTTGAGCGCGGGGATGCGGAAGACGCGGACCTGGTCGGCGGGGACGCGGTACAGCCGGGCCACCACCTCCTCGTTGAGGAACGCGGGGTCGGCGGCCGCCGCGTAGCCGGCCTCGTCGCGCATGAACAGCTCCAGGGTGGTCCAGAACGGGCCCGCGTTCTTGGAGCGGACCTCCAGGGCGAGGTCGTGCAGGGTCTCCCGGGCCGCGGGGGTCTCAGGCATCGGCGGGGGCCTTTCGGTACTCGGTGCGGAACAGTTCGGCGGGGTCCGCGACGTCCACGACGTGGTTGAGGACGAACTCGTACGCGGGGCCGCGCTCGGTCTCGGCCGGCGAGAAGGGGAAGGCGGTGCTGGGCAGGTAGGACATGCCGGCCGCGGGCAGGTGCAGCAGGAGCGGGTTGGCGACCTTGGCGACGGCGGTGGCCGTGGCCTGGTCCGCCGCGTGGACCAGCAGCATGACCCCGACCTCGCGGGCGGGTCCGGTGTCGGGTTCGCGCTCCTTCAGGACGGCGTTGTGGCCGTAGAGCCGGATGTCCACGGCGTAGTCGTCGGGCCCCAGGTCCAGGGTCGCCCGCACCCGGTCGCCGAGGACCCGGAGCAGGAGCGCGGCCCACTCCTCGATCCCGGCCGTGATGCGGGGGTCGCGGATCGCGGTGAAGGACATCGTCTCGTACCCGCTGATGCGCGCCCCCTCCAGCTTGACGGTGTGCTGGGCCGCGGGCTCGAACTCCGACCCCTCCACCCGGACGGTCCGCTCGTCCAGGGCGCGGTAGGTCGCCCGGGTGACGTCGATCGTGCCCGCCGGCTCGCGCATCCGGAACGGGTCGGCGGTCTCGTAGAGCATGTGCGCCGCCACGGAGGCGGGGGTGCAGGCCGCGGCCGGGTCGAGCGGTTCGACGGTGAAGCCGTCCCGGTCGATGGTGGCCAGCACCCCGCCGGCGCGCGGGTTGGTCGTGCACTGGCCGCCGCACTCCACGATCTTGGCGGCGTGCCAGGTCGGGCCCGGGGGCATGCCGCGCATCAGGGGGTAGGCGGCGGCCACGGCGGTGTCGGTGGCGCGCCCGGCCAGCACGACCTGGGCGCCGCCGCGCAGCGCCGCCTCGATGGGCTCGTGGCCCATCATGCCGACGATGTGGGTGCAGTCCTCCAGGGTTCGGGCGTCGAGCGGGCCGAGCGGCGGCAGCGGGTGGACGGCGCCGGCCGCGAGGCGCCCGGCCAGCGCGGACGCCTTCTGCTCGCTGTAGACCGCGGCGACGGTCAGCCCCAGCCCTTCGGCGGCGATGATGTCCCCGGCGATGCCGGCGACCCAGTCCACCCCGGCGTCGGTGCCGCCGGTGCCGCAGGAGCCGACGACGAGCGGGATGCGCGCGGCGGACGCCGCCCGGAGCAGGACGCGCAGGTCGCACTCGACCTGGGCGCGGGTGGTCTTGGGCGAGGCCGATCCGAGGTAGAACGGGCCGGAGTCGGTGGAGCCGCCGTCGATCGCGATGACGTCGGCGCCCAGGGCGATGCCGCGCTCGACCGTCTCCGGGGGGAACCCGGCTCCGAGCATGCCGGCCGGTACGAGGATCCGCACTGCGGTGTCGTCCATGTGGTCCTTCCTTGGTGGTGGCGGAGCGGCGGGTTCGGCGGGGGCGGCGGGCCTCTGGCGCCGGCCGTGGCAATCACAGCGCCCGCGCCGCCCCGGCGCGGCGGCGCAGCGCGATCACGCGCAGCACCACGCCGACCGCCAGCGCGGCGAGCAGGGCGGCGTCGGCGAGCATGAAGCGCCACCCGGTCACCTCGACCATGGCTCCGACCAGGGCCGGACCGAGGAAGCCGCCCGAGGCCCACCCGACCGTGTACAGGCCGGTGTAGGTGCCGAACACGCGGGCCGAGGGGGCGAGGTTCCACAGGATCACCGCCCCGTTGACCAAAAAGCCCGAGGCGCCGACCGCGCCCACGCTCAGGGCGACGGCGGCCGCGGCGGGGGAGTTCACCAGCGCCCCGGCCGTGAGCGAGGCGGCGAACAGCGCCATGCCGAGGGCCATGACGCGCAGCCGCCCCACGCGCTCGGACAGCAGCGCCGCGGGGAGCGCGGCGACGATGAAGACCACCCCGCTGGGCAGGGTGAGGCCGCCGGCGGCGCCGCGCGACAGCCCCAGCGCCTCCATCCCGTAGGGCGTGACCAGGGCCCGCGAGGCCGCCCAGGCGCAGCCGAACAGCAGGATGGCCAGGATGATGAGGAGCCGCTCGCGGCGGGGGTCGCGGCTGGGTGCGCCCCTCCGACGAGGACCCCCGGGCGCGGGCGGCCGTCTACGTCGCCTGGCTCCTGGCGCCCATGGCCTTCGGCGACCACGTGTCCCGCGCCATGGGTGCCGACATCACCGGCCTGGACACCACCCTGCGCTTCTCGCGCATCGGCCTGGACATGCTCACACACGGCCTGTTCGCCGACGACCGCTGGCTGCGCGCCTGGGACCGGGTCCGCGAGCGCCGCACCGGCACCACCGCCCCCGAGGAGAACACGTGAAGGCCCTTCTGCTGACCCACGGCACCCGCGGCGACGTGCAGCCCTTCCTGGCCCTGGCCCGCGCCCTGCGCGGGGCCGGGCACGGCGCGCTGGTCGCCGGCCCCGCCGCGAGCGCACCCCTGGCCGCCGAGTACGGCGTCGACTACCACCCCGTCGACGACGGCCCCAACGCCCTGATGGGCGACCCCGACCTGGACGGCGCCATGGACACCGGGCTGCGGGGGCTGCGCGGCACCGCCGAGGCCGTGAAGGTTATGCGCCGCATCAAGCCGCTCATGTACCGCGTGTACTCCGACATGGCCGACGCGGCGGAGGGCGGCGCCGACCTGGTGGTGCACCACCCCGGCATGCCCGGCGGCCACATCGCCGAGCGCCTCGGGGTGCCCGCGGTGCCCGCCCTGCTCCAGCCCACGTGGGTGCCCACCTCCGCCTTCCCCGCGGCCGGGTTCCCCGCCACCCGGGTCCCGGCCGCGCTGAACCGGACGACCTACCGCCTGCTGGCGCTGTCGGTGCGCGCCCTGGCGCCGGTGGCCGACCGGCTGCGCGCCGAGCGCCTGGGCCTGCCCCGCCGCCCGGGCCGCGACGACATCCTGCGCCAGGCCGACGGCGCGCCCTCCACCGTCCTGCAGGGCTTCAGCCG
Source organism: Streptomonospora nanhaiensis (assembly GCF_013410565.1). Taxonomy (NCBI): domain Bacteria; kingdom Bacillati; phylum Actinomycetota; class Actinomycetes; order Streptosporangiales; family Nocardiopsidaceae; genus Streptomonospora; species Streptomonospora nanhaiensis. Next base: position 5,173,881 of record NZ_JACCFO010000001.1, read on the forward strand.
CCACCTGCTGCCCGCCCACACCGGCTACCCCGACCGCGTGCACACCACTGGCTTCTGGTTCCTGGCCGCACCCGGGGCGGCCCTGGAGCCGCGCGTCGAGGAGTTCCTGGCGGCCGGCCCGCCGCCGGTGTTCATCGGGTTCAGCAGCATGCCCGGCACCGACCCGGCGCGCAGCGGCCAGGTGATGGCGGGCGCCGCGCGGGCGGCGGGGGTGCGGGCGGTCATCGCCTCGGGCTGGGGCGGCATCGACGCCTCCGCGCACAGCGGCGACGACGTGCTGGTCATCGACAAGGCCCCCCACGAACTGCTGTTCCCCCGCTGCGCGGCGGTCGTGCACCACGGGGGAGACGGGACCACGGGCGCCGCCCTGGCGGCCGGGCGCCCGCAGGTGGTCTGCCCCTTCTGGGGGGACCAGCCGTTCTGGGCCGAGCGCGCCCACGCCTCGGGCATCGCCGTCCGCCCGCTGCGGGGTCAGGAGTTGACCGCCGAACGCCTGGCGGCGGCGGTCGCCGAGGCCGCGACCACCACCGCGCTGGCCGAGCGCGCCCGCGACCGGGGCGCCCTCGCCCGCGCCGAGCCCGGCGCCGAGGGCGCCGTCGCCGTCCTGGAGCGCGTCCGATCCGGACTCCCGGCCTGAGCCGGTGCCCGGCGGGGTCAGCCGCGCACCAGGCCCGACTGGTAGGCGACGATCGCCGCCTGGACCCGGTTGCCGACGTCCAGGCGGGCCAGCACCGAGCTGACGTGGGTCTTGACCGTGTCCTCGGCCAGGTGCAGGCGGCGGGCGATGGCGGCGTTGGACAGGCCCTCGCCGAGCAGCGCGAGCACGTCGCGCTCCCGAGGGCTCAGCGCCGCCAGGCGCCGGGCCGCGTCGGCGGCGGGTTCGGGGCGCTCGGGCTCGGAGCGGAAGCGCTCGGCCAGACGCCGGGCCAGCCGGGGCGACAGGCACGCCCCTCCGGCCGCAACGGTGTGGACGCCGGCGATCAGTTCGCGCGGGTCGCCCGCCTTGAGCAGGAACCCGTTGGCGCCCTCGCCCAGCGCGCGGACCACGTACTCGTCCCTGCCGAACGTGGTCAGCACGGCCACGGCGGTGCCGGGGGAGGCGCGGCGCAGCCCGGCGATGGCGCTGAGACCGTCGCCGCCGGGCATCTGGATGTCCACCAGCGCCACGTCGGGCCGCTCGGCGGCGGCCAGGTCGACGAGCGCGGCGCCGGTCGCGGCCTCGCCCACGACGGCGATGCCGGGGTCGGCTGACAGGATCGTGCGCACCCCGACGCGGATCAGCGCCTCGTCGTCGGCGAGGACCACCCTGATCACCATCGCCCCGCCCCGCCTTCCGCGCCCGCGGTGTCCAGCCCGCCCCGGGGAGCGGCCCCCTCGGCGCTCTCGCAGCGCAGCGCGTCCCCGGCGGACCTGCGCGCCAGGTCGTAGCGGCACGTGCGGACCACGCGGTCGTCCTGGAAGCACACGCCGTAGACGAAGGCGGGCGACCACGGGGGCCCCGGCCGGGACCGGTAGTAGGCGCAGTCCGCGGAGGGTCCGGTCACGGCGGCCCGGCGCAGCTCCTCGGGGACGAGGGCGGTGTCCGGCAGCGACGCCTCCGGCAGCACGGCATCGGCCGCGCCCCGCTCCTGTCCCACGGTGACGCGGGCGTACTCCGCGGCGCTGAGCGCGGCGTCGCGGTCGAGGTGGGCGGCGTAGGCGTACCAGGCGACCACCAGGGGCAGCAGCAGCCCGACGCACACCCCCGCGATCTGCGCGAGTTCGGCGGGGACGCGCCGCGGGCGGCGGCCCTCAACCCCCTGGCGGGGAAGGGCGCCGGCGGCCCGGTGCGGAAGGACCGCGGCAAGGCGGAAGCCGCCGCCGGGGCGCGGCCCGGCGGCCAGCGAGCCGCCCGCCGCGCGCACGCGCTCGGCCAGCGCGGCCAGGCCGCGTCCGCCGCCGGAGGCCCCCTCCCGGGCGGTGCCGCCGGGCGGCCCGTTGGACACCGCGACCGTCGTCGCCCCCGCGCGGAGGGCCGGCCAGGTCGGCGGCGCGCCCGCGCGCCCCCGCCGCCGGGTCTCGACCGCGACCACCACCCGGGCGCCCGGCGCGTGCTTGGCGGCGTTGGTCAGGGCCTCGCGCACCACGGCCTCGGCCAGCCGCGCCACCGGATCCGGTCCCGCCACCTCGCGGCCGTCCCACTCCACCGCCATCCCGGCGGCGGCCGCCCGCCGCACCAGGCCGCCGATCCCGTCGGGGGCGGAGCGGCCCGGGCCGGACGCGGAGGCATCCCCGGTCCCGCCGTCCGCAGCGCCCGCAGCGCCCGCGTCGGCGTCGAGGACGCCGATGATCCGCTGCAGCCGGTCGATGGCCGACATCGCGCCCTCGCGCAGGTCGCCCGCCGCGCTGCGGAACTCCGCCTCGGTCAGACCGGGGGCGACCTCCAGCGCGCCGGCGCGTACCGCCATCAGGCTCAGCTCGTGGCCGAGGGAGTCGTGCATCTCCTCGGCGATCCGCGCGCGCTCGCGCAGCCGCTCCTGCTCGGAAACGGCGGCCAGCTCCCGCTCCAGCGACTCCGCCCGCTGCCAGCCGGCGCGCAGCAGGGCGCCGCGCTGGCGCAGGTGGCGGCCGACCAGCCAGGGCAGCACCCCGAACAGCACGGTGACGATGGCATCGGCCATGCCCGACCAGGGCTCGGCCCCCAGCACCGCACCCGCCAAGCACCAGGCGACGGTGCCGCCGAGCCACAGCGGCGCCGTGCGCGCCTCCGCCGACAGGCGGCCCGCCGCCACCGACCGCAGCGCCAGCAGCGGCAGGAAGACCGAGACGGGGCCGGTGGGCCCGGTCGTCGCCACCGCAGGCGGCCAGCGCGGCCGCCAGCCCGGCGTCGCGGACCCGCGACGGCCACCGGCGCGGCGGCGCCCCCGCCCCTGTGCCGGCGGCGCGGGGGAATCGTCCTCTTCCTCGCACACTCCGCACTCTAGCCAGCGCCGGGGCGTCGCCCCTCACCCGAAAGTGCCGGTCAGCGGTCCGGGACCACCCGAAAGCGGCAGTGGCTCCGGTCCGCTTGGGCGATGCCGCGGGCGCACCCGGCTCCCTAGCGTCGGACCGTCGCCGACCGGCGGGCGGCGGGCTCCGAGCGGGCGCGCGGACGGCGGCGACGCGTACGGCCCCGGCACGGGAGCCGCGGCGCCGGGGCCGGTGCCGGACGCCCGCACCGCGGCGCCGCGACCGCGCGCGTCCGTGACACCACGACAGGGAGCAGAGGACCGACGTGCAGGACACCACGCAGTTCCCGGCGCCTACGCCGCCCGACCGTCCGGGCGGCCCGGCCGCCGTCGCCGCCCGCGGGGTGGTCAAGACCCACGGCACCGGCACCTCGTCCGTACGCGCGCTGGACGGCGTCAGCGTGGACTTCGCCCGCGGGGCCTTCACCGCCATCATGGGCCCCTCCGGCTCGGGGAAGTCCACGCTGCTGCACTGCCTGGCGGGGCTCGACACGCCCACCTCCGGCAGCGTCCACCTGGGCGGCACGGACATCACCCGACTGGACGACCGGCGGCTCACCCTGCTGCGGCGCGACCGGGTCGGCTTCGTCTTCCAGGCGTTCAATCTGCTGCCCACGCTCACCGCCGAGCAGAACATCCTGCTGCCCGCCCAGATCGCGCGGCGGCCGGTCGACCGCGCCCGGTTCGACCACATCGTGGCGGTCACCGGCCTGGCCGACCGGCTGCACCACCTGCCCGCCAAGCTCTCCGGGGGGCAGCAGCAGCGCGTGGCCGTCGCCCGCGCCCTGCTGGGCGCGCCGGACGTCGTCTACGCCGACGAGCCGACCGGCAACCTCGACTCCCGTTCGGGAGCGGAGGTGCTGGACTTCCTCGCCGAGTCCGCGCGCGGACTCGGCCAGACGGTCGTCATGGTGACCCACGACCCCGTCGCCGCCTCCTACGCCGACCGCGTCGTCTTCCTGCGGGACGGCCGCGTGGCCGACGACGTGGCCGCGCCAACGGCCGAGGCCGTGTCCGCCCGCCTTCTGGGACTGGAGGGCTGAGCCGATGCGGCGCATCACACAGGCCCGTCCGCGGCCGCGCGCGGGCCGCTTCGCGGCGACGGCCCTGGCCATCGTCCTCGGCGTCGCCTTCGTGACGGCGACCCTGGTGTTCACCGACAGCCTCGACGCGCGCTTCGCGGCCCAGGCCGAGGGCCGCGCCGACCGGGTGGACGCCGTGGCCCTGCCCGCCGACCCCGCCCGGCCCCTGCCCGCCGACGGACTGGCGAAGGTGCGGGAACTGCCGGAGGTGGCCGCGGCCGCCGGCACCGTGCGGGGCGAGGCCGTGCTGCTCGACCGCGGCGGCCGGGCGCTGGGCGGCGTGCCCGCGCTGGCGCTGTCGGCCGGCGGCGCGGCGTCGCGCCTGGTCGCCGACGAGGGCCGGCTGCCGGCCGCGCCCGCTGAGGCGGCGCTGGCCACCACCAGCGCAGAGGCCGCCGGGTACGCCGTCGGCGACACGGTGACCGTGGTCGGCCACGACGGCGCCGAACACGACTTCACCGTCACCGGGCTGGTGGACTTCGGCCTGGACTTGGAGGTGGCCCAGCGCGGCGCGGTGGTGTTCGCGCCGCCGACCGCGCGCCGGGTCACCGGTGCCGAGGGGTTCGGTGAGATCTCCGTGCGCGCAGCGGAGGGGGTCGCGCCGGAGCGGGCGCGCGCGGCTCTCGCCCACGCGCTCGGCGCGCGGGCCGAGACGATGACCGGCGCGGAGTTCGGCCGGGCCACCGCCGAGGACGCCGGGGTGCGGACGCGCACCATCGGCACCGCGCTGCTGCTCTTCGCCGCGGTGGCGCTGTTCGTCGCGGCGCTCGTCATCGGCAACACCTTCGCGGTGCTGGTGAGCCGCGGGCGGGCCGAGACGGCGCTGCTGCGCTGCCTGGGGGCGACCCGCGGGCAGGTGTTCGCGGGCGTGGTGGCCGAGGCCCTGGTGGTGGGCGCGGTGTCGGCGGGCGCCGGCGTGCTCGCGGGGATCGGCGCGGCCGTGGGCGCGGTGCGCATCGGCGCGGCCCTGCCCGGCGCCGCCGCGGTGTTCGGGCCGGGCGCGGGCGCACTGGTCCCGGTCGTGCGGCCCGGCGCGGTGCTGCTCGGGCTGGCGGCGGGCGTGGTGGCAACGCTCGCCGCCGCCCTGCGGCCCGCCTACCTGGCCACCCGCACCGCACCGCTGGCCGCGCTGCGCGAGGCCGCCACAGCCGACGCCGACGCGGTGGGGAGCCGCCGGGGCGCTCGCGGCCGTCTGGCGGCCTCCGGGGCTCTCGCGGCGGTGGCGGCGGCCGTCACAGCGGTGGGAACGGCCGCCGAGCCCGGCCCCGCCGCGATGGCGGTGGTCGCGGGCGGGGGCCTGGTGGCGTTCGGCGCGGTGCTTCCGGTGGCGCCGTTGCTGGTGTCGGCGGCCGCCCGCCTGGCGGCGGCGGCGCTCGGCGGCCTGGGTACGGCCGCGCGCCTGGGCGCGGAGAACGCGCGGCGCGCACCGCGCCGGACCGCGGCCGCCGTGGTCGCCCTGGCCGTGGGCGCCGGGCTGATCACCGGATACACGGTGGTGAGCGCGTCGGTGCAGGCCACGCTCGCCCACGTGATGGCCCGCGAGATGCCGGCGGACTACGCCCTCGTGCCCGCCGGGTCGGGCGCCGGGCTGGCCGGCGATCGGCGGCTTCCCCCCGGGCTGGCCGCCGAACTCCGGGAGAGCCCGGCGGTCGGCGAGGTCGTGCGGGTGCGCCGGGCGCAGGCCCGGCTCGGGGCGGGCCCCGGCGGCGCGGAGGGCGCAGGGGGCGGTGCGGCGGCCGCGGGAACCGGTCCGGGCGGCACGGTGGCGGTGACCGCCTATCCCGGCGCGCGGCTGGGTGTCGACCTCGCCGCGGACACGGCGGCGGGAGACCTGGCCGACGTCGCGCCGGGCCGGGTGGCGGTCGCCGAGGACACCGCCCGGCGGCTGGGCCTGGGCGTCGGCGACTCCGTCGCCCTCGGCGGGGACGGACCGGGCGCGCCGGCCCGGGCCCAGTTGCGGGTGGCGGCGGTGGCGGTGGACTTCCCCGCGGGCCTCACCCTCGACCCCGCCGACTTCGCCCGGCTGTTCCCCGACGCGGTAGGCGACAGTTCACTGCTGGTCACCGGCGCCGAGGACGCGGACGCCGCGGAGGTGCGCGCGGCGGTGGAGCGGGTGGCGGCCGACCACCCGGGAGTGGAGGTCTCCAGCGCGGCCGCGCAGCGGGACCAGTACGGGCGGATGTTCGACGGCGTCTTCCTGGTGGTGGCCGCGCTGCTGGGGGTGGCGGTCGCGATCGCGGTGGTGGGTGTCGGCAACACGCTGGCGCTGTCGGTGCTGGAGCGCGGGCGCGAGATCGCGCTGCTGCGGGCCCTGGGCCTGACCCGCGGCGGGCTGCTGCTGACGCTGGCGGCGGAGGCGCTGCTGGTCGCGGTGCTGGGCACGGCCGTCGGCGCGGGCCTGGGCACGGCGTTCGGCCTGGCCGCGGCGGACGCGGCCATGCCGGACATGGTGCCCGACATCCCGCTGGGGCGGGTGGCGCTGCTCCTCGCCGCGGCGGTCCCCGCCGGCCTGCTCGCGGCGCTGCCGCCCGCCCGGTCGGCGTCGCGTATCCGCGTGTCGTCGCTGACCTCGGCCGGCGGGGGAGGGGGGTAGCGCCGGGCGCGCCCGGCGGTCGCGGGCCGAGCGCGGCGGGCCGCCGGGCGGCGCCGGGGCGGCGGCCGCCTTCGGCCCGCTGCGCGGAGGAACCGCCGGGCGCGTGGCCCGCCGGGCCCGCCCCCCGTCGCGCGGGGCGGTGGCGTCGGCGGCGAGGCGCTGAGGAGCACGCCGCCGTCCGAAGGCGGAGTGGAGGGCGGGCCCCGCACGCGGGTACCGCTACGTGCCCCGGCCCCGCCGGGCGGGGCGCAGGGGCACCCGGGGGCGGGCCCGCCGCAGCGCTACCAGACGAGTTCGGCGCGGTCGCGGGCCCGGGTCACGGCGTCCTCGGGGGTGCCGCGCCACAGGGGGCCGTGGCCGGGGAGGAGGGTGTCGGCGGCACAGGACCGCAGGGCCGCCATGGAGGCCAGGGCCGCGGACCGGTCGTGGTCGAACATCGACGGCAGCGGCTGGGGGCCGGCCAACCGGGAGAGCGGGTGCCCGGTCACCAGGGCGTCACCGGTGACCAGGACGCCGCGCCCGGGCAGGTGGTAGCACAGGTGGCCGGAGGTGTGGCCGGGCGTGGGCACGGGCACGGGCCGACCCGGGACGTCCAGCGGGCCCTCGGGCGGCAGCGGGCGCACCGCCTCCACGCGGCAGTCCCGCAGCGCGCCCGCGCGCACCAGGTGCGCCACCCAGGGCGGCACGCGCGGCCGCCAGGCGTTGCGCAGGATCCGGGCGGGGGTGACCTGCTGGAGGAACGCGCGCCGGACGTGGGGGACCTCGGCGGCTCCGGCGTAGACGGGCGCGCCGTGGCGCGCGGCGAACCGCGCCAGCGAGCCGATGTGGTCGACGTGCCCGTGGGTGACCAGCACCGCGGCAACGTCCGCCGGGCGGCGGCCGACCGCGCGGATCGACGCCTCGACGGCGTCGGCGTAGGCCGGGTACCCGCCGTCGATCAGGGTGAGGGCGTCGCCGTCGGCGATCAGCGCCCAGTTGACGGCCGGGCCCCGGATGAGGAACACGCCGTCGGCGGCCGGGACGACACGGAAGGCGGGCGTGCGCGCCATGGGCGCTCCTTCGCGGAGGGGGCCGGGCGCGCGGAGGGGCCGGTGCCGCGCCGCGCACCGTGACACCGGTCACGATACGCCGTCTCCCGGTCGCGCGCCGCTTCGGCCGGCCCCGGCGCGCGCTCCGGGAGGCCGCGCCGGACGGTCGGCCCGGGCGGGCGGCCCGGACGCGGCCGCATCCCGGCCGGGGGAGGCGGGCGGCCGGGGCCATGGGCGGGGCGGGGCCGCCGCGGCGGTGTTCTGTACGCTTTGGCGGTGCCTCGTTTTCGACTGCGCGCGCTGCTCCCCGCCCTCGCCGCGCTGGCGTGCGCCGTGCTGCCGGCGGCTCCCGCGGCCGCCGCCCCCCAGAGCACCGCGGCGTTCTACGCCGAACGCCTGGCCGAGGACCCCGTCTACGTCAGCGACCACCTCGCCGGCCCCGGCGTGGAGCGGACCCGTTCGGGGATCGCCGCCGCCACCGCCCGGCTGGACGTCCCCGTCCACGTCATCGTCGCCCCCGCCCTGAGCGAGGACTACGACCTGCGGCCGCTGCTGGCCGCCGTCCACGACCGCCTCGGCGAGGACGGCGTCTACCTCGCGGTGACCGGCGACATCTCCCTCCAGCTCACCGGGGCGGCCTACGGGGTCTCCGTCCCCGGCCTGGACGACGCGGTCACGGAGGCGGGCTACCTCGACGCCGGACCGGTGCGCCTGGTCGAGCGCACCGTCGACAACCTGCTCTCCGGCGAGGCCGCCGCCCGGCTGGGGCGCGCCCAGGAGGCGTCCCGGGAGGAGAGCGCGGCCTACGACGAGGACGCCGAGACCGGCTCCGGGATGTGGGCCGACCTCGCCGACGACCTCGACTCCGACAGCGTGGTCGGCCGCAACAACATCGGCTTCACCGCCGGGATCGGCGCCGGGGCGGCCGCCGTCCTCATCGGCTACCCCGTCGTCCGCGCCGTCCGGGCGGCCGCCCCCGCCCGCAGGGCGGGCCGCTCGTGAGGCGACATCCGGGCGCGCCCGGCGGCGCCGCGCCGGCCGCCGCAGTCCTGGTGCTCTTGGGCGCGCCGGCCTTCGCACTCGGCGCCGCCCCCGCGCAGGCCGACGGCTACGCGCCCTCCCCGATGCCCACCCCGCCCTACGTGCACGACACCGGCCGCGCCGAACGCGTCGCCGCCGAGTTGCGCGAGGACCCCGTCTACGTCGACCCCGAGGCCCACGCCCACCTCGCCGACGGCGAGGAGACCCGGGTGGAGGCGCTGGTCGCCGAAGCCGGGCAGCCCGTGTTCGTCGCGGTCCTGCCCTCCACCTACTACGACGAGTCCAACGGCGACCCGGAGCTGTTCCTGCACGCCCTCCACCACGAGCTGGGCGAACCGGGCGTCTACGTGATGGCCGACCCCCGCGCCGGGGGCGTCGGGCCCTTCGACCTCACCGCGCTCGCCTTCGACGTCCCCGTGGACGAGTTCGAGGCCCTGTGGATCGACTACGAGGAAATCCCCGACAGCGAGCTGCCCACGGCCGAGAACGAGCTGCTCACCGAGCAGGTGCGCACCCTGGTCAAGCAGATCCGCACCGCACCCGAGGGCACCCCGGCCTCCCCCGTCCCCTTGTTCGCCGACACCTCCGACGACATCCCCGACGAGGAGCCCACGCGCGCCGACTACTTCACCGACGCGGTCCCCGGTGTCATCGTCGGCGCGCTGCTCGGCCTCCTCCTCATCGGCGCGTGGCTGCTGGCCGCCGCCGGGGTGCGCTCCTCCCGCGCGGTGCGCGCGGCCGTCCCCCCGGGCGCCGAGGACGGCATCCCCGCGCTGCTGCGGGCGCGGCCGGCGCCGGTCGCGCCGAGCCCCCGCCGGCTCTCCCGCATGCTCCGCACCGAGCTGCGCCGCCTGGCCCGCGAGATCGAGCGCGCCCCCGCCGACCACCCCAACCACGCCCGCGCGGTGGCCGCGTTCGACGCCGCGACCCTCATCGACCGCGGCGAGCACGACCCCACCTGGACCGTCGGCGCCATCACCATGGCCCGCGCCGCCCGCGCCGAACTCACCCTGGACGCCCCGGCCACCAGCCCGGCCTTCTGCGCCGTCAACCCGCTGCACGGCGCCGCCGTGCCGGCGCGGGCGGTGTCCGGCCCCGGCGGGGCGGACACCGGCGCCCGGCCCCGGGGCCGCGCCCGGCGCGAGGCCGCCAGGCGCCGCGCCGCGGCCAAGCGGCAGGCCGCCGCCCGCGGTGCCGGGGGCCGCTGGTGCGCCCACTGCTGGGCACGCGCCGACCTGGGCCGCCCGGTGGCGCCGCGCACGCTCCAGGTGCGGGTCGACGGCCGGCTCCGCCAGCACGACCTGGTCGACGGCTTCTGGAAGTCCGTCCAGTACGGTCACCGCACCCCCGACCTCGCCCGGCGCGTCCTGAAGGAACTCGATGTCGACTAGCCTCGTCCGCACGCCCGCCGCGGCGGTCCGCGCCGCGCTCGCCGCCGTCCTCACCGCCGCGCTCGCCCTGGCGGCCGCCCCGGCCGCCGCCGCGCCGAGTCCCGCCGGACCCAGCCCGGCCGAGCGCATCGCCGAGGGCCTGCGCGAGTCCCCCGTCTACGTCGACCCGTCGCTGGACGCCGCGCTGCCCGAGGGCCAGCGGGCGGAGTTGGCCGCGCAGATCGAGGCCACCGGCAAGCCCGTGTACGTGATCGTGGTGCCCCTGGTGGCGGGCGACGCGTGGGGCGGCGAGCCCGAGCAGCTCATCGGCGCGGTGCACGACCGGCTCGGCGCGGACGGCTCCTACCTCGCCTCGGAGCTGGGCTCCAGCACTTGGATCACCGGCGTCGACTACGGCACCGAGGCCGAGCACCAGGCCGCCGACGCCGCCAGCGCCGTCAGCCTGGACAGCGACGCCGCCGACACCTCCCTGTTCGGGCTGTTCACCCGGACCGTGGAGATCATCGACGCGGGCACCGGCACCGCCGACTACGAGCGCGAGAGCGACGAACTGGCCGCCGAGACCGAGGAGTGGGACGCCCCCGCGCCCGCGGTCCCCGGCGCGGGCGGCGGTTGGGCGGGCGGTACCCCGGTCTGGCTCGCGGCGGGCGGGGCGGTCCTGCTGCTGGGGGCGGCCGGCGCCTGGCTGCTCGTCCGGCGCCGCCGGGCGCCGGCGGCGCCCCGGCTGGTCGCCTTCGACAACGCCGACCGCGCCCGGCGGGAGCAGTTGCGCGCCGAGGTCGAGCGCGAGCTGGTGGACCTGGGCGAGCGGCTGGGCGCCACCACCCTGACCGGCGGCGACGGCCGCGCCGCCGCCGACCACGCGGCCGCCCTGGACGCCCACGACGCGGCGGGCCGGGTGCTGGACGGGGCGCGCGGCATCGACGACCTGGCGGGCGCCCGGGTCCTGCTGCACCTGGGGGAGGACCTGCTGGCGGCGGCCCAGGCGCGCGACAGCGGGCGCAGGGCGCCCGCGCCGCGCCGCCACTGCTTCTTCAACCCGCTGCACCCGACCTCGACCCGGCCGGTCATTTGGCGGGCCGTGGGCACCACGCGGCGGATCAAGGTGCACGCCTGCACCGACTGCGCCGCGGCCGTCCGCGGCCACCGCGCGCCCACCGCCCTGCCCGTGCGGCACGACGGCGACCGGGTGCCATACTACGAGGTCCCGGCCGAGGAGAGCGTGTGGTCGGCGACCGGCTACGGCAACCTCGGCGGCGACCTCGTGCAGCGCGTGCTGCGCGGCGACCTGCGGCGGACCTGATCCGCCCGCCCCTTCCCGGCGCCGCCCGCCGGGCCGGGGCGCAGCCGGGGAGGGGCGGGCGCGAACCCGGCCACCCGGTCGGGCCGGCGGGTTTCCCCCGGCCGGGCGGCGGTCACATACGGTGATGAACGGATTCGCCCCGTGACGAGGAGGCCCCATGTCCCCCCTCCGCATCCGCCGCCCCCTGGCGGTCGCCGCCCTGGCCGGGGCCGCCGTCCTCGGCGCCGGGGCGCCGGCGGCCGCCCAGGTGATCGTCAGCCCCGAGGAGTGCGAGGCCGGCGGCGGCACGGTCCTGCCCACCCGCGTCGACCTCGGCCCCGACCACTGGTGCTCGGGCGGGATCCACCACGGCGCGTGGGTCCGCTAGCCGCGCCGCCGGCGCTCCCGGCCGCCGCGGCCGAGGGCGGCGGGGCGGGGCGCGGTCAGGCGGGCGGGCCGACGCGCCGCACGGCGCGCAGGTCGCCGGCCAGCACGGCGGCGTGGGGGATCGCGAAGTCGCCGTTGGGCATGAACCCGTGGAACCGGGCGCCCACGACCGCGTCGGGCAGGAAGGGCGCCAGTCCGGGGCCGGCGGTGTCGCGGTAGCGGACCGGCCACCCCCAGCCGTCGGCGGCCTCGTCGGTGCCGAAGAGGACCGTGTGGTCGGTGAGGACCCGGTCCGCGAGGTCGGGCGGTCCGCCGGTGTGGCCGTCCAGCGCGGGCGCGGTCAGCACGTCGGGGTCGAGCGGGACGTACCACACCAGCAGCGGCTTGGCCCGGCGGCGCTCGGCGGTGTCGAAGCAGCACACCGCGAACACGTGGTCGGGGTAGTGGTCGGTGTAGAACCGCAGGAGCCCGTGGTCCAGGCGCGGGCGCCGGCGCCGGGGCACCTCCTCGAGGGCGGCCGGGATCAGCGTGGCGTCCTCGGCCAGGAGCACGGTGTAGACGTCGTGGTCGAACACCCGCACCCGGGGCGCGGCGCCGGCCGCGCCGCCCATCGGCGCCATCCCGCCCGGGGCGGCGGGGGCGGGCGGCGGCAGGGCCAGGGCCATGTCGGCGAGGACGTTCTCGGCGTCGCCGACCGGGACGAAGTTGTCCGGGCCCATCGCCCTCGCCGGGAAGTGCAGCACCATGGCGTTGGGGCCGCCGGCGAGGTTGAGCGCGACGTTCTGGTAGCCCGCCACGTGGACGAGCCCGTGCTCGGGGTGCCGCAGCCGGCCGGCGTAGAGCGTGGTCGCGGAGAAGTCGGCGGGGGCCATGGAGACGCACACGCCCGACACCGTAGCGGCCCGGCCCGGACGGCGGAAGGCCCGGCCCGCCTCGGCGGCCCCGCGCCGGAGACGGCCGGGGCCGCCGGGGCGGGCCGGGCGGCGGCTCAGCGGGCGGCGGGCTCGCCGGCGCCGCGCAGGTGCGACATGGGGCCGTACAGCTCCCGGAGCCGCCGCACCTCGTCGGCGTCCACGAACCGCGCGATGCCGCGGCCGTAGTCCTTCGCGGTCTCGATCACGAACCGCACCGCGGTCTCCACGGTGCCCAGGTCCGTGGCGCCGGTGGCCGACCCCGCCACGGCGGTCTCGGTCACGATGGCCACGCCCACGACCGGGGCGGCGGTGGCCGTGGCGGGCTGCAGGATCGAGTTCACGTGGTAGACGCCGTTGCCGTAGGGGGTGATGTCCTGCATGGTCAGCGGCATGACCACCGGCGGGCGGCCGGTGGTGCGCGAGACGACGTCCAGCAGGGTCTCGGGCACGCGCACGATCCACCCGTCCACCACGGCCGGGGTGATGGCGATGCCGTGGTGGTTGCAGACCCGGTTGCCCTTGGTGGTGTCCACGGACAGGATCGCGTCCATGGCCGGCAGCACCTCGTGCCGGTTGCTGACCTCCTGGTCCACGGCCGAACTCATGAACGGGACCGGGTCGTGCGGCTGGGTCGGGGCGTCGGGGTCGACGTGGGTGGCCAGCACGACGTCGCCGGGCAGGGTGTCGCCCCGGCGGCGCATGTCCAGGAGCTTGGCGGCCGCCGCGACCGTGGTGAGGGCGCCGTCGCCGTCGCTGACGAAGCCGATCTGCTCGGGGCGCGCGCCCAGGCCGCCCAGGCGGCCCAGGATGCCCAAAGTGGGCGCGGGCCCGCCCGAGGCGGCCCCGGCCGTGCCGGCGACGGTCACCCGGACGAAGTCGGTGGACCCGCCCTCGCCCGCGACGGTCTCCACGACGACCTCGTCCTCGGCGGCGCCGTGGCGGCGCAGGTACTCGGCGACCGACGCGCCGTCGGCGGCCGGGGTGTCGAGCAGGTCGTAGGCCTCGATGACGTGGCTCCAGGACATGGGGTTCCTCTCAGGTGTGGTGGTGGGTGATCGCCGGCCCGGCGGGCGGGCGCGGCCGGCGCGTCAGGGCCGGGGCGGTCGGGGATGAGGGGCGCGCCGCGCCCGCGGCGCGGTGGGCGCGCGCGGGCGGTGGCGGCCCGCCGGGGCGCATGTCAGCCGCCGGCCGCGCGCACGGCGGCGCGCGCCCCGGCGCGGACGGCGTCGACCACGGGGACCTCCACCCGCTCGGCGAGGTGGGCGGCCAGCCCGATGGTGGTCATGCCGGTGCAGGCGAACATCAGGGTGTCGGCGCCCAGGGCCACCAGGCGCTCGGCGGCCCGGACCGACGCGGCCAGGCCCGCCGCACCGCGCAGGTCGTGGGTGCTGCGCACGCCCTCGGGCACCAGCGCGGCGACGCGGGCGGGGCCCAGCACGGAGGTGACGGCCGCGGGGGTGCGGGTGGTGAGGTCGAGCACGCCCACCCGCGAGCCCAGCTCCAGCGCGCGGCGGGCGGCCGCCTCGCCCGCGCCCACGACGGGCACCCCCACCGCGGCGCGGGCGCCGGCCAGCCCCGGGTCGGCCGCGCAGCTGACGAGCAGCGCCGCCACGCCGTCCTCGCGCTCCATGCGCGCGGCCAGCTCGGGGACCTTGGCGGCGGCGAGCGCGAAGGTGGCGTCGTCGTGCACGCCGTCGGGCTGGTCGGGCAGGCACCGCGACACGGTCTCCACGCCCAGTTCGGCCTCGATGACCCGGCCGTGGGCGCCCAGCAGCCCGTCGTCGCCGGTGGTGACGACCCGGATGACCCCGATCCTCACGCCGCCCCCCGCGTGCGCGCGGCGAGGGAGTCCAGGACCTCCGCGGCCAGGCGCGCGCAGACCGAGCGGGCCAGGACCACCGGCAGCCCCGAGGCGGCGGCCGCGCGGGCGCGCATCTCCTCGGTGTAGCCGATGCAGTCCAGGGCCAGCAGGTCGGCGCCGGCGTCGGCCAGGCGCCGCGCGGCGGCGGCGAGGTCGGCGGGCGTGCCGGTGTAGGGGGAGCAGACGTCGGTGCGCACCCGGGCGCCGGCGGGCAGGCGGCGGCCGAACTTGGCCTCGGTGTCGCGCGTCTGCTCGGGCAGCGGGCACACCACGCCGAGCGTGCCGCCCTCGCCGAGCAGGGCCGCCGCGCCGAAGGCGATCATCCGGTCGGGGACGAAGAGCGGCTTGGTGTGGACCGGCTCGGGGAAGGCGCCGGTGCAGGCGAGCAGCACCGCGTCGACCTCCCGCTCCAGATCGGCCAGGATCGCGGGCAGGCGCTCGGTCACCAGCGACTCGCCCAGCACCACGGAGGTGCCGTCGGCGAGGCGGGTCGTGAGGGCGTGGTCGCCGGGCGCGACCGGCCGCGCCTCGATCTGGGCGCGGGTGAGGCCGTCGAGCACGCCGCGCTCGACGACGGCGGCCTCGGGCACCAGCGCGGTGAGTTCGGGGGTGAGGTCGGGGCGCGGCGCCTGGCCGATGGTGAGGACTCCCAGTCGTGTCATGGTCCCTCCCGGGTTCAGCGGCTGAAGATGGTGCCGACGGAGTGCACGGAGTCGCCGGCGATGAGCCCGGCCCCGACCAGGGAGATCTCCTGCTCGCCCTTCTCGCCCCGGCGGCGCTGCCACACCAGGCGGACCGCGAGCCCGGCCAGCACCAGCCATCCGGCGTTGGGCGTGGCCACGAGCAGGCCGGTGGCGAGCAGGACGCCCATCTGGCGCCGGGGGCCGCCCAGCAGCTGCACGAGCGCGCCGGGGACGGCCCACAGCGCCAACTGCAGCAGGACGGAGGGGTCGGTCAGCCCGGCCTCGATGGTGTCGGCGTAGACGATGGAGGTGGGCGGCACGGCGCCCTCCTCGAACAGGCCCTGCCACAGCAGCGCCACCATGCCGATGGCCACGGCGAAGCCGATCATCGAGGAGAAGAGCTGCTGGCGGCGGCCGTCCAGTTCGAAGGCGGTGTAGGGGCGGCGGTCGCGGCGCAGGATCCAGCCGGCCTTGAAGTCGTAGCCCATGTCGGCGAATGCCGGGCCGGTGGCCGCGCAGTAGCCGACGAGCAGGGCCAGCGGCACCCCGGGGATGCCCAGCGCCAGGCCGAGGATGAGGAAGATGAGGGTGACCGCGAAGGCGGGGAACCAGCCCGCGTGCATGGCGGCCAGGCCCACGATCAGCTCGTGCACCAGGGCGGCCACGGCGGCGAACAGGACGAACCCGATGATGCCCAGCCAGCTCATGTCCGACCAGATCCCGCCGGCGACCGCGAGCACGAGGGCGCCGAGGGCGAAGAGGGCGTAGCCCGACCCCAGGGCCCGGCCCAGCGTGGCGCGGCTGACCGTGTAGGCCAGGGACGGGTCGTCCTGGGCGGCGCGCTCGCGGGCCGCCTCGCGCTCGGTCTCGCGGCGGCTCTGCCGGCCGGCGAGGATGACCACGATCTGGGCCAGCGCCACCACGCCCGCGCCGATCATCACGCCGTGGGGCACGTAGACGGCGTTGAGGTCCACGCCGATGACCGCCGGGGAGTACTGGGCGACGAGCAGGCCGACGGCGAACATCAGCAGCGCCCACACGTTGCCGATCATCGCGATGCCCGCCGCCGACATCGGCATGCCCAGGAAGGACGCGCCCAGCCCGAACACGCCGCTGCCCACGAGGATCGCCGCCTGGCGGCCGCCCCTGTCGCCGGCCTTGATGGTCTCGGCGGCGGCGACACCGGGCGGCCAGGCCGCGTCGGCCGGCAGGAACCGGGAGCCGAACGCCTTGTAGAGCACCCACACGTCGATGAGCAGGCCCAGCGAGGCGCCCAGCAGCATCGGCCACACGAGGTCGGGGCGGCCGAAGAGGAACGGGATGGCGATCGGGGTGAGCAGGGAGTTCGCGGCGGCGAACGTCGCACCCGAGATCGAGGACTGGAGGAGGTTCTGCCGGTTGGTGTTGCGGAAGGACCGCATCCCCAGGAACCCGATCCGGCCGATGAGCATGGCGATGACCGCGCCGATGACACTGGTGTTGGGCGAGACCCCCAGCGTCGTGATCATGTGGATGCCGATGACGGCGCCGAGGAGGCTCACCAGCACGGTGGCGATGACGACGACGGGCTCGAACGCCCGGGGGTGGCGGGCGCTCTCGGAGGTCTGCGGTTCGGCGGCCGAACCGGGTGCCGACGGTTCCATGTGTGGTCCTTCGCGGATGCTCACGTCCATCAAGGGCGGAGTTGACACTGGTCAGGGGGCATGCGGTGCGCGACGACCCGGTCATGTCCCCACCCGCTCAGGCTGCCTGCCGTTCACCCGCGCAAGCAAAGGTTTCCCACTATCTGGGAGTTAAGATCATATTTCGGTCCCCATGCGAGGGGTGTCCCGCTCCTCGGACGGACGTAGGGTGAGCCCATGTCCACCGGCTCCACCGGGCGCACCGGACCCCTCCAGACGGTCGACCGGGCCCTCGACATCCTCCTGAGCTTCGACGAGTACCGCACGAGCTGGGGCGTCCTCGAACTCGCCGACGCGTTCGGGCTGTCCAAGTCGACCGCCCAGCGCCTCCTCGCCTCGCTGGCGGGAAAGGGGTTCCTGCGCGCCGACCCCGACACCCGCCGCTACAGCATGGGCCCGGCCATGTGGCGCATGGCCGGGCTGTGGGAGCGCTCGGGCGGGCTGTCGGTGCTGGCCGAGCCCCTGCTGGCCGAGCTGGCGCGGGCCAGCGGCCGCACCGCGCTGTTCTGCGTCCCCGACGGCGCGCACGTGCGCTGCATCGCCGCGGTCAGCGGGACGGAGGGGCCGCGCCGATCGCACCCGTTCGTGGACGAGCTGTACCCGGCGCACGCCGGGGCGACCTCCCGCGCCTACTTCGCCTTCCTCGACCCCGCCGAGCGCCGGGCGCTGCTGGCGGGCCGCCCCTCCGCGCGTTTCTCCGACCTCACCCCGTTCGAGGAGCGGCAGGTCGAGGCGCTGCTGGACGAGGCCTTCGAGCAGGGCTACGCGCTCTCCCAGGGCGAGTACGACGCCGCGTCCCGCGCGCTGGGCGTGCCCGTGTTCGGCGGCAAGCGCCCGGTGGGGTCGGTGTCGCTGGTGGAGAACAAGTACTCCGACCACGGCGACGACCTGCTGGACCACCTGGCGGCGCTGCGCGCCGCCGCCGACGAGCTGACCGGGCTGCTGTCCAACCGCCGCCCGGAACCGCCCACGCGCAACTGGCGGCGGGGGCACGGCGCCCGCCCCGCCCCGCGCACCACCGCACCCTGAAGGACGACCCATGCCCGAACTGCTCCTCTTCTCCAACTCCACCAACCACGGCCGGGGCTACCTGGACCACGCGTGGGAGGAGGTGGAGGCGTTCCTCGACGGCCGGGACCGGGTGGCGTTCGTGCCGTTCGCCGGGGGCGACCACGGCGCCTACACCGCGCGGGTGGCCGCCGCCTTCGCCGCGCGCGGGATCGCGGTGACGGGCGTGCCGGCGGACGCCGGGGCCGCGGGGGTGCTGGACGGGGCGCAGGCGGTCTTCGTGGGCGGCGGCAACACCTTCCGCCTGGTGGACACCCTCCAGCGCACCGGGCTGATGGACGCCCTGCGGGAGCGCGTGGCGGCCGGGCTGCCCTACATGGGGGCGAGCGCGGGCACCAACATCACCGCGCCCACGCTGCGGACCACCAACGACATGCCCATCGTGGAGCCCGCGTCGTTCGCCGCGCTGGGGTTCCTGCCGTTCCAGATCAACCCGCACTACCTGGACGCCGACCCGGCCTCCACCCACAACGGCGAGACCCGCGAGACCCGGCTGCGGGAGTTCCTGGAGGCCAACGACGTGGACGTGCTCGGCCTGCGGGAGGGGACGCACCTGCGGGTGCGGGGCGGCGGGGCGGAGGTAGAGCGCGCGGTGGTCGGCGGCACCGCCGTGCAGCCCGGCGCCCCGGGACCGGCGATCGTGTTCCGCCGCGGCACCGAGCCCTTCGAGGTCTCCGGCGAGGTCACCGACCTGTTCGCGCGCACGCCGCGCTTCGACCACCCCGCCTAGGGCCGGGCGCGCGCTCGGGCGCCGGGGCCTGGAGGCAAAAACCGCCGGTCCGGGCTTGATATGCAAGTACACACTTGCCTATTGTGGGGGTGTGGCCGACGATGTATTCAAGGCACTGGCCGACCCCACCCGCCGCACAATCCTCGACGAGCTCGCCGAGTCCTCGGGGCAGACGCTCTTCGAGATCTGCACGCGGCTGAGCATGAAGCACCGGCTCGGCATCTCGCGCCAGGCGGTCTCCCAGCACCTCGCCGTGCTGGAGGCCGCCGGGCTGGTCGAGACCCGGCGGGAGGGCCGCTACAAGTTCCACACGTTGAACCCGGCACCGCTGAAGCGCATCACCGAGCGGTGGACCCGGCCCGACCAACCGGAGAGCACACCATGAGAATCCGCCTGCTGAGCGTCTTCGTCGACGACCAGGAGAAGGCCCTGCGCTTCTACACCGACGTGCTGGGCTTCGTGAAGAAGCACGACGTCCCCATCAGCGGCGAGGACCGGTGGCTGACCGTCGTCTCGCCGGAGGACCCCGACGGCGCCGAACTCCTGCTGGAGCCCGCCGGGCATCCCGCCGTGGCGCCCTACCGCGAGGCACTGGCCAAGGACGGCATCCCGCTCGCCCAGTTCGCCGTGGCCGACGTCCAGGCGGAGTTCGAGCGCCTGCGCGGGCTCGGCGTGGCCTTCACCCAGGAGCCCCTGGAGATGGGCGGTGTCACCACCGCGGTGCTGGACGACACCTGCGGCAACCTCATCCAGATCATCCAGCAGCCCTAGGCAGTGTTTGTTGAACGGGTAAGGTCGCGCAGCCAGATTCTGATCGAGGCCACCTGGACGGTGCCCTCGAAGATCACGGCCCGCTTGTCATAGCGGGTGGCCACCGCGCGGTTCTGCTTGAGCAGGTTGATCGCGCGCTCGACGGTGTTGCGCAAGCGGTAGGCCTCCCGGTCGAAGGACGGGGGCCTGCCGCCCGCCGAACCGCGCCGCAGCCGGTTGGCCCGCTGGTCGGCGGGCTCGGCGATGGTCGCCTTGGTCTTGCGCCGGCGCAGGTAGGACCGGTTGGCGCGGCTGGAGTAGGCCTTATCGCCCAGCAACCGGTCCAGGCGGGTGCGCGCCCGCCCCCCGGAGCGCGCCAGGCGCAGCCGCTCCAGCAGAGGCCGCAGCATCACCGTGTCGGCGTGCTGGCCGGGGGTGAGGGCCAGGACCAGCGGCCGCCGGCGGGTGTCGGCGATCAGGTGGAGCTTGGTGGACCAGCCGCCCCGCGAGCGCCCGAGTGCTTGGGCCCTGTCCCCTTCGTCCCGGGCCGCCTCCCCTTTTTTGGGGCTCCGGCGGCGTGGTGGTGGGCGCGGATCACGGTGGAGTCGATACCGGCGGTGAGTTCGGCGCCGGTGAGGGCGTCGATGCGCAGCCGGTCGGCGATGCGCTGCCAGGTGCCGTCCAGGCACCAGCGGCGGTGGCGTCCGGCGGCGGTTTCCCAGGGGCCGTAGCGTTCGGGCAGGTCGCGCCAGGGGATGCCTGTCCTGGTGCGGTAGAGGATGGCGTTGATGACGCGGCGGTGGTCGGCCCACCGCTTGCCTTTGCGGGGGTGGGCGGGCATGAGCGGGGCGAGCAGGTCCCACTCGGCGTCGGTGAGTTCATGGCGTCGGACCATGGATCCCAAGGATTACCGAAGACCAGCCCGCCCCGCAGACCTTTCAAAAAAACAGGACCTAGGCGCCCGGGCCGGGCCGCGCGGCCCTCAGCGGCCCTCGGCGGCCATCCGCAGGCCGAGGGCCACCAGGACGGTCCCGCTGACCGCGTCCAGGCGGCGGCGGACGGCGGGGCGGCGGAACCAGGCGCCGGCGCGGCCCACCACGGCGGCCAGGCCCAGGTAGAGGACGGTCTCGACGGCCACCTGGAGCAGCGCCAGAAGCGCGGTCGTGGCCAGCAGCGGCCGGCCGGCGGGCACGAACTGCGGGTAGAAGGCGATCATGAACGCTGCGGCCTTGGGATTGGCCAGCATCACAAGGGCGCCCTCGCCGAAGGCCCGCCACCACGACCGCGGAGAGGGGGCCGCCGGGGCCGGGTTGATGGGCGCCGCCGCGCCGGCGCCGCGGGCCGCCCACGCCGCGCGCCAGGACCGCACCCCCAGGTAGAGCAGGACGGCCGCGCCGACCACGCGCAGCACGAGGTAGGCGGCCTCGGAGGCGGCGACCAGCGCCGCCAGGCCGGCGCCGGCGCACAGCGCCCACACGTACAGGCCGGCCTCCAGGCCCAGGACCGTCGGAACGGCGCCCGCCACGCCCCGCAGCGCCGCGCGGCGTAGGATCAGCGCCATCGCCGGGCCGGGCGAGGCCGAGATCAGCACCACGGCGACGACGAACGCGGGGAGAGCGGCCACGAGGTCCATGGCGACGATCGGACCACGCGGCCCGGCGGACGCGCAACGCGGTTCCGCGCGGCCCACCCGGAGTGGCGCGCGTCACATCGGTGTCACAGCCGGCGGACCCCCGGTGTCTTGTGGCCGACGGCCCGCCGCGCCCGGGTGGTTCGGGCGCGCCTTCACCCCCGGCCTCCGCCGGGCCGGGGGAGGGCACGCGGCGGCCGCCGCCCGACCGCCGAGGACGCGACCACGAAGGGCCGACACATGAGCGACCACGCCACCGACCCGGCGACCGAGACGTTCGTCGCCCACCGCAACCTGCTCTTCACCGTCGCCTACGAGATGCTCGGCTCGGCGGCCGACGCCGAGGACGTCCTCCAGGAGACCTGGCTGCGGTGGGTCAAGGTCGATCTGGAGGAGGTGCGCGACGAGCGCTCCTACCTGGTGCGGATCACCACCCGGCAGGCGCTCAACCGGCTGCGCACGCTGAAGCGCCGCAAGGAGTCCTACGTGGGCTCCTGGCTGCCCGAGCCGCTGCTGACCACCCCGGACGTGGCCGCCGACGCCGAACTCGCCGAGAGCGTGTCGATGGCGCTGATGCTCGTCCTGGAGACGCTGGCGCCGACCGAGCGCGCCGTGTTCGTGCTGCGCGAGGTCTTCGACGTCGGCTACGACGAGATCGCCGAGGCCGTCGGCAAGAGCCCCGCGGCCGTCCGCCAGATCGCGCACCGCGCCCGCAAGCACGTCGACGCCCGCCGCCCCCGCGCGGCGGTCCCCGCGAGCCAGACCCGGGCGGCGCTGGAGGCCTGCCGCCGGGCGCTGGAAACGGGCGCCCCGCAGGGCCTGCTCGACGTGCTGGCCCCCGACGTCGTCTTCGTCGGCGACGGCGGCGGGGTCAAGCACGCGGCGCTGCGACCGGTCGTGGGCGCGGAGAGGATCACGCGCTTCCTGGCCGGGGGCCTGGGCCGGGTCGGCCGCGTCGTCACCGGCGAGCCCACGCTGGTCAACGGCAACCCCGCCCTGGTCGTGCGCCTGGACGGCGAACTCGACGGCGTGCTGGCGCTGCGCGTCGAGGACGGCCGCGTCACCGGCCTCTACTACGTCCGCAACCCGGAGAAGCTCACCCGCGTGCAGACCGAGACCCCGCTCACCCTGCGCTGAAGCCCGGTCCAAAGCCCGGGCCGGGGCCCGGGCGCGTACCGCGGCCCGCTTCCGGCCGAGCAGGCGGCCGGGGAGGCGGGCGAGCCGCCGGGCGAGGATGAAGCGATTCTCATCGCCGCTTCATCAACGGCTGACCCGCGCCCGGCATCATCGGCGCCATGAGAGCGCGCAGGAGCGGTGACCGACGGCGGGGTGGGGCCACGATCCGGCTGGACGTGGGGGACGGGGCGGCCACGACGGTGGCGCTGCCGCGCGCGCTGGTGCTGTCGGCCGCGCGTCCCACCGACGACGACGGCGGCGCGCCGTCCACCGCGCCGGAGCGGCGGCCGCAGCGGGCGCCGCGGGCCCGGGCCGCCGCGTGGGCCGCGCTGCTCATGGCCGCCCTGCTGGTACCGGTGGACCTCGCCGCCTGGCAGGCGCTGCGCGCCGCCGTGGACGGCCGGGCCGACCGGCTGATCGCCGCCGAGACCGCCGCGTTCCGCGCGTTCGCGACCGACAACACCGACCCCGCTACCGGAGCGGAGTTCGCCGACGTCGGCGCCCTGCTGCGGGCCTACCTCGACGGGCGGCGGCCCGGTCCCCACGAGGTCGCGTTGGGGCACGTCGACGGCGACCCGGGCGGGCTGGTCTCGGCCGAGCGGGCGGCGCGGGAGGAGATCCTCGCCTCGGCCCGGGCCCGCGGGGAGACGGAAACGCCGCAGGGGCTGCTGCGGTGGGAGAAGGTGCGCGTTGAGCCGCCGCGGGAGGGGGCCGGCGACGGGCGGCGCGGCTGGTTCGTGGCCGGCTACCTCGTGGACTCCGACATGGCCGGGGCCGACCGCACCGCCGGTGTGCTCGCGCTCGTCAGCCTGGGCGGCACGGCGGCGGCGGGCTGGGCGGGGTGGGCGCTGGCCGGGCGGGCCGCGCCGTCCGACCGGCCCGGGCGCGGCGCCGCCCCGGCCCGCCGCGCCGTCGGCCGGGCGGCCGGTCCGGGCGACGACGACGATGAGGCCGGGGAAGGCCCGGCGGACGAGCGGCCCGGCACCGGCGACCGCGGCGGCGCACGCGGCGGGTCCGACGATGCCGCGCGGCTGGGGGAGCGCTTCGCCGCGCTGGCCGCCCTCCTGGCGGAGGCCGCCCCTCCGCCGGAGGGGGAGAGCGCCGGGGAGCGCTCCGGGATGGCCCGCGCGGCGGGCGGGCGGCCTCCGGTCGCCGACGAACTGGACCGGATGGCGCGTATCGCCGAGGACCTGCGCCTGCTGACGGAGGCGGCGCGCCCCGGTTTCCTGCGGCCGAGCAAGGTCTCCGTGGCCGAACTCACCGTGGACCTCGACGCCCGGCTCCGGGCGCGCGGCGACCGCGAGTGGCGGCTGGACGAGATCGCCGACGGCACGGCCTACCTCGACCCCGCCCGCGTCACCCAGGCGATGGAGCGGCTGGCCCGCAACGCCGTCCGGCACACCCAACCCGGTGCCGCGATCCACACCGGTTCGGCGTTCTCCGCGGACGGCCGCACCGTGTCCCTGTGGGTGGCCGACTCCGGACCCGGTATCGCCGAGGACGACCAGGACCGCGTCTTCGCGCCGTTCGCCCTCGCCGGCGGTGAGGAGCGCCCCGAGGGCGGCGCCGACGACAGCGGCCGGCCCCACGGGAGGGCGGACCGGCCCGGCGCGGGACTGGGCCTGGCGGTCGTGCGCGCGGTGGCACGGGCCCACGGCGGCACCGTGGTCGTGCGGTCGGCCCCGGGCGAGGGCGCGGTCCTCCGCCTGGTCCTTCCCGTGGACGCCCGGGAGCCGCACACGTCCTGAACGGCCCGGACCGTCCCCCCGGCCCAGGGGCAGGGCGCGGCGCGCGGTGGCACGCGTGTGCCGCCGCGTGTGCCGCCCAGCGGCCGTCGCACCGGTTTGGCGCGGCTTTGCGGGGCGGCTTCGGGGGCGGACGCGGGACGGGCGGGCGTGATGGCGTTGGCCCCTCCTGCGCGGTCGGCGGGTTTTGGCCGCCAACGCCTTCACGGCGAGGGCGGGGCGGGCCGGGTGCGCCTTGGCGGCCCGACGCCCTCTTCGCGGCCGCGCGCGCCTTCAGCAGCCGTTGTGTTCGCCCTCCGGGGACGCGCGTGCTCGGCGGCCCGCCGCGCGGCGGTCGGTGCCGGGTGCTCTCGACCGCCGGTCGTCCCGGTCGCGGGACGCGTGTCCGGTGGGCGGCGCGGGGTGCCTTTCGTCTCACGGGCCGTGTGCGGCGGTGGGCGTGCGGACGCTCGCATCGGCGCCTGCGCCGCGCCTCCGGCGTGCTCGTGGGCTTCCGTTGTGCCGCGCGCCACCCGCTGATGAAAGGGCTCTCATGAGCGGTTCAGAAAAGTCTCATTAGTGGCAATCAGGATTTTCTACGTCCCTGGCGGGTCCCGCCGCCAGCGAAACACGGAGGTAGAGAACATGACCGTCCCGCCGGCTTCCGCCGTCTCCGGCGTCGAGCTCCACCGGCTGTCCGACGCCCGGCGCGCGGCGCTGAAGGTCTCCTACACGGTGCGCGCCCTCGACCGTGACCGGCCCGAGCGCGTCCTCTCCGGTCCCGGCGTGAGACCCCGCCACGGCGACATCGTCCTCGCCCGGGTCGTCGAGATCGGCAAGCACACCCGGCTGGAGTCGGCCGTGGGACGGCGCGCGCACCTTTACCCCGGCGACGAGGTCCTGGTCGCCTACGGCGCCCGCTACGCCCCCGACCAGTTCGAGGCCGAGCCGCCCGAGGACCTGCGGCCCTGCCACCTCGTGGCGGCGGGCGGGATCGCGTCGGAGGTCGTCAGCGCCCACGCCGGGATGGCCGCGCCCACCCGCCTGGAGCCGGTGGGGCTGGTCGCGGACGCCACCGGCGCGCCCGTCAACATGGCCGACCTCGCCGACGCGCCCGCCCCCCGCGAGCGCAACGGGCGGGGCGGGCTGGCGGCGCTGCCCGGCGGCGCGCCGGCCGTCTCCATCGCGGTCGTGGGGACGTCGATGAACGCGGGCAAGACCACGACCGGCGCCGCGCTCGTGCGCGGACTGACCGCGGCGGGCCACCGCGTGGGCGCGGCCAAGATCACCGGCACCGGCGCCGGCGGCGACCGCTGGATGTACCAGGACGCGGGCGCCGTCGCGGCCGTCGACTTCACCGACGCCGGCCTGGCCACCACCTACCGCGTCCCGGTCGGCCGGATCCTGGCGAGCGCCCACCGCCTGCTGGACCGGCTGCTGCGCGCGGGCGCCGACGCGCTGGTGCTGGAGGTCGCCGACGGCGTGCTCCAGCCGGAGACCGCCGAGCTGCTGCGCCACGGCGGCCTGGCCGAACTGGCGCACGGCTGCGTGTTCGCCGCGGGCGACGCCGCCGGCGCGCTGTACGGCACCGAGCGGGTGCGCGCGGCCGGGCTCCCCGTCCTCGCGGCCGGCGGCCGGATGACCGCCTCGCCGCTGGCGGTGCGCGAATCCCAGCAGCTGCTCGACGCGCCCGTCTACGGCAACGACGACCTCGCGGCCCCGGCCATCGCGGCCGGGCTGGTGTCGCGGCTGCGGATGGGCCCGGTGCTGGACCCGGTGGCGGAGCGGACGGCCTGATGGCGGCGGACACGGCCGCGGGCCGGGACACGGCCCGAGACGCGGCCCCGGAAACGGCCGCGGTGGCCGGCGGCGCGGACCGCCTCCGCACGGGCTCCGCCGACGAGGGCGGCGCGGCGCGGCCCCCGCGCCTGCTGGCGGGGCGCCGCCGGTGGACGTTCGCGCTGCTGGTCGCGGTGGGGTTCGGACAGGCGGCCTCGGCCATCGCGTGGGCCTGGCTGGTCGGCCGGATCGCCGGCGGCCTGGGCGGGGGGACGGCGGCCGGAGGCGGCGGCGCCGCGCTCCTCGACGCGCTGCTCGCCCCGCTGCCCCTCCAGGCGCCCGCACCGGTGCCCGACCCGGCCCCGCCCGTGCTCGCGTGGCTGGTCGCCCTGGTGTCCTCGGCCGCCGCGCTGCTCTACGCCGAGCGGGTCCTGGCCGAGCGGCTGGGGCAGTCGTGGGTGGCCGACGTCCGCACGAGCCTGTTCCGCCGCGTCATCACCTCCCCCGCCCGCACGGCCGGCCGCGGGCGCTCCACCGGCGGCACCTCGCTGCGCATGATGGGCAACCTCAGCGCCCTGCGCCGGTGGGCCACCCTCGGGCTGGCCAAGGTCGCCGTGGCGGTCCCGCTGCTGGCCGGGTGCCTGGTGGCGTTCGCGCTGATCGACCCCTCGGTCGCGCTCGCGGCGGGCGCCACGACCGCGTGCGGCCTGGGCGCCACCGCCGCGCTGGCGCCCTGGCTCCGATCGGCGCACCGGGCGGCGCGCCGCCGCCAGGCCCGGGTGGCCGCGCACGTGGTGGAGCGGGTCGGGGCCCCGCAGGTGGTGCAGGCGTTCGGGCGGGAGCGGGGGGAGCGCCGCGTCCTGACCCGCCGCTCGCGCAAGCTGGCCGACGCCCAGGTGCGGCGCGCCCGCGCGGTGGGCGCGGCCCGCGCCATCGGCGAGGCGACCACCCTGCTGGCGACCGCGGCCGTGCTGGTGGCGGTCGGCGCCGCCGGACAGGGCGCGGGCGCGGCGGCGGTGGCCGTCGCGATCGTGGGGGTCATGGTCACCCCGCTGCGGGAGCTGACCCGCATCAGCGAGTACCGCTCGGCCTGCGCCGTCGCCATGCGCCAGGTGCGGGCCGAACTCGCGCGCCCGCGCCGGCGGCTGCCCGGCCGCACCGCGCCCGCGCTGCCCAAGGGCCGGGGAGAGCTGGTCCTGGAGGGGGTGCGCATCAACGGCGTGCTCGCCCCGGTCACCGCGCGCGTCCCGGCCGGTGCGGTCGTCGCCGTCACCGGCCGCAACGGCAGCGGAAAGTCGACGCTGCTGTCGGTGATCGCCGGGCTCGTCCCACCCGACGGCGGGCGGGTGCTGCTGGACGGCGCCGACATCGCCACGCACCGGACCGAGTCGGTGCGCGCGGCCATCGGGCTCGCCGGGCCGCACCTGCCGCTGATGCGCGGCACGATCGCCGACAACGTCCGCTACGCCGACCCCAAGGCCGACGCCCGCCGGCTGCACGAGGCGGTCCGCGCGAGCGGCCTGGACGAGTTGCTGGCGGAACTGCCCGACGGCCTGCGCACGCCCGTGCGGGAGTCGGGCGCCGGGCTGTCGGCCGGCCAGCAGCAGCGTGTCGCGCTGGCCCGTGCGCTGCTGCCCGGCCCGCGCCTGCTCCTGCTCGACGAGGCCGACGCCCACCTCGACGCCCGCGCCGCCGAGGTGGTGGACCGCGTGATCGCCGGGTTCTCCGGCACGGTCATCGTGGTCGCCCACCGCCCCGAGCGCCTGCGGTCGGCCGACGTGGTCTGGCGCCTGGACCGCGGGCTGCTGCGCGAGGAGCCCGGCGGCCCGGACGCGGCCGGCTAGGCACGTTCGGGCCGCGGGCGGGGCGGCGCCGACGCGGGATCAGCCGCCCATCGGCCCGGGGCCGGTGAACCCGGTGAACAGCACCAGCAGCGGCAGGGCCAGGTTGTTGACGACGCGCACGGCCACCGCCGGCCAGACGGATCCGCTCCGGCGCATCACCTCGCAGGCGATGACGCCCACGATGAGCGCCGAGGGACGGCGCGGGGCCGGGGGAGGGACCGCCCCCACTGCGAGGGCTGGCCGCCCTGCGGGACCGGGTGGCGGCCGAGGGCGGCGAGCTGCGGGTGGAGCGCGAGGGCGGGCGGTTCGTGACGGCGGTGGCCTTCCCGCCCGCGCCGGCGGGTGGTGCTCATGCTCACCCGCCACGCCCGTCCGGGCGTGCTCCGCAAGGCCCTCAAGCTCGGGGTGCAGGGGTTCGTCAGCAAGGCGGCGGAGCCCGCGCACATCACCGAGGTCATCGCGGCGCTGCACGCGGGCCGGCGGTGGATCGACCCGGAGGTCTCCGCGCTCGCCGTCGTGGACGACTGCCCGCTGACCGACCGGGAGGTCGACGTGCTGCGGGTGACCGCCGACGGCTACTCGGTCGCCGACATCGCCGCCCGGCTCCACCTGGCGGAGGGCACCGTGCGCAACTACCTGTCCAACGCGATGCGCAAGACCCAGACGCGCACCCGCCACGAGGCGGCGCGCTACGCGCGCGAGCACGACTGGCTCTAGCCCGCGGGTGCGCGGCCGGCCCGGGTGCGCGCCGGCCGCGCACCCGCGGAGGGGCGGATGGTGCGGCGGTGTCGGTGGGTGGCGGTGGCCGTGGTGGCGGGTGGGGTGGTGTGGGTGGTTATTCGGGGATTCCCCAGCGGCGGCAGGCCTGGGTGTAGAGGTCGGTGAAGAGGGGGTCGGGGATGGTGCCGCGCCGGTAGCGGTGGCCGAAGGCCTGGGCGTAGGAGGTGAACCAGGCGCGGTCCTGGTGGAGGAAGAGGACGTCGTGGAAGGCCATGTGGCGCATGGCCAGGAGGGGGACGGGGGAGCGGGAGACGGGGAAGGCGGGGTTGCGGGCGGCGGTGTCGGGGCAGTGCGGGTGGAACTGGCCGAGCATGAGGCGGCGGCGGACCAGGGCGGGTTTGACGAGGGGGTGGGCGTCGTCGAGGACGCGGGTGCGGTCGGGGGGCAGGCCGTCGACGACGACGACCAGGGCGTGCAGGACGCGGTTGGGGTGCTTCCAGTGGGCGGTGGTGAAGACCTCGGCCATGTGGTCGACGAGGGCGGCGATGTCGTCGACGGTGGCGTGGGCGGGGACGCGGCGGTGCTCCACGCGCAGGGTCTGGCCGCGCATGGCGGGTTCGACGAAGGGGCAGACGGCGCCTTTGCGGCCGATTTCGGGGTGGGGGGTGATGAGGAAGGTGGTCATCCAGTCCAGGGCGGCGGTGATCTGGCCGGCGGGGGTGTTCATCGGATGGCCGAGTTCTCGGGGGTTATCTGCCTGCGGAAGGTAAGCGCCCGAAAACGGCGCTCCGAGGCCGTGCGGCGGAACGACTCGGAGTCGTTCAGGTGAGGGAAGGGCTCGTCGGGGACCTCGACCCCCAGAAAGGAGCACAGCGGCTCCCAGCCCTGGCGCACCTCGAAAACGAGCAGCCGATCGGCGGGGATTTCCGCGCGGACGGTGTCGTTGTGCCGGCGGAAGATGTTAAGGGCGTGTTCGCGTTCGGCGAACCGTCCGCCGAAAGTGCCGTCCCAGACCAGTTTCCGGCAGAGTTCTCGCCGCCGGCCCAATTCCGGGTACAGGCGGTTCTCCATTCGGGTCAGGAGCCCCTCGATCCCGCGCTGGGGTGCCGTGTAGCGGCAGATGGTGGAGCGCGCGCTGTCGTACCAGCGGTCGGGGTCGCGGACGGTCAGAACCACCTTGGCCTGGGGAAATGCGTCCGCGAGCTCGCGCCAGTAGGCGCAGGAGGGCCAGTCGACGGTGGAGCCGAAGCCCGCGAGCAGCCGCGGCCAGTCGACGGGGTCGCCGCGCACGACGGATTCCCATTCGTCGATCAGGCCGGGGTTTTCGCCCAGCGAGGCCATGTGGTGGCACGGGCCGAATCCCAGGCGTTCGAGTGCGGCCCGGAGCGAGAAACTTCCGGTCCGGCCCAGACCGGCTCCGATGACTTTCACCATATGCGGTTCCCCTCATCCCGGTGTACCGGCCGCCACCCCTCCGCAGGGGTCCGGCCTTATATCAGTACACACATAAGATTCACATAATCACTGAGGGTGGTTTACCCTTTTCAGGGGAACTGATTACATGCGCCGGCCGAACTTACCGAAACCGGGTCACCCGGTTTTTCATTCGCCCAGTACCGGGGGTCTGCCCCGCACTGGTGCAACGCCCGATTGAGGAGAAAACATGGTAACCCCCGTTTCGCCCATGTCCTCTGTTTCTTCCATTCCCGCGGATTTGACCGCTTCCTCCGCGCGTCCCGTCCGCCCGCCGCTCTCCCCGGACCAGATCCCCGACCGGCTGCCCGCCTACGTCTACGACCTCCCCGCCCTGGCCGCCCACGCCGCCGCCGTGCGCACCGCCCTCGCCGGGGTCGAGGTCTACTACGCGGTCAAGGCCAACCCCGATCCCCACATCCTGCGCACCCTGGCCCCCCACGTCGACGGCTTCGAGACCGCCTCGGTCGGCGAGGCCGCCCACGTCCGCGCGACCGTGCCCGGCGCACCCGTCGCCCTGGCCGGCCCCGGCAAGACCGCCGAACTCGACACCCCGGTCCACCGCCTGCACCTGGAGAGCCTGGGCGAACTGGACCGCCTGCTGGCCTCGGGGCGCCGGGCCGACGTCCTGCTGCGCCTCAACCTGGACCTGGACATCCCCGGGCTGGCCCCCAACATGTGCGGGCCGTCCGTACCCTTCGGCATGGCCCCGGCCGAGGCGCGCGAGTGCGTGGGCCGCCTCGCCGCCCAGGACCGGGTGCGCTTCCGCGGCGTGCACGCCCACCTCGCCAGCGGCCTGGAGGCTCCCGCGATGCTCCAGGTCGCCTCCGCCGTGCTCGACCACGCCCGCGCCCTGGGGGCTGTCGAGGTCAACCTGGGCGGCGGCATGGGCGTGTCCTACTCCGACCCCGACCACCGCTTCGACTGGGAAGCCTACGGGCGGGGCCTGGCGCGGCTGCGCCGCCCGGGCGAGGTCCTGCGCGTGGAGCCGGGGCGGGCGCTGGCCGCCTACTGCGGCTACTACGTCACGGCCGTCGTCGACCTCAAGCGGGTGCACGGACGGCTCTACGCCGTGGTGGAGGGGGGCACCCACCACATGCGCACCCCGGCGGCGCGCGGCCACGACCAGCCGCTGGTCATGGGCGGGCCGGGCGAGCCCGGCGAGCCGGTCACCGTCGTGGGGCGGCTGTGCCTGCCCTTCGACGTGCTGGCCCGGGGCGTGCCCCTGCGGATGGAGGTCGGCGACACCCTGGTCTTCCGCCTGGCCGGGGCCTACGCGTGGAACATCTCCTACCACGACTTCCTGATGCACCCCCGGCCCGCGTTCCACTACCTGCGCTGAACACGGCACCGGGGCCCGCCCGGGGCGGACCGCCGCCCCCGGGCGGCCGCCCGGGGGCGTGCGGCGCCTTCAGGAGGCGGGGAAGTCGGTGGCGGGCGCCGTCTGCGCGGCGGCCTCGACCTCGGCGCGCAGGGCCTCGACCTTGGCGGTGGCGTAGGCGTGGGCGTCGGACCCCAGCAGCTGGCGCAGCGGGCCCTCGCCCGCGGCGACGCGGTCGATGATCGCCGCGGCCCCGCGGACCGGGTCGCCGAGCTGGCCGCCCTGGAGCTTGAGGTGGTCGGCGGTCATCCGGCGGATGGCGGGGTAGTCGGCCAGGGGCTCGGCGGGCAGCGCGATGGAGTCCTGGGACAGGAACGCGGTGCGGAAGTAGCCCGGCTCCACGATGGTGACCCCGATCCCGAAGTCGGCCACCTCGGCGGCCAGGGCCTCGCTGAGGCCCTCCAGCGCGAACTTGCCCGCGCAGTAGAGCGCCCAGCCCGGCACGGCGGTCAGGCCCAGGACCGAGGAGACGTTGACGATGTGGCCGCCGCGCTGCCGGCGCAGGATCGGCAGCGCCGCCCGCAGCACGTTCCACACGCCCACGACCTGGACGTCCAGCATCGCGCGGACCTCGCGGTCGCCGGTCTCCTCGACCGCGGCGAGGAACCCGTAGCCGGCGTTGTTGACCACGACGTCGAGGGCGCCGAAGTGCGCGGCCGCCTGCTCGACGGCGCGCCGCACGGCCGCCTCGTCGGTCAGGTCGACGGCGAGGGGGAGCAGGCGGGCGGTGTCGGCCCGGTCGCCGAGCGCCGACAGCAGCCGCTCGGTGGAGCGCGTCGTCGCGGCGACGCGCTCGCCGCGCTCCAGCAGCTGCGCGACCAGCTCCAAACCCAGGCCGCGGGAGGCGCCGGTGACGAACCAGGTGGCGGGGCGGTCCGTGGGAGTGCTCATGGTGTGTCCCTTACGGTGGACGGTTCACGGATGGTGCCGCCCGGGGCTGGCCCGGTCTCCGGCACGTCTCCAGACTGGCCCGCCGAAGCCGCCGCGGGGGGCCGCAGCGCGCCCTGCGCGACCGCGCACCGGGCAACCTAGGACGCGCGGACCCAGGCGGAGGCGGCCGCCGTGGCGGATAATCGGTCGCGTGGCAGATACGAACCGGGAACTCGCCGACTTCCTGCGCCGCGCCCGCGTCCAGGTCGACCCCTCGCGGGCGGGCCTGCCGCCCGACGGGCGGGCGCGCCGCGTGCCGGGCCTGCGGCGCGAGGAGGTCGCGCTGCTGGCCGGGTGTCCACCGACTACTACGCCCGCCTGGAGCAGGGCCGCCGGATCACGCCGTCGCCGTCGGTGGTCGAGGCGATCGGCCGCGCGCTGCAGCTGGACGACGCCGGGCGCGCGCACCTGCGCGACCTCATCGGGCCGGCCGCCGGCCCCGACCGCCGGCGCGCCCGGGGCGTCCAGCGCGTGCGGCCCGGCCTCTACCAGCTCCTCGACAGCCTCGACGGCGAGCCCGTGCTCGTCCTGGGCCGCCGCACCGACGTCCTGGCCGCCAACCGGATGGCCAAGGCGCTGTTCACCGACTTCGAGCGGATGCCGCCCGCCCAGCGCCAGTACGCGCGCTGGATGTTCCTCGACGAGGGCGCCCGCGCGCTGTTCGTGGACTGGCCCGAGCAGGCGCAGGCCGCCGTGGAGAGCCTGCGGCTGGCCGTCGGCGCCGACCCCGACGACCGCGCAACGGCCGAACTCGTCGCCGAGCTGCGCGAACGCAGCCGCGAGTTCGACCAGTGGTGGGTGCGGCACCGGGGCCACCAGCGCACCCACGGCTCCAAGCGGCTGCGCCACCCGCTCGTGGGCGAGCTGACCGTCGAGTACGAGACCCTGACCCCGCCCGGCGACCCCGACACCACCCTGTTCGTCTACACCGCCGCCGCCGGGTCGCCCTCGCGGCAGGCCCTGGACCTGCTCGCCAGCTGGACCGCCGCCGGTCCCGGCACCGGTCCGTCCGGTCCCGACCGGCCCGAGGCGGCCTCCGAGCGATGACGTGCGGCGGCCCCCGCCCGCGCGTGGCGGGCGCGGACCGCCGTTCCGGCGGGGGCGGCGCGGGGCGGTGCGGTCGGCCCCGTCCTGAAGCTGCGGGCGCGTCCGGCTGTCCTCCCGTGAGCGGCGCGTGTACCCACCGCCGATTAAGGGCAGGTTTGCGGGGTTGTAAAGCCGTGATGAAATCGCAGCTCTCCAACCGTGGTCCCGCCCAGAGGCGGGTGCCACGATGAGGCAGGGGTCACACGGGCGCGTCCCGGGGCCCCTGCCTTGCCGTGAGGAGCACGAGAAGGGAGAACGGCCCGATGTCCGCTGCACCGGCCGACCTGCAGGCGAACGCGCGCCCGCCGAAACCCACATGGACGCCGGCGGGCATCGCCGTATGGGCCGCCGTCGCCGTCGTCGGTGCGGCCGCCTGGACCATGCTCGCGATCTCCCGCGGCGAGGAGGTCTCGGCGATCTGGATCATCTTCGCCGCGCTCGCCTCCTACGCCATCGGCTACCGGTTCTACGCACGGTTCATCCAGTACAAGGTGCTGATGACCGACGACACCCGGGCCACCCCCGCGGAGCGGATCAACAACGGGGCCGACTTCCACCCCACCGACCGCCGGGTGCTCTACGGCCACCACTTCGCCGCGATCGCCGGCGCGGGCCCGCTGGTCGGCCCGGTCCTGGCCGCGCAGATGGGCTTCCTGCCGGGCACCATCTGGATCATCCTCGGCGTGATCTTCGCCGGCGCGGTGCAGGACATGGTGGTGCTCTTCTTCTCGATGCGCCGCAACGGCCGCTCGATCGGCCAGATGGCGCGCGAGGAGATCGGCCCGGTGGGCGGTGTCGCCGCGCTCATCGCCGTGCTGGCGATCATGGTCATCCTCCTCGCCGTGCTGGCGATGGTCGTGGTCAACGCCCTGGCCGACTCCCCGTGGGGCTCCTTCTCGCTGATCATGACCATCCCGATCGCCCTGTTCATGGGGGTCTACCTGCGCTACCTGCGGCCGGGCCGGGTCATGGAGACCTCCGGGATCGGCGTGGTGCTGCTGCTGGCCGCCATCGCGGGCGGCGGCTGGGTCGCCGCGCACCCGGTGCTGGGCGAGGTGTTCCACTTCTCCGCCAACCAGCTCACCTTCGGCCTGATCGTCTACGGGTTCGTCGCCTCGGTCCTGCCGGTGTGGCTGCTGCTCGCCCCCCGCGACTACCTGTCCACCTTCATGAAGGTCGGCGTGGTGGTGATGCTGGCGGTCTCCATCCTGATCGCGATGCCGACCCTCCAGCTGCCCGCGTTCACCGACTTCGCCTTCAACGGCCAGGGCCCGGTGTTCGCCGGCTCGCTGTTCCCGTTCGTGTTCATCACCATCGCCTGCGGCGCGCTCTCCGGCTTCCACTCCCTCATCGCCTCGGGCACCACGCCCAAGCTGATCGAGAAGGAGAGCCAGGTCCGGATGATCGGCTACGGCTCGATGCTCACCGAGTCGTTCGTGGCGATCATGGCGCTGGTGGCCGCCTGCATCATCGACCCCGGCGTGTACTTCGCGATGAACATGCCGGCCACCGCGCTGGGCGACACCGTGCAGAGCGCCGCCGCCGCGGTCAGCCAGCTCGGCTTCACCGTCGACGCCCAGACCCTCCAGTCCACCGCGGAGCTGATCGAGGAGGAGTCGATCCTGGCCCGCACGGGCGGCGCGCCCACCTTCGCGCTCGGCGCCGCGCAGATCTTCTCCTCGGTCTTCGGCGGCCCGGCGATGATGGCGTTCTGGTACCACTTCGCCGTCATGTTCGAGGCGCTGTTCATCCTGACCACGGTGGACGCCGGCACCCGCGTGGGCCGGTTCATGCTCCAGGACACCCTGGGCAACGTCTACAAGCCGATGCGCGACGTGAGCTGGAAGCCCGGCCTGTGGCTGTGCAGCGCGCTGATCGTGGCGGCGTGGGGCTACTTCCTGTGGGCCGGCGTGAACGACCCGCTGGGCGGGATCAACCAGCTCTTCCCGCTGTTCGGGATCGCCAACCAGCTGCTGGCCGCGGTGGCGCTGGCGGTGTGCACCACGCTGCTCATCAAGTCGGGCCGCGCCAAGTACGCCTGGGTGACGCTCGTGCCGCTGGCCTGGGACGCGGTGGTGACCCTGACCGCCAGCTACCAGAAGGTGTTCTCCGACGACCCCGCCATCGGCTTCTTCGCCCAGCGGCAGATGTACGCCGAGGCGCTGGCCAACGGCGAGACCAGCCTCGGCGCCACCGAGGGGGTCGACGCGATGCGCCAGGTCGTGGTCAACACCACGGTCGACGGCGTGCTGTCGGTGCTGTTCGCGGTGCTCATCATCATCGTCCTGGTGGACGCGATGCGCGTGTGGATCAAGGCGCTGCGCGCGCCGCAGGGCACCCTGCCCACCTCCGAGCACCCCCACGAGCAGTCCCGCCTGTGGGCGCCCTCCGGCCTCATCCCCACGCGGGAGGAGCGCGAGATCGCCAAGCGCGAGAAGACCGGCGCCGGCGCCGACGGCGCGCACTAGGCGCGGCGAGGACCCGACGACGCGAAGGAGGCGAACCCGATGGCGTCCGACCTGCTCCCCCGGCTGCGCCGGGGCCTCGGCGAGGCGTGGCAGATCGCCCGCGGCATCGCCGGCGAGCGCGCCTATGAGATCTACCTGGAGCACCACCGGCGGGAGCACCCGGGGCGGGCGCCCATGGGCGAGCGCGAGTTCTGGCGCCGCCACACCGACAAGGGCGACACCGACCCCGGTTCCCGCTGCTGCTGAGCGCGGTCGCGGGCGGCCCCGGAGCCACGGCTTGGAGGCCGCCTCCCGGCCCGCACGCAGGCCGCCCGGGCCGCGCGCCTCAGCCGGCCCGGCCGCCCTCCGGCAAAGGCCCGCCGACATGCCGCGCGCGGCGGGCGCGCGGCTAGGCTCCGCCCAGCCGCTCCTCGATCCAGGCCCGGCCGAAGTCGACGACCTCCCGGGCCTCGAACAGGTGGCTGTCGGCGGCGCCGACGCGGCCGCGCCGGCCGATGCCCGCGGCGAGCATGTCCCGCACGATGGCGTCGAACGGGTCCTGCCCCTCGGGCACCACGGCGGAGTAGTCGAAGGCCCCGGACTCGGAGTCGATGTCGCGGAAGCGGCGCCACACGCGCCGGCCGGCCACGAGGATCGGCTGCTCGTAGTCGACGAACCGCTTGCCGGGGGCGTCGGCGAGCGCCTCGGCGTGGTGCAGCAGGGTGAGGGTGTCCAGAGGCGCGCCCAGCAGCAGGACCCGGCCGCCGCGGTCGACCAGCCGCGCGAGAGGGCTGCCGGGGCCGTGGGGGTCGTCCCAGGGGTGGTCGGCCATCAGGTCGGCGGCCGCCGCGCCCAGCGCCGCGAAACCGGCGTCGGGATGGCGGCTGCGCACGGCGCCGGGGCGGCGGCGCAGGGCCTCGGGGAGCCGGCCGTAGCCGTGGTCCGCCTCGCTGAGGGCGGGGTCGTAGGCGGGGTGCTCGCGGCGCACCGCGTCCTGCCACTCCCGCGGCCAGGTGCCCAGGTCGTAGGGCGGCGCGTCGTTCCAGCCGCAGGTCACCATCAGGGTCCCGGCCGGTCCCACGGTGTCGAGCAGGGCGTCGATGACGGTCTGCGCCCCGCCGGCCACGTAGCCGATGGCGGACATGCGGGTGTGGAACATGACGACGTCGCCGTCGCCGAGCCCCAGCGCGCCCAGGTCGCGGCCGAGCCGCCCCCGGGTCACCGGACCGTTCGAACGCCTGAGCAGACCCGTCTCGTCCATGGCGGTGAACTATCCCGGAACCGGGGCCGCGCGGCAAGCGAGTTCCCGCCGCGCCGGCACCCGAGCGGCGGGCCGCCCCCGCCTCCCCCGTGCGGGGGAGGGGAGTCCTCCGCGCCGGGGAGGCGCGGGCCGCACGGCGCGGCCAGACTGGGTGCCGTGAACAGCCGATCCGGGGGCAGCGCTCCCGCGCGTGTGGGGCGGGGGCCGCGTGGCGGCACGCCACCCGAGGGCGCCGGGAGAGCGCCCAGGCGCCAGGTGCGCTGGCCGGCGTGGGCGCTGGCGGCGGCGTTTCTGGCCTACGCCGCCGGCAAGGGGGTCTACGCCGCGCAGGGCAGGCTCGGGTTCCCCGGCGGTCCGCCGGTGTCGGCCGCCGAGCACGAGGCCTACGCCCGCGAGATGATGGACGTCGCCACGGTGCAGTGGCTGGCGGTGCCGACGGGGGTGCTGGCCGCCCTGCTGGTCCTGGCCACCGTGACCGCCGTGGGGCGCCGCGTCCCGCGCGCCCTGATGCTGGCGGGGCTCACCGGCATGCTGCTCACCGTCGGCGGCGGCGCCGGCATCATGATCGCCGACGGGTTCGTCGGGTTCGGTGTGGGCTGGCGGTGGTACCACGGCGTTCTGGGCCTGGTCCTGCTGGGACTGATGGCGGCGACCGTCCTGTCCTACGCCCGCGCCACCGCGCCGGACCCGCGCTGAGCCCGGCGGCGCCCACGGGGCGCGCGGCCACCGCTCCCGCCGGGCCCGCAGGACTCGTCCCGCGTGTGCCGGGCGCCCTCGGGCACGGGTGCGGGGCTCGTGTCCGGTCCCCGAAAGCCGCGTCCGTGAACCCCGCCTCGGTGGTGGCCGGTGTGCGGACGCCCCCAACCCGCTGTGCGCGGCGGCCCGTGCCGACCTCCTTTGCGGGAACCGCGAAACCGGGTGCAGGGTGGGGGTATGGACGACGAGTTCGAGGCCGTGCTCGGCGCGGTCGGCCCCCGGCTGCGCGCCCTGCGGCGGCGCAGCGGGGCGACCCTGGCCGCGCTGTCGAAGGCCACCGGCATCTCCGTCAGCACCCTGTCCCGCCTGGAGTCCGG
Organism: Streptomonospora nanhaiensis; assembly: GCF_013410565.1. Classification (NCBI taxonomy): domain Bacteria; kingdom Bacillati; phylum Actinomycetota; class Actinomycetes; order Streptosporangiales; family Nocardiopsidaceae; genus Streptomonospora; species Streptomonospora nanhaiensis. Next base: position 5,211,884 of record NZ_JACCFO010000001.1, read on the forward strand.
GCGGCGCAGGCCGGGCCTGGACCTCCTGCTCCCGCTCGCCCGCGCCTACCGGATGCCGCTGGACGACCTTGTCGGGGCCCCCGCCGCCGCGGACCCGCGGCTGTACCCCCGGCCCTTCACCCACAACGGCATGGCCGTCGTCCCGCTGACGCGCGGACCCGGCGGCCTGCAGGCGTTCAAACGGGTGCTCCCGGCGGGGCCGAGCGACCGCGCACCCGGGCCCCGGTCGCACGAGGGCCACCACTGGCTCTGCGTCCTCAGCGGGCGGCTGCGCCTGGGCCTGGGCGACCGGCACCTCGTCCTGGCCGCCGGCGAGGCCGCCGAGTTCGACACCCGCCTGCCGCACTGGTTCGACAACGCCGGCCCCCGCCCGGTGGAGCTGCTGAGCGTCGTCGGCCCCCAGGGCGAGCGGTTCCGCGTGCGGGCGCGCCACCGGCCCGCCTGACCCGCGGCGCCGCGCCCGCCCTCAAGGCCGGCGGAGCCGGGCGCGCGCGGACACGGGAGCGCCCGGCACCCAGGGGGTGCCGGGCGCGGTCCGGCGCCGGTGCGGAAGGCGCGCCGGACCCCGGTCACCCCGCCGCGTGCCACTTGCGCAGCGTGTCCCGGCAGGGCTCGTTGGCGTAGGTCAGCGGGATGTGCGGCACGAACAGCACCGACGACGGCACCCGGCGGGGGTCGAGCCGGCGGCTCAGCCACGCGCGCAGCTCCGGCGCGCCGGCCTCCGCGGCGGCTCCGGGCGCGGTGACCACGGCGGTGTGCAGGGTCGCCCCGCCGGTGGAGTCCGGGACGTCGAAGGTCGCCGACTCCAGCACCGCCGGATGCTCCTGGAGCCAGGAGTCCACCTCGGCGGCGAACACGACCTCGCCCGCGATCTCCATGGCGTCGCTCGCCCGGCCCAGGAGGGTGAGGAGGCCGTCCGCGTCGAGGAAGCCGACGTCGCCCGTGCGCAGCCAGCCGTCCCGCAGCGCGTGGGCGGTGGCCTCGGGGCGCCTCCAGTACTCGGTGGTCAGCCTGGGGCTGTGCACCCAGATCTCGCCCCGCTCGCCCGGCTCGCGGGGGCGGCCGCGCGGGTCGCGCACCTCCACGCGCACACCGGGCAGGGGCCGGCCCGCGCTCCGGCGGACCTCGAAGGAGCCGTCGGCGTAGTCCTCGGGCTCCAGGCGCGCCACCGATCCGGCCTCGGTCTGGCCGTACCCGGCGCGCACGATCGGCCCGAACCGGTCCACGGCCCGGCTGAGCAGCGCCGGCGAGGTGGCGGCGGTGGCGCTGAGCACGGAGCGCAGGTGCGGGAAGCGCCGCGCCGCCGACCCGTCCAGGTGGTCCAGCAGCAGGCGCAGCTCGTAGGGCGACAGGACCAGATGGGTGGCCTTCTGCTCGGCGAGGACGGCGGCGACCTCGGGGGGGTCGAATCCGGGCAGGGTGATGAGCCGGCCCCCGGCCGCCACGGCGGCGTCGCCGAGGGCGCGCCCGAGCCCCGTGAGCCGGCCGGTCTTGAGCAGCCGCGGCGGGGCGCCGCCCGCGAGTAGTTCCCGCACCCCGGGGGCGGTGCGCGGCGGGCCGGCGCGGAAGCGGCGCAGCACGGGCTTGGCGCGGCCGGTGGTCCCCCCGGTCAGCGTGATCCGGTTGGGATCGCCCGGCCGCGCCCGGGGCGGGAAGGGCGCGGCCGAGAGCGCGGCGGCGGTGCCCAGGAGGTCGGTCCCGGGGCCGGGCCCGAGGGTGAGCAGGCGGACGCCCGGCAGCGCCGCGAGGTCGGGCAGGCGGGTGCGGCGCACGCCCCCGGGGTCGGCGATGGCGAGGCAGGCTCCGCACTCGGCGATGAGCCCGGCCTGGTCGGCGAAGGGGAGGGTGTCGGGGATTTCGACCTGGCCGCCGCCCGTCAGTTCCACCGCGTGGGCGAGGAGGTGGAGGCGGCTGGTCATCGAGCCGATCAGGGCGGCGATCCGCCCGGGCCCGTGGCCCAGGCCGGCGAGGGCGCGGGCGAGCCGGCGGATCGTGTCGAGGGCCTGGCCGGCGGTGAGGCCGCCGCGGCGGTCGTGCAGGACCACGCGGTCGCGGTCGCGCTCCAGTTCGGCGATGAAGGGGGTCAACGGCGGGCTCCTTCGGAGGAGGCGTGCGGTCGGGGGGCGGCCGCGCTCGCGGGGTAGGACAGGCCGGGGCTGCCGTCGTCGGCGGAGGAGAGGTAACGGGGCTTGGCGATGTGCGACTCGCGGGTCAGCTCCTCCAGGGGGACCAGCGTGCCGGGGGCGACCGCCTCGACCTCGGCCGCGACCCCCAGGTGCCGCGCCAGTTCCCCGCGCAGGGCGGGCGCGACGTCGGGCGCCGCCGACCCCGCCGCCTCCACCCGCACCCGGAGCGTGCCGCGGTCCTCGACCGCCCGCCAGAACAGCACGTCCAGTTCGGGGGGCAGGCGGTACACCGCCTCCTCCACCTGCGAGGAGAACACCCGGCGCCCGTTGAGCACGACGCCCTGCTCCCAGCGCCCCAGCACCCGCACCCGCGGCAGCGCCCAGCCGCACGGGCAGGGCTCGTAGGACAGTTCGACGGCGTCGCCGGTGTCGTAGCGCACCAGCGGCATCGCCTCGCGGAACAGGGTGGTCAGCACGAGCCGCCCGCTGCCCTCGGGCGAGGCGGTGCCGGTGGCGGGGTCCAGGACCTCGGGCAGGTAGCGGTCGGCCCACAGGTGCAGGGTGCCCTCGGGGCACTCGCCGGCCAGGTTGGAGCCGCACTCGGAGTTGCCGTAGCTGACGGTGACGTCGCAGCCCCAGATCCGCGCGATCCGGTCGCGGCGCGCCCGGCTGAGCGGCTCGCCGGTGGCGATCAGCGTCCGCAGCCGGGGGGCGTGGTCGCGGGGCGAGGAGTCCAGCAGCCGGGCGCAGGCGGCCCACAGGAGCGGCTCGGTGGGCAGGGCGGCGGCGACGGTGACCTCCAGGTCGCGCAGCAGGCGCAGGACGCGGGGGTAGGTCATGGCGGTCGAGCGCGCGTCGGCGGGCACGGTGAGCGCGCCCGCCGCCCGCGCCGCGGCGTGGACCTGGTGGCCGATGGTCACCATCGCGTAGGGCACGCGCACGAGCACGGTGTCGGAGTCGCTCAGGTTGTAGCGGCCCCGGCTGAAGCGGTCGAGCATCTCGGCCCAGTCGGCCTCGGTGTGGAAGGAGGCGGTGGCCTGGCCCGGGGAGGTGCCGCTGGACTCGTGGTAGGAGGCCAGCCGTCGGCGCGGCACCGCGACCATGCCGAAGGGGTGGTTCGCGCGCAGGTCGGCCTTGGTGGTGAGGGGCAGGCCGGAGAGGCGGCCCAGGTCCACGGGGGAGACGTCCGGGCCGAACCGGCTGCGGTAGAAGTCGCTGTGCGCGGCCGCGCGCACCACGGCGGGCAGCCGCTCCTGCCATATCGCCCGCAGGCCGTCGAAATCGGACCATTCTCCGATTCGTGGGGGAATGTGCACCATGGGTATTCAATCCTTCTTTTTGGGAAGTTCCGGGGTGCGCGTGAGGGTAATTTAATGAAAATGCTTTGTACTACGGTTACCCCCGGGTGTTGAGGGGAAAACAAAACAATGGAGCCAAGTTCATCCCCCCGCCGGTGCCGCCGGGAAAGGAAAACCCCCTATGGGCTTCAATCTCTGTTATGAGCAACTCATCGGCGGATCCGTCACGGCCTCGGAAGGGGCTCAATTCGCGCTGGCCTGCGTGGTCTGCGGGCGCGCTCCCGGTCGTCTGCTGGCCAACCGCTGCGGCGACTGCGGCGGCGCGATCGACGCCATTCACCCGCTGGAGAACGTGTCCCTGAGCAGCGGGGACAATCCGATCCAGCGCTACTTCGACCTCCTTCCGGTGCGGGACCGGGGCAACGTCATCTGGCTGGGCGACGGCGACACCCCGTGCTTCCGGGCCGAGGGATTCGGACACCGCACCGGAATTCCCGGCCTCGTCCTGAAAGACGAAAGCGCCAATCCCACGCGCAGCACAAAGGACCGAATCGCCTCTGTCGGGCTATCCCGGTTCGCCGAACTCGGTGTCAAGAGATTCGTCATGGCATCGACCGGAAACAGTTCCACCGCCTACGCGCGCGGCGTGCAGTCCGTCACCGGTTTCGAAATGGCGCTCTTCTGCGGGGTGCGGTTCCGCCACCGCCTCAACTACCCCGACCACAGCGCCGTCACCACCTACCTCGTCGAGGGCGACTTCGTCGCCGCCGGCCAGGCCGCCCGCCGCTTCGCCGAGCGCACCGGCGCCCTCTCCGAGGGCGGCTTCTTCAACCTCGCACGGCGCGAAGGGCTGAAACTCGCCTACCTTGAGGCGTTCGACTGGATGGCCGACCCGCCCGACTACGTGTTCCAGGCCGTCAGCAGCGGCATGGGCCTGCTGGGCGCCTACAAGGGCGCCCTGGAGTACCAGCGCCTCGGGCGGCTCTCCCGGCTGCCCCGCTTCGTGGCCGTGCAGCAGTCCAGTTGCGCGCCGATGGCCCACGCCTACGGCGAGGGCGCCGAGGAGATCGCCCCCCGGCACGTCGTGCACGACCCCCGGGGCCTCGCCGAGGCGATCCTGCGCGGCAACCCCGGCCAGACCTACCCCTACATCCGCTACCTGTGCCACAGCACCGGGGGCCGGATCATGGCCGTCGACGACGACGAGATCCGCCGCGCCCGCGCCCTGCTGGAGGACACCGAGGGCGTGGCCGTGTGCCACGCCAGCGCCACCGCCCTGGCCGGAGCGGTGCGCATGCGGCGCGAGGGCGCCCTGCCCGAGGACGCCTCCGTCCTGGTGAACCTCACCGGCGGCGAGCGGATCGGCTGGCCGGTGCCCACCCGCTGCCACGTCGTGGACGCCGAGTTCCCCAGCGGCCCGGTGGAGTGGGGCGGGCCGGGCGCGCCGCCCGCAGGCGCCGCCCCGGCGGGCGGGCAGGAGGGGCGGGACACGTGCGTGCTGTAGCCGTCGTGGGCGCGGGCATCGTCGGCGCCGCCACCGCCTGGAACCTCGCCCGCCGGGGCCTGCGCGTCACGGTCGTGGAGCGCGCGCCGGTGCCGGGGGCGGGCGCCAGCGGCGCCTCCTTCGCCCGTGCCACCGCGTTCGGCCGGGCGCCCCGGGCCTACTTCGAGCTGCGGCACGCGGGCCTGCGCACCCTGGACCGGCTGCGCGAGACCGGCGTGCCCGGCTTCCGCCCCTGCCCCAGCCTGGTCTGGAGCCAGGACGACCCCGCCCTGGCCGAGACCGTCGCCACGGCGCGGCACCGGGGCTACCGCGCCTGCCACCGGCCCTGCGACCAGCTCCCGGTCCCCACCGGGCCGGGCCGCGCCGTGCCCGCCGCGCGGGCGGCCTACCTCCCGGCCGAGGGGTGGGTGGACCTCCCCGCCATGGCGGACTGGATGCTGGCGCGGGCGCGGCGCTTCGGCGCCGACATCCGGTTCGGCGGGCGGGCCGCGGGCGTGCGCACCGGCGGCGACGGAGCCGTGCGCGCCCTCGTCCTGGCCGACGGCGGCGCGGTCGAGGCCGACACCGTGGTCAACGCCGCCGGCGCCCAGGCCGACCAGGTCGCCCGGCTGGTCGGCGGCCCCCTCGTCCTGGCCCCCAGCGCCGGGCTGCTGGCCGAGGTCCCCCTGGCGCGGGAGCTGGACGCCATGCTGCTCGCCCCGGACGTCAGCATCCGCCCGGCCGGGCCGAACGCGGCGCTGCTGCGCTCCGACGCGGTCGACGCCCGCCTCGGCGCCGCGCCCTCCGCCGCCCTGGTGGCCGAGCTGGCCGCCGAACTCGTCGACCGCGCCGCCGCGGTCCTGCCCGAACTCGCGGGCGCCCGGCCCGCCGCCACCCGGGTGGGGGTGCGCGCCTTTCCCGCCGACGGCTACCCCAGCGTCGGCTTCCTCAGCGGCGTGCCGGGCTACTACGAGGCCGTCACCCACAGCGGCGCCACACTGGGCCCCCTTCTGGGGCGGCTGGCGGCCGAGGAGATCGCCTCCGGGCACCGCTCCCGCCTGCTCGCCCCCTACACCCCCGACCGCTTCGGCGGTTCCGCAGTACCCGACCAGGGAGCCGGCATCGTACCGGCGCACACGTGAGAGGACGAGGATGACCGGCACCATCAGCGACGTGCAGGCACCACAGTCGAACAAGACCGCCTACGACGGGCTGCGCGACGTCGTCGCGGGAGGGGTCAGCAGCAACATGCGGGCCCGGGGCGTGGCGGCGCCGCTCGTGGTGGACTCGGCCGCCGGCGCGCGCATCCGCGACGTCGAGGGCAACGAGTTGATCGACGCGAACATGGGCTACGGCCCCCACATCTTCGGCTACGCCGACCGCGACGTCACCGAGCACGTCGCCGCGCGGTTCCGGTGCGGCCACCTGACCGGGCTCCCGCACCGCCTCGACCACGAGGCGGCCGAACTCGTCGCCGAACTCGTACCCGGAGTGGAGCAGCTGCGCTTCGCCAACTCCGGCACCGAGGCGCTGATGTCGGCGGTGCGGCTGGCGCGCGCCCTCACCGGCCGCACCCTGGTCCTGACCTTCGGCGGCCACTACCACGGCTGGAGCGAGACCCTGCTGCGGACCCGCGAGTGCGACGGCTACCGGCCCCGGCCCCTGGCGCCGGGCATGATCCCCGAGGCCATGGCGCACACCCTCCAGGTCGGCTGGAACGACGCCGCGGCGGTGGAGGCGGTGTTCGAGGAGCACGGCGGCGAACTCGCCGCGGTGCTGTGCGAGCCCGTCCTGGCCAACGCGGGCGTGGTGGCGCCCGCCCCCGGATTCCTGGAGCTGCTGCGCGAACGCACCCGCTCCTCGGGCGCCCTGCTGGTCTTCGACGAGGTGATCACCGGGTTCCGGGTGTCGCGCGGCGGCGCGCAGGAGCTCTACGGCGTGGTGCCCGACCTCACCGTGCTGTCCAAGGTCATGGGCGGCGGGTTCCCCGTGGCGGCGTTCGGCGGCCCCCGCCAGGCCATGAAGCCCCTGGCCCAATTGGAGGCGTTCCACGCCGGCGTCTACGCGGGCAACCACGCGGCCATGGCCGCCGTCGCCGCGTCCCTGGCCAAGGTCCGCTCCCTGCCGGGGCTCTACACCGAACTGGAGGCCCTGGGCGCCTACGCCGAGGCGCGGGTGCACGAGGCCGCCGCGGCGGCCCAGCGCACCCTCCAGGTGCGGCGCGTGGGCTCGGTGATGTCGGTGGCCCTGACCAGCCCCGCCACGGGCGCCGTCGACCCCGACGGGCACCGCCGCCTGCAGATCGCCTGCCAGGGACGAGGTGTGTACTTCCACCCCATCCCCGACGAACCCTGGTTCCTCAGCACCGCGCACACCCGGTCCGACATCGACACCATCGCCGACGTCCTGGCGGAGTCGCTGGCCGAGGTCTGCGCCGAGGGCGCGCGGTGACCCCGCCCCGCGCGGGGTACGAGGCGTCCTACAGCAGGAGCGCCGACGGCTGGGACCCCCACATCGCCCACTTCACGACGTTCGGCGCGCGCCTGGTGGAGCTGGCCGACCCCCGGCCGGGCGAACGCGTGCTCGACGTCGGCGCGGGCCGGGGCGCCTGCCTCTTCCCGGCGGCCGGGCGCGTGGGCCCCCAGGGGCGCGTCGACGGTGTCGACCTCGCCGAGCGGATGGTGGAGTGCCTGGCGGCCGACATCGCCGAGCGCGGCGTGCGCAACGCCACGGCCCGGCGCATGGACGCGCAGGCGCTCACCGTGCCCGACGCCTCCTACGACGTGGTGACCTGCGCGTTCACGCTGTTCATCCTGCCCGACCCCGCCGCCGCGGCGGCCGGGTTCCTGCGCGCGCTGCGGCCGGGCGGGCGCTGCGCCGTCTCCGTCCCGGACGGTCCGCTCCGGCCCGCCGGACTCTGGGACGTCGAACGGCTCTACCACTCCTACGCGCGCCGGCTGCTCGACGGCTCCGCACCGGTCCTCATGCCCGACTTCGACCTGGACCCCGCGGCGCTGCTCGCCGACGCCGGCTTCACGCGGGTCGAGGCCGCCGAGGAGGTCCGGGAGTTCGTCTTCCCCAGCGTCGACGCCTGGTGGGAGTGGACCTGGACGGTCAACGTCCGCGCGTTCTACGAGCGGCTTCCGCCGCCGCTGCTGGAGGAGATGCGGCGCGAGGCGTTCGCGATGCTGGCTCCCCTGGTGCCCGACGAGGGGCTGCCCGCCGTCGCGGGCGCCCGCTTCGCCACGGCCGTGCGCCCCCCGGCGCCCGGTTCCCCGCGCCGCATGTGACGGCGCGCCCGCCGGCGGCCCGACCCGCGCGGCCGCCGGCGGGCACGCCCCGTGTTCCCTTCATCGCCCCCTCACGTGAGGACGGAACCGCCATGAGCACACTGCTGGAGATACTGGCGTCGGACCGGGACCGCCCGGTGCTCCACGACGCCCGGAACGGGTGGCTGACCGCCGGAGCGGCGGTGGACACCGTGTACCGGTTCGCGCGCGCCCTGCGCGCCCGCGGCTGCGGCCCCGACCGGGTCGTCGCCCTGGCGGGGCCGCTGAGCACCGGGCTGTACCTGTGCTCCCACGCGGTGGAGCACGTGGGCGGTGCGCAGGGGGAGGTGCCCATGGGTCTGCCGGCGCCGGAGTACGTCCGCCTCTTCGAGGAGTACGGTGCCGCCTTCGTGGTGGCCGATCCCGAGGCCGTCGCCGCCCCGGTGCTGCGCGCCGTGGCGGCGATGCCCGGGGTGCGGCTGCTCACGCTGGGGGCCGCGGCCCACGGCGAGGACCTGCTCGCCGAGTTGGAGCGCCACTCGCCCGAGCCGTTCCCGCCGCGGGCGCGCGCCGGGGCTCCCATCCGCATCGGCCTCACCGGGGGCACCACGGGCCGCTCCAAGCCGGTGGTGCGGGTGTTCGCGCCGATTCCCGACCCGCGGACCATCTGGTACGCGCGGATGGTGGCCTCCCACGGCCCCGGGGCGCGCGTGGTCCTGGCCGAGCAGCTGAGCGGGGTGGGGCGCACGCTGATCAACGGGTGCCTGGCGATCGGAGGCCGGTGCGTACTGCTGCCCGACTTCGAACCGCCGCGGGTGGCCGGGGCGGTCCAGGCGCACCGGGCCAGCCACGTCTTCCTGCCCACCCACCAGCTGCGCCGGCTGCTGGACGACCCCGCCGCCGCGGCAGCCGACCTGTCGTCGCTGCGCTGCGTGATCACGGGGGGCGGAATGATGACGCCGGCGCTGCTCAACCGCGCGGTGGCGCGCCTGGGCCCCGTCGTGTACAGCTCCTACGGCCAGACCGAGGCGGGCAACATCGCCTGGCTGGAGCCCGAGCACTACACCGGGACCGGCGCGGAGGCCCGGCGCAGCTGCGGGCGTCCGCTCCCCGGGGTGGACGTCGAGATCCGCGACCTCCAGGGGCGGGTGCTGGGTCCGGGCGAACGCGGGCGGGTGTGGGTGCGCACGCCCCTGTTGATGGCCGGGTACCTGAACCGCCCGGAGGACACCGCGCGGGTGCTGCGCGAGGGCTGGCTGGACACCCAGGACATCGGCTACCGCACCGAGGAGGGCCTGCTGGTCCTGCTGGGCCGGGCCAGGAACGCGATCTCCGTCGCCGGCGCGGCGGTCTTCGCCGTGGAGGTCGACGCCGTCCTCCAGGAGCGGCCGGGCGTGCTGGACTCCGCGTCCTTCGGGGTCCCCGGCCCCGAGGGGGAGACCCTGCACAGCGCGGTGGTGCGGGACCCGGGGGTCCCGGTGAGCGCTGCGGAACTCCAGGCCGCCGTACGGGAGCGCCGGGGCGCCGCGTACGCGCCGTCCTCGGTGCTGTTCGTGGCGCGGATCCCCTACACCCGCTCCCACGACGTGAATCTGGACCTGCTGCGCCGCTGGCACGCCGAGGGGGTCCCCGCGGACGCCGCCGAGGCCGTGCCCGCGGCGGAGGGGAACTGACCGGGCGCGCACCGGGCACGCACCAGGCGGGGGAGCGGGGCGGGGGCGCCGACGGGCAGGGCGGGCCCGGGCCGGCGCCCGGCCGTCACCCCGACCGGCCCCGGCGGTAGGCGCGCTGCCGGCAGGCGCGCGAGCAGTAGGTGCGGCGGCGCCCCGAGGCGGGCTGGTCCAGCGGGCGGCCGCACATGCGGCACGAATCGTCACGCGTTTCGTCACGATTGCGGGTGATGAGGAGTTCGATGCCGTCGAGGATGCGGGCCAGGCCGAAGGCGAAGCGGTCCTCCGGGTGGTCCCAGCCGCCGGCCTCCCACAGCGCGGTGATCGTGGGGTAGGCGCCGAGCCGGTCGTAGAGGGAGTCCCGCCCGCTCCACCACTCCTCGTGGGTGAGGCCGCTGTCGTCCTCGGCGCGCGCCGCCTCCACCAGGGTGAGCGCCTCGGCGTCGATGAAGCCGCCGAGGAGGTCGGCCGCCGCGACGACCTCGGAGGGGGCCAGTCCCGTCTCGGCGAGGATCGCCAGGACGCCCTCGTAGTGCGCCACCGCGCCGGGGCCCGGCAGGCGGCGGGTGCCCCGGGCCTCCGCCAGCCACAGGTGGCGGCGGCGCAGTTCCCAGTCGAGGCGGGCGTGGGCCTCCAGCCGCTCCCGCCAGGAGCCCTGGCCGGGCGGCGCGGGCAGCCGGGCCAGGACGGCGTCGCGCATGAGGTCCACCAGGCGCTCGCGCCCGGGGACGTGGCGGTAGAGCGACATCGTGGTGAAGCCCAGCCGCTCGGCGACCTTGCGCATCGACAGCCCCGGCAGCCCCTCGGCGTCGGCCACCTCGATCGCCGCGGCCACGATCCGCTCCACGTCCAGTCCGTGCCCCTGCCCCCGCCGCTGCCGCCACAGGAGTTCGACGCCCTCGTCGGGGTCGTTCGCTCGGTCGCTCATGTTTATGCTATATATCATGTGTACGCCATAAACATGAAAGTGTGGTGCGGCATGACCAGGTATCGGTTCCACGTGTCCCCCGACGGCGACGACTCCGCCGAGGGCGGCCCCGACACCCCCTTCGCCACCCTGGAGCGGGCCCTGCACGCGGCCCGCACGGCCCCGGGCGGCGCGACCGTGCGGCTGAGAGCGGGCACCCACGTGCTCACCGAGCCCCTGGTGCTGACCGAGGAGGACTCCGGCACCGCCTTCCGCGCCCACGGCGACGGGCCCGCCGTCATCAGCGGCGGCCGCCCGGTCACCGGGTGGCGGGAGAGCGGCGGCGTCTGGACCGCCGAGGTCGGCGCCCTGGACTTCCGCGAACTGTACGTCGACGGCCGCCGCGCCGAGCGCGCCGCCGTCGACGCCCTGCCCGAGGGCACCGTCCGCACCGAGACGGGATACGCCACCCCGAGCACCGCGCCCCTGGCCTGGCGCGGCCCGGCGTCGGTGGAGTTCGTCTACCGCGGCGTCTACCCCTGGACCGAGGCCCGCTGCCCGGTCGCCGCCGTGGACCGCGAGGGCGACACCACGGTGATCACCATGGCCCAGCCCGCGTTCGCGCAGGCGGGCGACGTCTACAACTACGCGTATGACGGGTACACCGGCTCCGGCCTGGAGTTGCCCACCCGGGTCGAGAACGACCCCGCCTTCCTCACCGAACCGGGCACCTTCGCCCTGGACCGCTCCCGCCCGGGCCGCCACGTCCTGCACTACCTGCCCCGGCCCGGCGAGGACCCCGCCACCACCCGCGCGGTCGCCCCGGCGCTGCCGGTCCTGCTGCGCGTCGAGGGCGCCCGCGACCTCGCCTTCGAGGGCCTGGTCCTCGCCGACGCCACCTGGCCGCGCGCCGGCGCCTTCCTGCACTACCACGGCACCGGCTACTACGACGGCGAGGGCGCGATCGAGAAGGTGCCGATCACCGAGGGCGGGTCCTGGGTGACCGTCCCCGCGCGGACCAAGGCCATCCCCGCCTGCGTGGTCCTGGACGGCGCCACCGGTGTGCGGTTCGACGGCTGCCGATTCACCCGCCTGGGCGCCACCGCGCTGGCGGCGACCGGCGGCGCGGACCTCACCGTGCGCGGCTGCGACTTCGACACCATCTCCGCGGCCGGCGTCACGCTCGCGGGCACGCGCGGTGCGCTGCTGGAGGACAACCTGGTCCACCGCACCGGCCTGGACTACCCCGGCGCGCCGGGAATCAGCATCGGCGACACCACCGACTGCACCGTCACCCGCAACCACGTGGACGACGTGCCGCACTGCGGCATCTGCGCCTACACCGGGCGGGGCACCCGCATCATTGGCAACCGGGTCACCAACTCCATGGGCGCGCTGGCCGACGGCGGGGGCATCTACGTCGCCGGCCCCCAGGGCGACTCCTGGCAGACCGGCGCCGTGGTCTCCGGCAACGTCGTCGCCGACACCCGCACGCCCTACAACTTCGGCCTCTACACCGATTACGGCGCGGCGTGGGTCCGGTGCGAGGAGAACGTGGTGACCCGCTCCGACAACACCGCGGTCCTGACCGTCGCCCCGCCGCTGGACCACGTGGCATACCGGGGCAACGTCTGGGACGCCGAGCCGGTGGGCGCCGACGCCGTGCCCGACGGGGTCGACTTCGCCGGCAACCTCCTCCTGGCCGGCGGCGACCCGTCGGCCGCCGCCGCGGCGGAGCGGATCTCCGCGAACGCCGGGCTGCTGCGCGAACGGCGGCCCGCCGCCTAGCCGCACGCCGGCCCCCGCCCTCCCGCCCGGGCACCGGGGCGGGAGGGCGGGGGCCGCGCGCCGCCTCACCGGCTCCGCGCACCCCTGCCCGAGCGGACCAGCGCGGCGACGCGGACCGCCACGACCGCCGCGCACGCGAGCGCGGCCGTGCCGAGGAAGAGCAGTTCGGCGGGCACGGCGTAGAAGCGCGTCAGCCAGGAGGCGTCGCGCCCGCCCATCACGGTGTCGGCGAGCGGCTGGAAGACGGCCAGCAGGCCCGGCGGCACCAGGTAGGGCAGCAGCCGCGCCGCGGCCCGCCACCGCGGCCGCCGCACGCGGCGGGCCGCCCACGCCCCGGCGCGCAGCACCCCCCGCACCCCCAGGGCGGCCGTCAGCGCGGTGAGCACGCCGAACACGGCGTCGGTCCGCCACAGCGTGGAGCCGCCCTCCGGCGGCGTGCGCCCCTCGGCGAGCGCGAGCAGGCCCTCGGCCAGGCCGGAGGTGTCCTCCTCGGTCAGGGCCATCCCGCTGTTGAACAGCACCGCCACGCCGTACCCCGTCTCCGGCACCAGGAACTGGTAGGAGGAGTAGGTGGACAGCATGCCGCCGTGCCAGACCTGCGGCAGCCGCGCGCGGTCGCCCGCCTCGGGCACCCGCCGCATCCAGCCCAGCGCCGAGCGGCCCTCGTTGGCCGAGGCGGTGTGGGTCTCGGCGACGCCCTCGGCCGACAGCAGCCGCTCGCCGGTGTCCGAGCGCCCCCCGTTGGCCTGCACCAGCAGCCACCGCGCCATGTCCTCGGCGGTGGAGACGATCCCGCCCGACCCGGCGGCGAACTGGTCGGGCTCGGGAACGGCGACGGCGGCCCCGTAGGCGCGGATGTGGCCGTCGGCCAGGCCGGGGACGGGCGCGCCCGTCGTCTCGGCCGCGGTGGTGTCGTCCATGCCGGCCGGGGCGAACACCTCCTGCTCCAGGTAGGCGTCGAACGGCCGCCCGGACACCACCTCCACCAGGCGCGCGGCGACGTGGTAGTTGGGGTTGTGGTAGTTCCAGTCCGTACCCGGGTCGGCGGCCAGCCCGGCGGTGCGCAGCCGCGCCACGGCCTCGCGCAGGGAGTCCGGCTGGCTGCGGGTGGCCTCGGGGAACGTCCGGTCGGACATGCCCGAGCTCTGGTCGAGCAGTTGGCGGACGGTGATGTCGGCCCCGCGCGGGTCGGCGAGGCGGAACTCCGGAAGGTAGGTCCGCACCGGCCGGTCCAGATCCACCCGGCCCGCCTCCACCAGCTGCATCACCGCCAGCGCGGTGAACGACTTGCTGAGCGAGGCGATGCGCATCGGCGTGTCCGCCCTCAGCGGGGCGCCGTCGGAGTCGTGGCCGTAGCCGGCGGTCAGCACCACCTCCTGGCCCCGGGTGACCGCGACGGCGGCGCCCGGCAGGCCGGTGCGCTCCACGTAGCGCTCGGCGAAGCGGTCCAGCTCCGCCGCGCCCGCCCCCGCCTCGTCGGCGAGCGCGGGGGCACCGGGTCCGGCGAACGCCCCCAGCAGGGCGAGCGCGGTCAGCGCGCCCGCCGCGGCCGCGCCGGGCAGCGTGCGGCGGCGGCGTCCTTCGGTGGTGCCCCGCCCGTGCCGGGGTCTGCTGGCCCGCATTCGTTCCTCCCAGGGAGTCGTCGGTCGTCCTGCCGGGCCACGCTAGGCAGCGGCGGGCCGCGCGGGCATCGCCCGCCGGTGGGCGGCGGGGGCGCCCGTTCGTGGCCGGCCGCGCGGGCCCGCCCCCCACGTTCGTGGCACTCCCGGCCCGGCGGCCCCCCACTGAAGGGCGAGGACACGCGGCCGCGCTTCCAATACGGTGGACGCCGTGAACGTGATCACCGACCTCGCGGACGGCTCCCCGGCGGCCGCGCGCGCCGCGAAGGGGGCGGCCCCGCGCGAGGCCGCGCTGTGGGTGGTGTTCGCCGTCTGCGCGGTCCTGGCCGCCCTGCCCGCGGGGCAGGAGGTGCCGCTGCCGGCGCCCGCCCTGGGCGCGGCCGCGCTGCTGCTGGGCCGGGTGAGCGGCCGCGACACCTTGATGGCGGGCGCGCTCGCGCTCCTCACCGCCGGGTACCCCGCGGTCGCGGTGCTGGGCGGGGCCACCGTGACCCACGGGTTCGTCGCGGCCGCCTCGGCGGTGGTCTTCGCCGTGCTGCCCTGGCTGCTGGGCCGCTACCTGCGGCGCCGCGCCGAGGCGGCGTCCTTCGGCTGGCGGCGCGCCGAGCTGCTGGAGCGCGAGCACGACCTCGTGGCCGAGCGCGAGCGGCTGCGCGAGCGGGCCCGCATCGCCGAGGAGATGCACGACTCCCTGGGCCACGAGCTGAGCCTGATCGTGGTGCGCGCCGGGGCCATGCAGGTGGGGCCCGACTACGGCGAGGCCGAGCTGCGCGACGCCGCGGGGGAGCTGCGGGCCGGCGCGGCGGCGGCGGTGGAGCGGCTGCAGGAGATCATCGGCATCCTGCGGGAGACCGGCGACCCGCTGGCGGGTGAGCCGCTGGGGCAGGGGGTCGGTGAGCTGGTCGACCGCGCGCGCGGCGCCGGCATGGACATCGGGCTGCGCGGCGGCGACCGGCTGGCGGACGCGCCCGAACCGGTGCGCCGGGCACTGGCCCGCGCCGTGCAGGAGGCGCTGACCAACGCCGCCAAGCACGCGCCGGGCGCGGCGGTGACCGTGCGCGTCGAGCGCGAGGCGGGCGTCGGCTGGGCGGTGCGGGTAGGCAACGGCCCCGCGCCCCGGGGCGGGCCGATCGGCGCGGGGGTCTCGGGCGGGCGCGGCCTGGCCGGGCTGGCCGAGCGGCTGCGCCCTCTGGGCGGCGCGGTCGAGGCCGGTCCGCGGGCCGACGGCGGGTTCGAGGTCTGGGCCCGCGTCCCGGCGGGCGCGGCCCCGGGCCGCGCGGGCGGTGCCGGCGCGGCCGAGCTGGCCTCGCGCTTCGCGGCGGCGCAGCGGCGCGCGCTGCGTGCGGCCGTGCTGGCCCCGGCGGCGCTGCTCGCCGCGCTGGCGGCGGTGTGGCTGGGCTACTACGGCTACGTGTCGGCCAACGCCGTTCTGGCGCCCGCGGAGTTCGACCGGCTGCGCGTGGGCCAGGAGCAGGCGCGGGTGGAGGCGGTGCTGCCGCCCATGTCGATGCTGGACCCGCCCGCAGAACGCGGCGGCGCGCCCGCCGGCGACGCGCGGTGCCGGTTCTACCGCTCGGAGCTGACGTGGCCGGGCGCGGCCACCACCGCCTACCGGCTGTGCTTCGCGGACGGCCGGCTCGCCGTGAAGGAGACCGTGCCGGTGGGCACCCGAACGGAAGGGGGAGCCCGGTGATCCGGGTCCTGCTCGCCGACGACGAGGCCCTGATCCGGGCCGGGATCGGCACGATCCTCTCGGCCGACCCCGGCATCGAGGTCGTCGCCGAGGCGGGGACCGGCCGCCAGGCCGTCGACCTCGCCCGCCGCCACCGGCCCGACGTCGCGCTGGTCGACATCCAGATGCCCGACACCGACGGCCTGACGGCGGTGCCCGAGATCCTGCGGGCCTCGCCGCGCACGGCCGTGGCGATCCTGACCACCTTCGGGCAGGACGCCTACATCACCCGCGCGCTGGACGGGGGAGCCAGCGCGTTCCTGCTCAAGACCGCCGAGCCCCAGGAGCTGATGGCCGGGGTGCGCGCGGTGGCCGACGGCGGCGCGTTCCTCTCGCCCAAGGTCGCCCGGCGGGTGATCACCCAGCTGCGCGACCGCCCGGCGTCCCCGGCGCACGCGGCACGCGAGCGGGTGGCCGCGCTCAGCCGTCGCGAGAAGGACGTGTTGGCCCTGGTGGGGGCGGGCCGCTCCAACGCCGAGATCGCGCGGGAGCTGCACCTGGCCGAGGACACGGTCAAGGCCCACGTCAGCGCGATCCTGGCCCGGCTAGACCTGCGCAACCGGGTGCAGGCGGCGGTCCTCGCCCACGAGGCGGGGATCAGCGGCCGGGGCTGAGGCGCCGGCCCCGCCCCGGCGCTCCAAGCGGCCGGCCCGGGCTCACAGCCACTTGTTGCGGCGGAAGAGCACGAAGAGCGTGGTGCACACCGTCACCATGAACAGCAGGACCGCCGGGTAGCCCCAGGACTGCCGCAGTTCGGGCATGTAGTCGAAGTTCATGCCGTAGACGCCGGCGATCATCGTGGGCGCGGTGATGATGGCGGCCCACGCCGAGATCCGGCGCATGTCGTTGTTCTGCTGCACCCCCACCTGGGCCAGGTAGGCCGCCATGACCTGCGGCAGCAGCTCGTTGAGGGAGGCCACGCGCGCCTCGACCTGCACGGCGTGGTCGTGGACGTCGCGGAAGAAGGGCAGCACCTCGGGGTTGACGCGCACGGCGTCGCCGGCCGACATCGCCTTGAGCACCGGGATCAGCGGATCGACGGCGCCGTGGATCCGCAGGCCCTCGCGCTTGAGGGCGTAGATCTGGGGGGCGAGCTGGCCCTTGCCCGAGAGCAGGACCTCCTCCTCGATGTCGTGGACGGCCCCCTGGAAGGTGTCGGCGGTCTCGACGTAGGCGTCCACGGCGGCGTCGAGGACCCCGTAGAGCACGACCGGCGGGCCGTAGCGGAGCATCTCCTTGTCGGCCTCCAGGCGGCGGCGCAGGCCCTTGAGGGGGTTGGCCTCGCCGTGGCGCACCGTGACGATGAAGTTGGCGCCGAGGAAGACCATCACCTCGCCCGTGAGCATCGTCTTGGCGGCGTCGTCGTAGACCAGGGCCTTGCAGACGACGAACGCGATGTCGCCGTAGCGCTCCCACTTGGGCCGCTGGTGGGCGGTGACGGCGTCCTCCACCGCGAGGGGGTGCAGGCCCAGTTCCTCGGCGACCAGGTCGAACTCCTCGGAGGTGGGCTCGTGCAGCCCGATCCAGCAGAAGGAGCCGTCGTGGCTCTTGACGGCCGCGTCCAGCGCGTCGCTGATGTCGCCGTCGACGTCCACACGGCCGCCGGAGTGGTAGATAGCACAGTCAACAATCACCAGAGCATGGTGGCCGATTTCACCGCGCTCTGACCGGGTTTCCGGCCCTTCCACGCCCACATGGTGATTGGTCCGTTTTCCGAGAAAGTGAGCTTTTTCGGTGGTGGCTCGCGTGCGGTGTGCCCTGCGACTTCAGCGCCGCGGGGGCCGCGCGCGAAAGCGGGGGGGTGTGAGGGGAACGGTGCCGCGCCCCGGACCCCCGCCCCGCTTTCCCCGCCCTTCGCCGCGCGGCGCCGCCCGCGCCCGCACCCCCGCCGAGCGCGGGCGCCCCCCGCGCGCGGCGCGCCCGGCGTCACGGGCCCTTGGGCGCCGGGGTGCCGGGGATCCGCACCGCCGCGATCTGCGTGGCCTGGGCGACCAGGCGGCCCTTGGCGTCCCACACGTGCGCGGCCAGGTCCATGGTCCCCGCGCCCACGTCGGTGGCCCGCAGCCGGGTGCGCAGCGCGCCCGGCGCGGGCGGCCGCCGCACGTAGGCGCTGAACTGGATCGTCGGCGCCCAGCCCGCGATGCCCAGGTCGAGGGTGGCCGAGGGGATCGGGTCCAGGGCGACCAGCACGCTGAGCGGGTCCCAGGCCGCCCCGTCGGCCAGGCGCTGCCAGCCCAGGACGAGCCCGCGGCCCGAGGGCCGGCCGGCCGTGAACCCCAGCAGGCCGGGGTCCAGGCGGTGCTCGACCACCGACAGCAGCGGCGCGCTCAGCCCCAATTCGGGGACCTCCGGTGGCGCCAGGAAGCAGTCCCGCTCCGCGGGCAGCTCCACGGGTTCGGCGGCGGACCACCAGGCGTCGCCGTCCTCCAGAGCGCCCTGGGTGATCAGGCACTCGACCTTGGGACGGCCGTCCTGGAGCAGGCGGGCGCGCAGCTGGGTGGAGGTGCGCCCCACCCGCAGCACCTCCACCTCGGCGACCGCGCCGCCGGGGGCGGCGGCCTCCAGGAACGACGCGCTCACCGCGGTCAGGCGCGGGCGGTCGCCGGCGGCCTCGGCCGCCGCCCGGCCCAGGACCGCGAGCAGGTAGCCGCCGTGCGGCTTGCCGCCGACGCTCCAGCGCGGGTCCAGGGCGGCGCCGAACTCCCGCACCGGGCCGCCGGTGCCGCGCGGGCAAACCTCGGTGGCCGTGCTGAAATCACTCATGGGGGATCCTTTCGGGAACGGTCGGTCCGGACTCCTCGTGGCCGGAGGCGGTCCGGGCGTGGGGAGCCGCCGCGGGGCCGCCCACGAGCCCGGCCAGGTGGAGCGCCACCGCCTCGACGGTGGGCAGCTCCAGCAGCAGGGTGGGCGAAACCCGGAACCCGAGCCACTCCGACAGCTCGCCCTGCACGCCCGCGACGGCGAGCGAGTCCACCAGGTAGTCGTCCAGGGGCGCCCGGGGGTCCACCGGCCCTCCCGCCTCCTCGGCGACGCGCGCCAGCAGCCAGTCCCGGATCTCGGCGGCGCCCCGGACCGCCACCGGGCGCGGCGGCGCGGCGGCGGGCTTGGCCCACGCGGCCGCCCCGCCCGCCGCCGCGCGCCTCTCGGCGCCGCCGGTCTGCGGGGCGTCCGGGAAGAACCGCCCGACGAGGTCGCGGGCGTGGGCGACGGCGGTCTCGACCAGTTCGTAGCCGAGCAGGCCGCCGGTGTAGTAGGTCCGGGCGCGGCCCTGCATGCCCTCGAACCGCGCGAGCGCGCCGTCGGCGAGGTCGGCGCCGGAGAAGTGCGGCATAAACGGCCACCGGCGCACCAGCAGGACCTCCTCGACCCGCCCGCCCAGCCGGGCGACGTCGGCCGCCACCCGGGCGCGGACCCCCGCCTCACCGAGTCCCTCGGCGCCGTAGAGGTAGCCGGTGTAGACGTCGGCGCCGGCGTGGCGGTGGTGGTAGGCCACCAGGTGCCCCGGCTCGGCCGCGGCGGCGGTGTGCTCGCCGACCAGGTAGAAGCCCTCGCGGAGCAGGCCCGAGGCCCGGAACACCGCGGTGCGGTAGTCGACCGTGCGGATCCGCGCCGCGAGGTCGCGCTCCTCGTCGGTGGCGTCGAGCAGGTGCACCACCCGGTCCAGGGCCGGGGTGAGGACCAGCGCGTCCGCGCGCACCGGCCCGCCGTCGGTGTACACCGCGACCCCCGCGCCGGTGCGCTCGACCGCGCGGACGCGCACCCCCGTCCGCACGTCGGCGAGGTCGCGGGCCACGCGCCGCCACAGCCGCGCGAACCCGTCGCGGACGGTGAAGGCGCCCGCGTGGCCGGTCGGCGCCGGCCCGGCCGACAGCAGGCCGGTCAGCTCGGCGTATTTGACGAAGTACAGCGCGGGCAGGTCGCCGCGCAGGTGGCCGTAGCCCGAGGCGGTGTAGCCGTCGCCCAGGGAGGCGGCCATGGCCGTCAGGCCGTTGCCGCGCAGCCACTCGGCCACGGGCCGGGCCAGGTGCGCGGCCGAGTGGGCCAGGCCGGGTTGCCGGATGCCGGGGAAGAGCTCGGCGCGCAGCCGGGTGTAGCGCGCGAACGCCTCGGGGCGGAAGAACGCGGCGTCGGGGCGGCGGGCCGCCGGCCGGCCGGGGCCGTGGACGCGGGTGGGCGTGGCGTCCTCGGTCTCAACGCCCAGGTCGGCGGCGAGCCGGGCGACCTCGGCGTACTCGGGGGTGCAGATGTGGGCGCCGAGGTCGTAGGCGCGGCCCTCCACGCGGACGGAGACCGACTTCCCGCCGACCTCGGGCGCGCGCTCCAGCACCACGGCGCGGTGGCCCCGCAGCTCCAGTTCGCGGGCGGCCGCCAGCCCGGCCGGGCCCGCGCCGAGTACGCACACGGTCAGCCGCCGGGGGCCGCGCCCGTTCGCGGCGGGCGGGGCGGGCGGGGCGGGCGCGCGGGTGCGGGCGGCGTGCGCCGCGCGGTAGACCAGCGCCCGGACGTGGTTGACCGAGGCGGCCTCGTGCGGTGACCGGGCCAGCGCGATGCCCAGGCCCTCGGGAGCCAGTGCCGGGTCGAACAGCAGCCCCTCGGCGACCGCGCCGTCGAGCGGGGCGTCGAACCGCAGTTCGGCGAGGGTGCGGTAGGGGTGCGCGGGCTCCGGCCACAGCCGCGCGGGGTCGAGCGCCGCGCGGTTGGCCGCCGGGTCGGCGCCCAGGGGATGCAGTTGGACCTGCAGGAGGACGCGGAAGCCGCCGTCCGCCACGTCGGCGCGCAGCGCGTCGCTGAGCAGGGTGGGCGGCCGGTCGTCGCCGGGCGCGCGGCGCGGGGACCGGGGCGGCGCCGCCGGCGGCGGGTGGCCGCCGGGGTCGTGGTGGCCGGCGTCGGGCGCGCCCGAGGCGGGGACGGCGCGGTAGCGGGCCAGCCACGGGCGGCCCGCGCCGTCGACGTAGGGGCGCGGCACCTGCGAGTGGTAGTGGTAGCGGGGGTAGGCCACGGGGTCGCGGACCTGCTCCCACACGGCCGCGCGCAGGCCGGGGTCCTCGCGGGCCATGGCCTCCCGGTCGGCGTCGGTGCCGAAGGTGAAGCGGTGGAAGTGGGCGGCGCTGCGCGCGAACAGGCGGCGCCCGGTGTTCAGGGTGAGGGCGAACACGGCGCGGCCGGGGTCGCCGGGGTGCGCGGGGTCGCAGAAGAGCAGGGAGAGCCCCCGGGTGCCCGGCAGCACCTCGTCGGCCCGCTCGCCGCTGCTGTAGCGGGCCAGCACCGGCACGCGCGCGCCGGAGGCGAAGAACGGGTGCGGCTCGGGGCCGCCGGGCGCCGGGGCGGCCACCGCCTCGCCCCGCACCGCGGCGGCGTCGGCGTGGAAGAAGCGCCGGCGGGTGCGGTGGGAGGACCGGACCATCACCTCGAAGCGGGTGAGGAGCGCGGCCAGACCGGGGCCGTGGTCGTGGAGGGCGGGGTCGTCGGGGCCGGCCGAGAAGCGCAGGCCGGGGGCCCCGGCGGGGCCGCCGCTCACCGCCCCACCGCCGCGGCGCCGGCCGCGGCCGCGCCGTCCAGGTAGGCCGCCCGGCAGGCGCTGCGGCGGATCTTGCCGCTGGTGGTCTTGAGCACCAGGCCGCGGCCGCCCACGACCACGTCGTCGCAGGGGATGCCGTGGGCGTCGGCCACCGCGCGGCGGACCGCGCGCACCAGGGCGGCCGCGTCCTCGGCGGAGGGCTCCACGGTGGTCTCGACCAGGACCACCAGGCGCTCGCCCGCCGCCGCATCCTCCTCGGCGGGCACCGCGAACGCCGCGACGCCGCCGGAGCGGACGAGGGGGTGGCAGCCGCGGACGGTGTCCTCGATGTCCTGGGGATAGTGGTTGTGGCCCCGGACTATGATCATGTCCTTGAGCCGGCCCGTGACGAACAGCTCCCCCTCGTGGAGGAACCCGAGGTCGCCGGTGCGCAGGTACTCCCGGGGGTCGCCGTCTGCCGTGCGCGCCGCGAACACCTCGCGGGTGTGGTCGGGCAGGCCCCAGTACCCGCGGGCCTTGGTCGCGGAGTCGGCCCAGATCTCGCCCACGCGGCCGGGCCCGCACGGCAGGCGGGTCTGCGGGTCGACCACGCGCAGGCGGGCGCCAGGCTTGGTGACGGTGCCGCAGCCGTAGTAGGAGGCGGCGGGCCGCGCCGGGTCGTCGCCGACGGGCACGGCGCGGCCGAGCCTGATGGCGTCGGGGTCGACGCGCAGCGGGCCGCTGCCGCCCATCGTGAGGCTGAGGGTGTGCTCGGCCAGGCCGTAGGTGGGGTAGAACGCCTCGGGCGGGAAGCGGGCCTCGGCGAAGGCGGCCAGGAAGCGCTCGACCGTGGCGGGCCGGATCAGCTCGCCCGAGGACCCCACCACCCGCAGCGACGACAGGTCCCAGGAGGCCCGCTGTTCGGCGGCGGTCTTGCGCACGACGAGGTCGAACGCGAAGTTGGGGGCGGCGGTGTGCGTGGCGCGCACCCGCGAGGCCACCTCGAACCACACGGCGGGGCGGCGCAGGAAGCTCAGCGGGGACAGCACGTGGGTGCGCGCGGAGTGCCCGACGAGGGTGTTGAGCAGGAAGCTGACGAGTCCGAGGTCGTGGAAGTGCGGGACCCAGGTGACCGCGACGGTGTCGTCGCCGAGGTCGAGGTCGCGGGCGATGGAGTCCAGTTCGTGGTGGATGTTGCGGTGGCTGACGACCACGCCCTTGGGGGCGCCGGTGGAGCCGGAGGTGTACTGGAGGAACGCGGGGGAGTCCAGGTCGGCGGGCTCGTGCCAGCGGCCGAGGTCGGGGGCGTGGGCGGGCACCGGGCCGGGGCGGTCGGTGTCGGCCCAGGGGAGGTCGGGCCAGGCGGGGGCGCCGGGGGCGGACCGCCGGGCGTGCCGGCCGGCGGCGAGCAGGTCGCGGTAGGGGGTGTGGGTCAGCACGAGGTCGGCGCCCGAGCTCGCGGCGACGGCCGCGAGCACCCCGATGTCGCGCCCGGGCTTGAACGGGTTGGGGGGCGCGACCGGCACCGGCACGAGTCCCGCGGCCTGGCAGCCCAGGAACGCGCTGACGAAGTCGAGGGAGGGCAGGTGCACCAGGAGGGCGCGGGCGCCGGGGGCGAGGCCGCGCCCGGCCAGGTCGGCCCGGATGCGCTCGGCCTCCCAGGCCAGGCGGCGCACCGTCATGGTGTCGACGTCGCGGCCGTCGTCGTCGGTGAAGACGAGAAGTCCGCGGTCGGGGACGCGGTCGTGCAGCTCCCGGAAGCGCGCCGCGACGGATCGCTCGCCGCCGGCCTTGGTGTGGTCCACCCGTCTCCTTCCCCGCCCGGACCCGCGAACCCGCGGTGAGCAGCCGAAAGTCTTTCGAAAGTCGAACGCTGTCGTGTGGTCGTTCCCGGTGAATTCGGGAACACCTTATCCGGGCACGGTAAAAATGAGTTGAAATCCTCCTGGGTGTCCGATGAGAGGTGCCGGGAGCGCGGGTTGTGTTACCCGCGGGTATTTCGACGGAAAGGCGGCCCGGTGATCGTTCGGCGCGGCCGGTGCGGGGTGCGCCGCTCGTTTCCGCGTTTCGCGCGTCCCTCGTGCGGGGGCGCGGGGCGAACGGCCCGGACCGCCCCGGCGGGCCGGGGCGTCCGGATCCGCCGCCGCCGAGGGCTTTCCGGCGCCGCGGCGCGAGGGCGGCCGACCGGTGGCCGTCGGGCGCCGTGGGCGCCGTGGGCGCGTCCGCCGCGTCGGCGCACCCATATCAGGTCGCCGGTTACCGCCATTCCATGACCCCCGCAATGGCGGTTTCGGGTCTTTTCCGCCGGGGACGAACCTGTGATTTTCGCTCAACTCGCTGCAGGTGAAAGGCGCCGCCGTTTGTCCCGGGTCCCCGGCCGGGCATATCGAGGTGGGAACGGTGATCGGGCTCGGGGACCGCACCTGTCGCGCGGAAATGAGGTGGAGCACGCCGTGCTCGGGGAAAAACGGTGTCCCCGCCTCCGGATACCGGCGCGGAATTCCCCGTGCCCGCCCGCGTCCGCGCCGGCGGGCGCCGACCGCCACCTCCGCTCCGACCGCCACAGTGAGGTTCGCCCATGACCGAGACGACCGAGACCGCCACCGCGCCCCGTCCGCAGTACCCCTTCAGCTCCCGGGGGGACTGCCTCGCGCCCGAACTCGACGACCTGCGCGGCGAGTGCCCCGTCGTCCCCGCCCTCAGCAACGCCGGTGAGGACGTCTGGCTCGTCACCGGCCACGCCGAGGCCCGCGCGGTGCTGACCGACTCCCGCGTCTTCGACCGCGCGGCGGTGGGGCTGCCGGACGCCCCCGTCCAGGACACCCCCATCTACGCGCCCGAGGTCATGAACACCATGGGTTTCCTGCGCCGGGCCGGCCTCGCCGACGAGGTCCGGCGCGCCCTGGGCCCCGAGCACCCCGACCTGCCCGAGGAGTGGGTGCGCGCGGTGGTCCGCCGCGAACTGGCGGCCATGCTCGCCGGCCCCCAGCCCGGCGACCTCCAGCACCACCTGGCCACCCGGGTCTCGGGCGAGGTCATGTGCCGGCTGCTGGGCATCCCGCTCGCCGACCTCCCGCGGGTGGCCGAGTTCGCCGACGGCGACGTCACCATGCTGGTGCCCGCCGAGCAGACCGCGCGCAACTGGGCCGGGATGCAGAGCCACATGGCCGGGCTGATCGCCCAGGTCCGCGACGGTACGGCGGCGTCCGCCCGGATCCCCGCCGACGGCCTCATGCAGCGCCTGGTCGCGCGCAACGACCCCGACCGCGGCCTGACCACCGGCCAGCTGGCCAACATCGTGGGCGGGCTGTTCGTCCTGGGCTACGAGGACATGACGAGCTTCCTGGGCGTGGGCGCCCACAACCTGCTGCGCCGCCCCTGGGCCCTGGAGGAGCTGCGCGCCGACCCCGCCACCGCCGACCGCCACATCGAGGAGCTGCTGCGCTTCAGCGTGGTCCTGGGCAACGCCCTGGCCCGCATCGTCACCACCGACACCGAGATCGCCGGCCGCCGCCTGCGCGCCGGCGACATGGTCCTGATCTCCACCGACGCCGCCAACCACGACCCGGAGGTCTTCCCCGACCCCCACCGCTACGACCCCCGGCGCAGTCCCAACCCCCACATCCGCTTCGGCCACGGCCCCCACTACTGCGCGGGCGCCCACCTGGCCCGCTGGGTCGCCCGCATCGCCTTCACCGAACTGTCCCACCACCGCGACCTCCGCCTCGCGGTCCCCCCCGAACAACTCGAATGGCGCCCCAACCACATGGCCATCACCCTGGCCGCTCTGCCCGTCCGCTGGTAGCGGCCCTGCCGGATGTGAGATGAAGTATCGGTCCGTCGTTTCACGGCTTTTACTCGGGCCGATGTGAGGGCACAGCGACGTTCCACAACGGTGGGTGAGTCCGATCCTCACCCACCGTCACCTGGAGAAACGCATTGGTGCGGACGCGCGCCACGAAATGATCTCCCGCTAATTCAAGGAAAAAAACAAAATTTCTTCCTGTCGAAGTGACAGGAAGATAGGGTCGTCGACATGCTCGACGAATCCTGGCAACCTCCGGCCGTCCTGGTGGCGGTCGACCTGGTCATTCTGACCCTGCGTTCCGAACGCCTCCACGTCTTGCTTGTGGAGCGCGGTATCGAGCCTTTCAGGGGCCACCACGCCCTCCCCGGCGGCTTTCTCAACAACGCCGGCGAGGACGTGCTCGCCGCCGCCCATCGTGAACTCCGCGAGGAGGCGAACCTCGAGGGGGCGCGGCTGCACCTGGAGCAGTTGGGTGCCTACGGCGCGCCCGACCGGGACCCGCGCGGCCGGGTCGTTTCAGTCGCCTACCTGGCCATTGCGCCTGGGCTCCCCGAACCTGTCGCCGGTACCGACGCGGCGGGAGCCTCCTGGAGACCCGTCGAGGACGTCAGTTCGGGGCGTGTGAGACTGGCGTTCGACCATCGGCAGATTCTCGCTGACGGGGTGGAGCGCGCCCGCGCGAAAATCGAGCATTCCTCCCTTGCGACCGCCTTTTGCGGTGAAACCTTCACGGTCGCGGAATTGCAGCGTGTCTATGAGGCTGTCTGGGGGGTCCGGCTCGACCAGCGGAACTTCTATCGAAAGATCCAGGGTGTGCCCGGATTCATCGTTCCGGCGGGACCGAACCGCCGAACGACGAAGGGGCGGCCCGCACGACTCTTCCGGGCCGGGCCGCGGAACGCGCTGCACCCACCGCTGGTCCGCCCCGGTTCTCCGGCGACGAACGAGGGGAATCAGTGAAAGACAACCTGGTGGTCATGCTCACCGCTCTCAACCTCGAGTACGAGGCGGTGTGGCGCAAACTGGTTGGTCCGGAGGTGCACCGCCACGAACGGGGAACGCGTTTCGAGGTCGGCACTTTAGCGGGCACGAAATGCCGGGTCGCCCTGGGGCTCACCGGAAAGGGGAACCACCCGGCCGCCGTGCTGGCCGAACGCGCCATCCAGCGGTTCTCGCCGGTGGCCGTCCTCTTCGTCGGTGTGGCGGGTGCGCTGTGGGACGCCACGCCGCTCGGCGACGTCGTGATGGCAACGCACGTCTACGCCTATCACGGCGGCACAAGCGAGGACGACGGGCTCAAGGCCCGTCCGCGGGTGTGGGAGCTGGCACACGAGATCAGCCAGGTCGCCGCCCACGTGGGACGGACCGGCGACTGGGCGCCCCCGGCGGAACCCGGCCACCGTCCGCCCAGGGTCCACTTCGGCGCGATCGCGGCGGGCGAGATCGTGCAGAACTCACGGATCTCCCACGAGGCGCGCTGGATCCGCAAGACGTACAACGACGCCCTGGCGATTGAGATGGAGGCCGCCGGTGTGGCGCAGGCCGGGCATCTCAACGGATCACCGGTCGCGATCGTGCGAGGTATCAGCGACAGGGCCGATGGAACCAAGTCAACGGACGGGGACGGGACCTGGCAGCCGCGTGCGGCGGCGAACGCCGCGGCGTTCGCCGCCCGGCTCGCCGCAGAACTGACCAAGGATCAGGAGCGTCGCGGTATGGATGACGGCACATTCGGCGAGAAGGGCGGCGGCGTCACCAACTACGCCTTCGGCCAGGTGGGTATTCAGGCCGGTCAGGTCACCGGGAGCAGGGTCTCCATGGGCGCGGACCTTTCCGGACCGGAGCCGGCCGACCTCGCCGCCGGGCTCGCGGCGTTCCGCGACGACCTGGTGCGCGAACGCTCGGCCGGCAGGATCGACGGGGCGACGTACGACGCCGCGCAGGCGGAGATCGATATCGCGAGCAAGGCCTTGGCGGACAGCACGCCGGAGGGAAAGGGCGCGTTCGTCCTCGCCCTCAAGCGGCTGCGGGGCCTTATCGGAGACGTCGCCGAACTGGCGGCGAAGGTGGCGGCTTTCATCGCGGCAGCGCAGGGAGTCTCGTGAACGAGTCGGCCGTCAACAACACGACCGGAGAGAACGCCAACGTCGGCATCCAGGCCGGAGCGGTACACAACTCGACGGTGTACCAGGTTCTTCCCGACTCGCCGCCCTCGCGGAAGTACCAGGTCGGAGTGCGCTTCTTGGAGAACGGGGCGCCCACTCGGGCCCGCGGCCTGATCGAGGAGGCCATCGCCCACGGACACGACGGCGGTGAGGTGCGCTTCCACTGGGTCCTGGCCATGCTCAGCAAACGCTCCTATCGGGACCTCGCCCCCGAGGAGCGGGCGGCGTTGGGCCGCGTCTCGGGCCGTGTGCACACTTACGCCGCGGACGACTGGAGACGCGCGCTGAAGGCCATCTGCGATCTCCTCGACTGCCTGTCCGACTCCGGCGGCGATCCCGGACTGGCACTCAAGGAACTGCAGAACCTCCCCGCACTCCAGCGCGACAAGATCATTCGGCATCTCGACCTGGTCCTGACTGGAGGAATGAAGGACAGTCTGTGGGTCCAGACGCGCCAAGCGGCGGAGGAGAACAGGCTGGGCAGGGACCGCCTCAAGCGGGTGTGGGCGTACTTCGAGCCCGACCCGGCGGGCGCCCGGGCGCGCCACCCCGAAGGGAGCCGCGCCACTCCCGGAGACCGCCTTTGTGCCGTGGCGTGGTCCGTGCTGTTCACGCTGGCGGCCGGGTACATGGGCTGGTCCGTCCTCACCCATGCGGGCCTGGTGCCCGACCTCGCCTATCTCGTCGCCCTGGCGGCCGGAGTGATCGCGGCGCGAAGCGGGATGGAGTGGCACTACCGGGTGGGGAGACTGAGGGACAAGGACCTCGAGTACATCGAGACCAGGCGGAACTCCCGTGCTCCCGAAGGCGGATTCGCCAACCGCGTCGACCACGCGTTCGAGTACTACTTCACCAAGTACGCTCCCGACCGCCGAGCGGCGTGGCTTGCGGAGACCGCCGGAATCCGCGGCACCCTGCGGGATGAGGTCGCCGAGATCTACCGAGAGGAAAGGGTCAGCGCAGACAAGGTCAGGTGGCTGATCCGCCACCTGGTCCGCGATGTCCGAAGGCGGTGGCTGGCCGGAAGGCTCCTGGAGCACCGGGCGTACTACAAGGTCACCGCTACCACCAAGGCGCGGTTCCTGGCCTCCTCAGCGGCCCTGGCGGCGGCGGCCGTCAGCGTCGCCGTCGCGACGGTCCAGGAGGCGCCACTGCCCGGCGCCGCCGCGGTGGCGGCCGCGGTGGTGGGCGCGCGGTTCGCCGCGCCGCTGTGGCTGCTGGTCTTCGGCGAACGCCGACGCGTCGTCGAGGACGAGGCGGAGTACTCGCTCACCCTGGCGGAACGGGAGGAAGAGCACGCGAGGTGGAAGGCGAAGCTCGAAACCACCCGCCCCTCCGAGATGGAGATGGAGGAGTGGCTGAACTGCGACAAGACATTGATTCTCGATAGGGCGCTGCGGCACTACCGACTGGCGTGGCGCGACATCCTCGCCTACGCGCTCTTGCAGACGCCTGCCAAGGGCTGCAAGCGGGCACAGTTGCAGTCAGGCCCCTGGCGCTACTCGAAGTACGAAATAAGGATTTACCTGGTCACCCACGACGGAGTCCGTGAGGTGACCACGGAACTCGACTTCGAAAAGGCCGAAACCATGGGGCAGGAACGCGACAACTTCCGGTTCGAGTCGGTCTCGTCGGTCCACGTCTCCGAGTCCGACGATCACAGCTACACCTTGAACCTCACCCTCATGAACGGCCCCGCCAAGGAAATCCTGGTCACGGGCCCAAACGCGCAGGAGCCCGACGCCGGGGAAAGCCCCGGCGAACAGTCCCAGGTCAACCTCGACGCGGCCGGGTTCGGTCACACGCTCCGGATCCTCGAGGGTATTGCCGCTGAGGGCAAAATGTGGATCGGCCGAGCCCAGCCCCCAAGCGCGTCCGATGATCCGTTCGCCAAGGCCGAAGTCGGGAGTGGCTAGTCCGCCGCCGTGCCGGCCTGTTCGCCGCTGGGTCGCATTTCGGTGTGGTGGTGCGGTCACCGGGTGTCGAGACCGCACCGATGCGCGGCCGAGGGCGCGGATATTGGATGAGGGACGCCCCTGTTTCTTCGCGTTCGGTTGGTGGGCCGGGCGCGGACCGGCACCCCGCCGCCGGCCGCCGAGCGGATCACCCGCGACGGCCAGGGCCGGATCGCGCGCGGCGCGGACGGCCACGCCCTGGGCGGCATCCGGCTGTCCCAGGTGGAGGTCCCCACCGCGCTGAACACCGGGGCCAACCGGCCCGACGGCCCGGGCAACGAGTTCTGCGTGCTCTTCGGCTCGCACGCCCCCTACGACGACGACCGCCTGGCCGAGCTCTACCCCACCCGGGCGGGCTACCTGGCCGCGGTCACCCGCGTGGAGCTGCGCAACCTGCGCGACGGCTACATCACCCGCGCCGACTCCGCGCGCAACCGGCGCGAGGCCGCCCTCTCGGGTATCGGCGGATAGCGCGCGGCAGGGCAGGACGGAACACGAAGGCGGGGGTGGCCGCGCGGCCGTCGGCCCCGTGGACACCCCCGCACCGGCGGTCGCCTTCCCGCCGGCGGCCCGGTGTCAGCCGCCCGCCGCCACCCCGGTCCCGGCCTCCGACCGCTTCGGCGCCGCGGGGTCGTCGGCGGGGTCGGCCTCGGGCGCCGGCGACTCCGCGGCGTTGAGTTCGGCCAGGCTCTGCCGGCTGAACCCGAAGAAGTAGGTCAGCAGGAACCCGGCGACGTAGCCGACCAGCAGGCCCAGGCCGTAGACCAGGACGGCGGCCCCGATGCCCTGGTTGCCCTGCACCAGCGGGAACAGCGCCCAGCCCGAGGGGCCGATGGCGGTCGAGCCCGCGCTGACCCCCAGCTGGTTGGCCAGGCCGAGGAAGCTGCCGCCGACCGCGCCGCCGGCGCAGGCCGTCAGGAACGGGCGGCCCAGCGGCAGGGTCACGCCGTAGATCAGCGGCTCGCCCACGCCCAGCAGGCCGGCGGGCAGCGCCGAGCGGATGGTGGCGCGCACCCCCTCGTTGTTCTTGAGCCGCAGGTAGACCGCGGCGGCCGCGCCGACCTGCCCCGCGCCCGCCATGGCCAGCACCGGCAGCAGCACGGTGAAGCCGTCCACCTCGATGAGGGTGGTGTGGATGGGGATGAGGGCCTGGTGCAGCCCCAGCATCACCAGCGGCAGGAACAGCCCGCCCAGCACCAGCCCGGCCACGGCCCCGGCCTGGCCCAGCAGCCAGTTGGCGCCCACGCCGATGGCCGCGGAGACCTCGCCTGCCACGAACATCAGCCCGTAGACGGTGACCAGGCCCGAGACCAGGACCGCGATGGTGGGCGTGAGGAGGATGTCCAGGGTGCCGGGCACCCACCGGCGCGCCCACCGCTCGACGTAGGCGCACAGCACCGCCGCGCCCAGGGCGCCCAGCACGCCGCCCTGGCCGGGCGTGAGCTGCACCCCGAACGCCTGGACCTCGGCGATCCCGGCGAAGGGGATGATCGCGGCGACCGCGCCGCCCAGCACGGGGGTGCCCCCGAACTCCTTGGCGGCGTTCATGCCGACGAACACCGTGATCAGCGACATGAAGCCCTGCGCGATGGCCCGCATGGCCGGGAGGGCCGGGGTGAGCCAGCCCAGGTTGGTGAGCACCCCGGTGACACCGGCGAGGATGCCGCAGGCGATCAGCGCGGGGATGAGCGGCACGAAGATGTTGGCCACGCGCCGCAGCAGCAGCTTGAACGGGGTCGCGTTGCGCCGCTTGTTCTCGGCCCGGATCGCCGCGCCCTTGGCGGCCAGCGCCGCGGCGTCGGAGGCCGCGCCGCCCGCGTCGGGTGCGCCGCCGCCCGCGCCGCCCGCGCCGCCCGCGCCGCCCGCGTCGGGCGCGCCGGCGGGGGAGTCGGCGCACCCGACGCGCTCGGCCTCGACCAGCCGCCGGAACTCCTCGGCCACCCTGGAGACCGCGGCCGGGCCCAGCACGATCTGGAAGGTCTCGTCCTCGACCACGCCGAGCACCTTGGGATGCTCGCGGATCTCCTGGTCGCGCACCCGGTCGCGGTGGGCGACGCCGACGCGCAGCCGGCTGATGCAGTTGGCGATGGAGGTGACGTTGCCTTCGCCACCGACCAGCGCGAGGAGGTCCCGTGCTGTGGCCGCGTGGTCGGCGGCACCCGAGTCGCTCATTGCCTGCTTCCTTCCGGGCTCGGGGGAGGGGGTGGGACGCCTAGTCCCTGGGGGCGGCCGACTCGACCGCCTCGCGGAGCCGGCCGCCGGAGGCGTCGAGGAGGCGCGCGGCCTCCTCGGCGTCGAGGCGGCCGAGAATCGTGAGGATCGCGGTCTTGACGTGGCCGCCGGCGGCGGACAGGGCGCGGCGCACCTCGTCCTCGTCGGCGCCGGTGGCCATCTCCACGATCCGGTGCGCCCGCACGCGCAGCTTCTCGTTGGTGCTGCGCAGGTCGACCATGAGGTTTCCGTAGGTCTTGCCCAGCCGGATCATGGTGACCGTCGACAGCGTGTTCAGGACGAGCTTCTGTGCGGTGCCCGCCTTGAGCCGGGTGGAGCCGGCGATCAGCTCGGGGCCGGTCTCGACCTCGATGGCGTGGTCGGCGGCGGCGCCCAGCGGCGATCCCGGGTTGGAGGACACGCCCACCGTCAGGGCGCCGCGCCCGGCGGCGTGGCGCACGGCGGCGACCGAGTAGGGGGTGCGGCCCGAGGCGGAGATCCCGACCACGGTGTCGTCGGGCACGAGGGCCAGGGCCTCCAGGTCGGCGACCGCGGCCTCGGTGTCGTCCTCGGCGCCCTCGACGGCGTTGTGGATGGCGGTGGGCCCGCCCGCGATGAGCCCGACCACCTGCCCGGGGGCGGTGTTGAAGGTGGGCGGGCACTCCGAGGCGTCCAGGACGCCCATCCGCCCGGCGGTCCCGGCGCCGACGTAGATGAGGCGCCCGCCGCGGTTCATGCGCTCGGCGATGGCGTCCACGGCGGCGGCGATGGCCGGCGCGGCGGCGGCCACGGCCGGGGCGACGGCGCGGTCCTCGTCGTTCATGGCGCGCACGATGGCCTCGGTGCCCATGCGGTCGATGCCCGCGAGGTCGGTCCGGCGGGCCTCGGTCGCCAGCCCGGCGAGGTCGGCGCGCAGCCCGCGCACGGAGTTCTCGGCCCCGCTGGTGTCTGTAGTCGCCATGGGCAGGAGCAGTCCCTTCCGACGGACCCGGTGATGAGATGTTCGTTGTGTCGTAAATTTCCACCCGTGATGGGACATGTCAAGTAGGAAATTTTCCGAGGCCGCTGGTACGGGCGGGACCGCGCACGCGAAACCGCCCGGTGCCGGGGACTTCCGGTGCCGGGCGGGACGAGCGGAGGCGGTGAGGAAACCGCGGGGGCGGGCGTCTAGGAGGTAGGGGCCGTCCGCTCCGCCTCCTGGGCCCGCCACTTCTCCAGCAGCAGCGGGATCTCGCGGCGGAGGAAGGCGAAGGCCCGGCTCACCTCGTCCAGGCGCTCGCCGACGGGGGTGCCGGCGCCGAAGACCTCCACGCCCTCGCGGGCACCGGTCTCGAACCGGGTGAACACGTCGAGGTTGGCGGCCACCGCGTCGAACCAGGCCGAGGGGCGCGCGCAGTAGTGGTCGCGGCGCTGCCCCGGTTCGCGCTCGCGGACGACCATGCCCACGTCGATCAGGTACTTGACCGCGCCCGATATGGCCGAGGGGCCCACCTGGAGGCGTTCGGCGAGGTCGGCGGCCGTGCGGCGGCCGTTCTCGGCGGTGAGGATCGAGGCGAACACCCGCGCCGCCATGCGCGGGTACCCCGACTCCCAGAGTAGGACGGCGAACCTCTCGGCGTACCGCCGCTCCGCCATGTCGCGAGCGTCGTCTCCAGCGTCGGCCATGGGGGCCAGCCTACTGTCTCTCACTAAGTTCGCAAATTTTGTGAAATCAGCGTATGTTCGCCGTCATGTCGAACGTGATATCCGTGTCCGGTCTGGTCAAGACCTACGGCCGGACCCGCGCACTGGACGGCCTGGACCTCGCCGTAGCCCCCGGAGAGGTGCACGGGTTCCTCGGGCCCAACGGGGCGGGCAAGTCAACGACCCTCCGGATCCTGCTGGGCCTGCTGCGCCCCGACTCGGGCACCGCGGCCCTCCTGGGCGGCGACCCCTGGCGCGACGCCGCGGCGCTGCACCGCCGCCTGGCCTACGTGCCCGGCGACGTCACCCTGTGGCCCGACCTCTCCGGCGGCGAGGCCATCGACCTGCTCGGGCGCGTGCGCGGCGGCCTCGACCCCGCCCGCCGCGACGAACTCCTGGACCGCTTCGACCTCGATCCGCGCAAGAAGGGCGGCACCTACTCCAAGGGCAACCGGCAGAAGGTGGCCCTGGTCGCCGCGTTCGCCTCCGACGCCGAACTGCTCATCCTGGACGAGCCCACGTCAGGCCTGGACCCCCTCATGGAGGCGGTCTTCCAGGACTGCGTCCGCCGGGAGCGGGACCGCGGGCGCACCGTCCTGCTCTCCAGCCACCTCCTCACCGAGGTCGAGGCGCTCTGCGACCGCGTCAGCATCATCCGGCGCGGCCGCCGGGTCGAGACCGGCACCCTCGCCGAACTGCGCCACCTCACCCGCACCGCCGTCACCGCCGAACTGGCCGGCCCGGTGCCCGCGCTCGCGGGCCGGGCCGGCGTGCACGACGTGCGGGTCGAGGGCCGCCGGCTGCACTGCCGGGTCGACGCCGAAGCCCTGGACGGCCTCCTGCGCGCCCTCGCCGACGCCGGCGTGCGCGCCCTCACGAGCCGGCCGCCGTCCCTGGAGGAGCTGTTCCTGCGCCACTACCGGGACGAGCGCGCCGAGCACGAAGCCGAGGCCGGCCGGTGAGCGCCCCCGCGCCGGGCGCGCGCACCGGGTCCGCCGCCGGCACGGCGGCGCTCGTGCGGCTGGTCCTGCGGCGGGACCGCCTGCGCCTCCCCCTCTGGTACGGGCTGACCGCGCTGTTCGTGGTGGGCGTCGCCGCCGCCGTGCCCGGCGCCTACCCCACCGAGGAGGCGCGCCAGGCCCTGGTCGCCGCCACCGCGCAGGACCCCACCCAGCTGTTCGCGATCGGCCCCGTCCACGGATCCTCGGTGGGCGCGGTCGCGGCCTGGCGCCCCCGGGGGCAGGCCGCACTGCTGCTCTCCATCGCCGGCATCCTGCTGGTGGTGCGCCACACCCGCGCCGAGGAGGCGTCGGGGCGCCGCGAACTCCTCGGCGCCACCGCGATCGGGCGGCAGGCGCCGCTGACGGCCGTGCTCGTGGTGGCCTTCGCCGCCAACCTCCTCGCCGGCCTCGCGGTGGGCGCGGGCCTGACGGCGCTGGGATCGCCCGCCGCCGGCTCGTTCGCCACAGGCCTGTCGTTCGCGGCCTCGGGCTGCGTCTTCGCCGCGGTCGCCGCCGTGGCGGCGCAGCTCACCGAGAGCCCGCGAGCGGCCATCGGGCTGTCGGCGGGGGTGATGGCGGCCTGCTACGCCGTGCGCGGGGTGGCCGACCTCGGAGCGGGCGACGGGCTCTCGTGGCTGTCACCGTTCGGCTGGGTGGAGCACGTGCGCCCCTTCGCCGGCGACCACTGGTGGGCGCTGCTTCCCGCGCCCGCGGCCTGCGCCGCCCTCCTCGCCGCGGCCTACGCCGTCTCGGCCCGGCGCGACCTGGGCCGGGGCGCCTTTCCCGCCCGGCCGGGCCGGGCTCGCGCGAGCGCGCTCCTGCGCACGCCCGCGGCCCTGGCCTGGCGGGGGCAGCGCGGCACCGTCCTCGCCTGGACAGCCGGGATGGCCCTGTTCGGCGCGGGCGTCGGAGCGGCGGCCCCCACCATCGCCGAACAACTCGCGCAGAGCCCGGTGCTGAGCGGCATCGTCGCCCGCGCGGGGGCGTCCGCGCGCCCGGTCGACGGCTTCTTCGCGTTCATCGTCTACCTCTCCGCGCAGGTTGTCACCGTCTTCACCCTCCAGGCCGTACTGCGGTTGCGCGCGGAGGAGGCGTCCGGGCGGCTGGAACTCCTGCTCTCCGGGCCGGTGGGCCGGCTGCGCTGGGCGCTGGGCCACCTGCTGGTGGCGGCGGCCGGGGCCTACACGGTGCTCGCCGTCTGCCTGCTGCTGGAGTTGGCGGTGGACCTGCTGGGCGCGCCGCACGCCGTCCTCGCGGTGTCGCCGTTCGCGCTGACCCCGGGGCTGCCGGCGGCCCCGTTCGCCCTGGGGCCGGTGGCGGCCTTGTGCGCGGTGGCGGCGGGGCTCACGGGAGCCGGCCTGGCGGCCCTGGCTCGGCGCGACCTCGGGGGCTGACCCGGCGGTGCCCGGGGGAAGCCGGGACACCATGGGAGGTGGGGCATGGTGTCCCGGCGGGCGGGCCGTGCGGGAGGCGCTCCGACGAAGGGGGGAGTCGGGGGGACGCCTCCCGCAGCGCCCTGGGGGAGTGGTCCGGTTCGGCTGTGCCCGCCGTGGAACGGGCGGTGCGGCGCCCGGCGCGCCCGGGCGCGGGGCGGGGCCGCCCGCGGGGGCGGGAGGCGGCGGACCCGGGCGGGGCCCGGTGGCCCCGTCCGCGGACACGTTTCCGAGCGTAGTGCCTGCAAGGGCCGCGGTAGGGGCGATTGGCAAATGCCGGTCCGGTGCGCCCGGCTGTTTCGGGCTGGGGCGAACCCCCGGCACCCCGTCCGCGGGCGCCGTTCCGGGGCGCCCCGCGAAGAGGGGGCCGGGGGCTCCCTCCCCGGCCGTTCCCGGCCGGGGCCCCGGAGAACGCGGCGCGCGGAAACCCCCACCCGGGGCGCGGCGCGGAAGGGCGGTGGCCCTGGGACGCGCTCTAGGACCCGGCGTCGAACGCCGCGCGCAGCGCTGCGGGCGCCTTCAGCCGCCACGCCTCGGTGACCAGTTCGGCCAGGTGGTCGTCCTCGACCCGGTCGAGGGCCACCAGGATGGAGCCGTGGCCGTCGTAGTGCGCCGTGGTGAAGAACGCGGGGTCGCCCGAGGCCAGCAGCGCCGCCTTCTCCGCCGGCGGGCACAGCAGCATCAGCCCGCCCTCGGCCTCGGTCCGCAGCCGGGCGAACGTCCGGCCGCGCACCTTGAGCGCGGGGGTGCGGTAGGAGGTGGACTCCTCGGTCCCGGGCAGCGCGGCCGCGATCGCGACGACGTCGTCCCATGTGGCCATACCGCGGCATCCCTTCGATGCGGAGGGCGGTCCGGGGCCGGTGCCCCGTCCCGCCGACCAGGATCCCACCCCGGCGCCGCCGGCTCCAGCGCCCCGCCCCGGGGGCGCGCGGCGGCGCCGGCCGGTGTGCTCAGAACACCCACCACGCGCCGCTGAGCAGCAGCGGCACCATCTCGATCAGCATGGCGCGTCCCCCTCTCGCCCGAGCCGTGCAACGGTTATAGGCGCCCGCCCCGGCGCGGGCGGCCTCCCCGGCCCCGGCTTGGGGCAAGCGTGAAGCTTCCCGGGGCGGGCCGTTACCGTTGACCGGGTGAGACGTCCCCATCAGCGTTCCGCCTGGTCCGTCGCCGCCGGGCTGCTCGGCGGCGCGGTCCTCGACCGCCTCGTGCCCGACCCCCCGCGCGGCCACCCGGTGGCCGTTTTCGGCGCGGCCGCCGGACGGCTGGAGCGCGCCCTGCACGCCGACTCCCGCCCGCGCGGCGCCGTCTTCACCGCGCTGGCGGTGGCGCCGGCTGCCGCCCTCGGCGCGCTCGCCCAGGCCCGCACGCGGGGGGCGGCGCGCGCCGCCCTGACCGCCGCCGCCACCTGGACCGTGCTGGGCGGGGCCATGCTGGGCCGCGAGGCCGAGGGCGTCGCCGCCGCGCTGGAGGCCGGCGACCTCGACGACGCGCGCCTCCGGCTGCCGCGCCTGTGCGGCCGCGACCCCCACGCCCTGGACGAGAAGGGCATCGCCCGCGCGGCGGTGGAGTCGGTCGCCGAGAACACCTCCGACGCGGTGGTGGCGCCGCTGCTGTGGGGCGGCCTGCTCGGCGTGCCCGGCCTGCTCGCCTACCGCGCCGCCAACACCCTGGACGCGATGGTGGGCCACCGCTCGCCGCGCCACGCGCGCTTCGGCTGGGCGGCGGCGCGCCTGGACGACGTGCTGAACTGGGCGCCGGCCCGGCTGACCGCCGGGCTGACCGCCCTGGCCGCGCCGGTCGCGGGCGGCTCGGCCGGGGCGGCGCTGCGGGTCGCCGTCCGCGACGGCCACCGCCACCCCAGCCCCAACGCCGGCCGGTGCGAGGCCGCGTTCGCCGGCGCCCTGGGCCTGCGCCTGGGCGGGCGCAACGTCTACGGCACACGGGTGGAGCACCGCCCCGAACTGGGCGAGGGGCGCCGCCCCGGCCCCGGCGACATCCGCCGCGCGGTGCGGCTGGCCCGCGCGGTCAACGGCCTGGCGGCGCTGGCCGCAGCGGCCTGCGCCCTGGCGCCCGACGTGGCCGCCGGGGCGGCGCGGGCGGCCCGGCGGGCGCGGCCGGCCGGGTCCGCCGGGAGCGCCCGGTGATCCGGCGCGGCGCCGCCGGCGCCCCGGCGCTGCTGGTGGCCGGCACCACCTCCGACGCCGGCAAGAGCGTGGTGGTCGCCGGCCTGTGCCGGTGGCTCGCCCGCCAGGGGGTCAAGGTCGCCCCCTTCAAGGCGCAGAACATGTCGCTGAACTCGATGGTCACCGCCGACGGCGCCGAGATCGGCCGGGCCCAGGCCGCCCAGGCCGCCGCCGCGGGGATCGAGCCCACCGCCGCGATGAACCCGGTCCTGCTCAAGCCCGGCAGCGACCGCCGCAGCCAGGTCATCGTGCGCGGCCGGGCCATCGGCGAGACCGACGCGCTGGACTACCGGCGCTACCGCGCGCGGCTGCGCGAGGTCGCCGCGGCCAGTCTGGCCGAGCTGCGCGCCGACTACGACGTGGTGGTCTGCGAGGGCGCGGGCAGCCCCGCCGAGATCAACCTGCGCGCCGGCGACATCGCCAACATGGGGCTGGCCCGCGCCGCGGACCTGCCGGTCGTGGTGGTCGGCGACATCGACCGCGGCGGCGTCTTCGCCGCGCTGCACGGCACGCTGGCCCTGCTGGAGCCCGCCGACCAGGCACTGGTCGCGGGCTTTGTGATCAACAAGTTCCGCGGCGCGCCCGAGATCCTGCAACCGGGCCTGGACATGCTGCGCCGCCTCACCGGGCGGCCCGTCTACGGGGTGCTGCCCTGGCTGGACGGCGAGTGGATCGACGTCGAGGACTCCCTGGCGCTGAGCGCCCGGCGCGGCGCCCGCGCCCCCCTGTCGGGGCGCACCCTGCGGGTGGCGGTCGTGCGGCTGCCGCGCATCAGCAACTTCACCGACCTGGACGCGCTGGCGGTGGAGCCCGGGGTGGAGGTCCGGTTCGTCACCGCGCCCCACGAGCTGGACGACGCCGACCTGGTGGTGCTGCCGGGCAGCCGCGCCACGGTCGCCGACCTCGCCTGGGTGCGCGAACGCGGGCTGGACGCGGCGCTGCGGCGGCGCGCCGAGCGGGGCGGCCCCCTGCTCGGCGTCTGCGGCGGCTACCAGATGCTGGCCCGCCGCATCGAGGACGCGGTGGAGTCGGGCGCGGGCCGGGTCGAGGGGCTGGGCCTGCTGCCCACCACGGTGGTCTTCGCCCCCGAGAAGACTCTCGGCCGTCCGGCGGGCACCGCCTACGGGCAGCCGGTCGCGGCCTACGAGATCCACCACGGCATCACCACGGTGCACGCCCCGCTCGGCGGTGAGCCCGGCGCCGACGCCGACACCGAGCCCTTCCTCGACGGGCTGCGCCGCGGCGCGGTGTGGGGCACGACCTGGCACGGCGCCCTGGAGAACGACGGGTTCCGCCGCGCCTTCCTCGCCGACGTCGCCCGCCGGGCCGGGCGCGACTTCCGGCCCGCGCCGGACACCGACTTCGCCGCCGAGCGCGCCGCCCGCCTGGACGCGCTGGGCGACCTGGTCGAACACCACCTGGACACCCAAGCGCTGCTGCGGCTGCTGGAGGAGGGGGCGCCGGCGGGCCTGCCGGTGGTGCCGCCCGCCGGGGTACCCGGCCCGGGCGGCGGCTGAGCGGCCGGGCGGGCGGAGGAGAACTTGCGCCGCGGGGCTGTGGACAACCTCCGGCGCGGGCGTGTGGCGGGCTAGGGTGGGTCGTGTTCGAGCGGCCAGGAGGTCAGGGGCGCCGCCCCTGCGCGAAGGCGCCGCACGCCGCGTCCGCCGCGGCCCGTCCCTTCGCCCGCCGACCCCTCCTGGAGGTCCGCATGACCACGCCCACGCTCGCGCCGCCCGCCGTCCCGGCCCGCCGGGTG
The DNA here is from genome assembly GCF_013410565.1 of Streptomonospora nanhaiensis. Taxonomy (NCBI): domain Bacteria; kingdom Bacillati; phylum Actinomycetota; class Actinomycetes; order Streptosporangiales; family Nocardiopsidaceae; genus Streptomonospora; species Streptomonospora nanhaiensis. The sequence continues at coordinate 5,251,468 of NZ_JACCFO010000001.1, forward strand.
AGCCTCGCGCTCGACCCCCTCACCCACGCCGAACTCGAACGCGCCGCCGGGCACCGCGACGTCGCGTCCTACCTGTGCACCCTCGCCGGGCGCTACGCCCGCTGGTCGGAGCTGCGCGAGTGGCTCACCCAGATCGAGGCCGTCTACGGCCCGCTGCCGCCCGAGGCGGTCGAACGCGTCCACCGCCAGATGCTGGGGCTGCCCCGCCGCGGCGACCACCCCCGCACCGTCTCCGTGGCCTTCAGCGACTCCGAGTTCGCCGCGCTGAGCAGGGCCGCCGGCGACCGCCCGGTGGCCGCCTACCTGCGCGACCTGCTGGCCGACCTGCTGGGCCCCGAGCGCACCGATCCGGCCGGCCCCCGCGCGGCCGAGCCCGGCGCCGCGGCCGACGAGCGCGCCGGCGACCACCCCGCGTCCGCCGACCGCGGCTCACCGGACGGCGGCTCGCCCGGCCGGCCCGGCACGGCCGGGTAGCGCCGCGGGCCTGCGCCCCACCGGAGTGCTCCGCCGGCGGCCGCGTCCCGGCCGTCCGGCGGGGCCGCCCGAACGCCTCAGTGCGTGGCCGCCAGCGAACGCGCGTAGTTCACCGACTGCATCACCTGCATCACCGTCTGCGGGCTGCGCGCCGGCACCATCGTCGAGTGGAACACCCCGTTGCCCTGCACGGTGACCTGCACCGAACCCTGGGTCTTCTCCTCCTTCATGAGCAGGAAGAGCAGACCCAGCAGCCCCAGGCCGCACGCCCAGATGAAGATCACCAGGCTGATCACCGTCAGCACGACCCCCGTGGTCGACACGCCCGTGGTGGTGTGGGTCATGTCCGAGGCGTTCCAGGTGCTGCCCTTGATCGGGAACCGCCCGGCGGGCGTGATCACCGTGGTCTGGGTGATCGAGATGTCGCCGATGGTGGTGAGGATGGCCTCGCTCTCGGGAACGGGAGCGTACGGAGCCTGGTAACCCCCGGTCTGCTGGTTGTAGGGCACCATCGCCCCGGAGGAGTAGTCGCCGGCGGGGTAGCCGCCGGAGGGCGTCCCGGGCTGGGCGTAGGGGTCGCCCTGCGGGTACTGCTGGTAGGGGTCGCCGGAGCCCGGCGGGGGTTCGGGATAGCTCATAGCACCTGATTCTCGCAAAGGCGGGGGTGCGGCGGTACTTGCTTGGACGCCGCTCCGGCGTGGCCGGGGCCGCACCGGCGGCCCGGCACCGGCCCGCACCCGCACCGTCTGTCAGGATGAAGCCGCGACGGCGCGAAGGAACGCGGTGCGAATCCGCGGCTGTCCCGCAACTGTCACGGTCCGCGCAGCCTATCGGCGCCGACCCCAGCCAGGAACTTCCGCCGCCGTACCTGTCCAGTGCCGGGGCGAGGACCCCGCTTCTGCGAACGAAGGGCCCGCACGTGGCGACCATTCTGCTGCTGTCCACCGCCGACACCGAGCTGCTGGCCGCGCGGGCGGCCGGGGCCGGCTACCGCACCGCCAACCCCGCCCGCACCGACCCCGCCGACCTCCCCGGCCTCCTCGCGGGCGCCGACCTCGCCGTGGTGCGGATCCTGGGCGGCAGCGAGTCCTGGCCCGGGGGCCTGGAGCGGCTGCGCGCCTCGGGCGTTCCGCTGGTCGCCCTGGGCGGCGAGGCCGCCCTCGACGCCGAGATGCTCGCGCTGTCCACCGTCCCGGCGGGTGTGGCCACCGAGGCCCACGCCTACCTGCGCGAGGGCGGCGTGGCCAACCTCCGCGAACTCGCCCGCTTCCTCTCCGACACCGTGCTGCTGACCGGCGAGGGGTTCGCCCCGCCCGAGCCCATGCCCGAGTACGGCGTGCACGAGCGGGCCGCCCGCGCCGAACCCGGAGCCGACCGCCCCACGGTCGCCGTGGTCTTCTACCGGGCGCACGAACTCTCCGGCAACACCGCGTTCGTCGACACCCTGTGCGCGGCGATCGAGGACGCCGGCGGCGCGGCCCTGCCGGTGTTCTCCGGCTCGCTGCGCGGGCTCACCCGCGCCACCACCCCCGGCCTGTTCGCGCTGCTGGACTCCGCCGACGCCGTGGTCACCACCGTGCTGGCCGCCGGCGGCGCCGTCGCGGCCAACGCCTCCGGCGGCGGCGACGAAGACGCCTGGGACGCCGGCGCGCTCGCCGCCCTGGACGTCCCCGTCATCCAGGGCCTGGTCCTGACCACCGGCCGGGAGCGCTGGCAGGCCTCCGACGCCGCCCTGACCCCCATGGACGCCGGCATGCAGGTGGCCATCCCCGAGTTCGACGGCCGTCTCATCAGCGTGCCGTTCTCCTTCAAGGAGGTCGCCGACGACAGCGGCATCCCCGTCTACGTCGCCGACCCCGAACGCGCCGCCCGCGTCGCCGGGATCGCCGTGCGCCACGCCCGCCTGCGCTCGGTGCCGCCCGAGCGCAGGCGCCTGGGGGTGCTGCTGTCGGCCTACCCCACCAAGCACTCCCGGGTGGGCAACGCCGTGGGCCTGGACACCCCCGCCTCGGCCGTGCGCCTCCTGCGCGACCTCGCCGCCCGCGGCTACGACCTCGGCCCCGACGACTCCCTGTGGCGCCCGCCTGCCGCAGGCGAGGACCGCCGCGAGGACGACGGCGACCCCCTCATCCACGCCCTGATCAGCGCCGGCGGCCACGACGTGGAGTGGCTGACCGAGGAGCAGTTGGCCGCCGCCACCACCCGGGTGCCGCTGCGCGACTACCAGCGCTGGTTCGGCGCCCTGCCCGCACCGCTGCGCGACTCCGTCCGCCGGCACTGGGGCGAGCCGCCCGGCGGCCTCTACGTCGACGACTCCCGGGGCGAACCCGAGATCGTGCTGGCCGGGCTGCGGTTCGGCAACCTGGTCCTGATGATCCAGCCGCCGCGCGGCTTCGGCGAGAACCCCATCGCCATCTACCACGACCCCGACCTCCCGCCCTCCCACCACTACCTGGCGGCCTACCGCTGGCTGGAGGCGCCCCCCGACTCCGGCGGGTTCGGCGCCGACGCCCTGGTCCACCTGGGCAAGCACGGCACTTTGGAGTGGCTGCCCGGCAAGGGCCTGGGCCTGGCCGCCGAGGACGCACCCGACGCCGCGCTGGGCAACATCCCCCTCGTCTACCCCTTCATCGTCAACGACCCCGGCGAGGGCACCCAGGCCAAGCGGCGCGCCCACGCCACCGTGGTCGACCACCTGGTCCCGCCCATGGCGCGCGCCGACACCTACGGCGACATCGCCAAACTGGAGCAGTTGCTGGACGAGTACGCGCTGGTCACCGACCTCGACCCCGACAAGGCCCCCGCACTGCGCGCCCAGATCTGGACCTTGATCAAGGCCGCCGAACTCCACCACGACCTCCACCGCGAGGACATGCCCGGCGAGGACGAGTTCGACGACTTCGTCATGCACGTCGACGGCTACCTCTGCGAGATCAAGGACGTGCAGATCCGCGACGGCCTGCACGTCCTGGGCCGCGCCCCCGAGGGCGAGGCCCGCGTCAACCTGGTCATGGCCGTGCTGCGCGCCGCGCAGGTGTGGGGCGGCAGGGTCGGGGCGCTGCCCGGCCTGCGCGCGGTGGTCGCCGGGGCGTTCGGCCTGGACGAGAAGCACCTGCTGGCCGAACCCGGTGCCCGCGTACCGGTGCCGGCGGCGCTGACCGCGCTGGTCGAGGGCCCGGCCCGCACCGCCTCCGACGCCCTCGACCTGGTCGACACCCTGGCCCGGCGCATGGTCGAGGCCATGGAGGACCGCGCCTGGGCGCCCGAGGCGGCCGGCGCCGTGGCGGCCGAGGCCCTGGGCCCGGACTGCCCGTCCGACCCCCTCCGCCGCGCCGCCGACGTCCTGCGCTTCGCCGCCGAGCAGGTGGTGCCGCGCCTGGCCGCCACCTCCGGCGAACTCGACGCCGTGCTGCACGCCCTCGACGGCGGCCACGTCCCGGCCGGGCCGTCGGGCTCGCCCACCCGCGGCCTGGTCAACGTGCTGCCCACCGGCCGCAACTTCTACTCCGTCGACCCCAAGGCCGTGCCCTCGCGCAACTCCTGGGAGGTCGGCCAGGCCCTCGCCGACTCCCTCATCCGCCGCCACCTGGACGACACCGGCGCCTACCCCCGCTCGGTGGGCCTCACCGTGTGGGGCACCGCCGCCATGCGCACCCAGGGCGACGACATCGCCGAGGTCCTGGCCCTGCTGGGGGTGCGCCCCACCTGGGACGACGCCTCCCGCCGCGTCACCGGCCTCGAGATCGTGCCCCTGGCCGAACTGGGCCGGCCGCGCATCGACGTCACCCTGCGCATCTCCGGTTTCTTCCGCGACGCCTTCCCGCACGTCATCGGGATGGTCGACGACGCCGTCCGGGCGGTCGCCGACCTCGACGAACCCGCCGACCAGAACTACCCGCGCGCCCACGCGCTGGCCGACCTCGCCGACCACGGCGACTGGCGGCGCGCCACCACCCGCGTCTTCGGCTCCAAGCCCGGCGCCTACGGCGCGGGCCTGCTGCCGCTGATCGACGCCCGCAACTGGCGCGACGACGCCGACCTCGCCGAGGTCTACGCGGTATGGGGCGGCTACGCCTACGGCCGCGGGCTCGACGGCCGCGAGGCCCGCGCCGACATGGAGGCGTCGTTCCGGCGCATCTCGGTGGCCGCCAAGAACCAGGACACCCGTGAGCACGACATCGTGGACTCCGACGACTACTTCCAGTACCACGGCGGCATGGTGGCCATGGTGCGCCGGCTCACCGGCGGCAACCCCGCCGCCTACATCGGCGACTCCGCGGCGCCCGACCAGGTCAAGACCCGCACCCTGGCCGAGGAGACCCGGCGGGTCTTCCGCGCCCGCGTGGTCAACCCCCGGTGGATCGCGGCGATGCGCCGGCACGGCTACAAGGGCGCCTTCGAACTCGCCGCCACCGTCGACTACCTCTTCGGCTACGACGCCACGGCCGGAGTCGTGGACGACTGGATGTACACCCGGCTGGCCGAGACCTACGTGTTCGACCCCGAGAACCGCGCCTTCCTGGAGCGCTCCAACCCCTGGGCGCTGCGCGGCATCGCCGAGCGCCTGCTGGAGGCCGCCGACCGCAAGCTGTGGGAGCGCCCCGACCCCCGGGTGGTCGAGCGGCTGCGCGACACCTACCTCGCGCTGGAGGGCGACCTGGAGGACGACGACTGACCGCGCGGCGGGGCCGGGGCGGCGGGGCGCACCGCTCCGGGCACCGGCCCCGCCCGCCCCAACGCGGCGTACCCCGGAATGTGACCGCCGAATGTGTGCCGGCCACGCCCGCGCTGGTAGTTTTGGTGGTAGCCGCGATGGGACGGGAGGTCGGTGCCATGCCGGTGTGGGTCCTCTGGATGATCGCGGCGGCCCTCCTCGGAGCGGCCGAGATCTTCACACTCACGCTCTCCCTGGGCCTGCTCGCCGTGGCCGCGCTGGTGGCCGGCGTGGTCGGCGCCCTCGGCATGGGCCCGGCCCTGCAGATCGCCGCGTTCGTCGTCACCGCCGCCGCGGCCCTGCTGGTGGTGCGGCCCATCGCGCGGCGCCACCTCACCCAGCCCCCGCCGCTGCGGTCGGGCACCGCCGCGCTGGTGGGCCGCTCGGGCGTGGTCGTCTCCGAGGTCACCGGCGAGCACGGCCTCATCAAGATCTCCGGCGAGGAGTGGTCGGCCCGCTGCATCGACGAGGACCAGGTGATCCCCGCCGGCACCAGGGTCGACGTCATGGACATCGAAGGCGCCACCGCGATCGTCTACCCCCGGGAGGCCCTGCCGTGACCCCGGCGCCGGCCTCCCGCGCGCCGGACCGGGGCGCCGAAACCGGCTGGAGGCAGCCATGGCATTGAACATCCTGTTCGCCGCCGTCGCGGTGCTGGTGGTCCTCGCGGTGGTCTCGACCGTGCGGATCGTGCCGCAGGCGCGCGCCTACAACATCGAGCGGTTCGGCCGCTACATGCGCACCCTGCAGCCGGGCCTGAACTTCATCATCCCGGTGGTCGACCGCGTCAACACCAAGTACGACCTGCGCGAGCAGGTGTTCTCCTCGCGGCCCAAGCCGGTGATCACCGAGGACAACCTGGTCGTCAACATCGACACCGTGCTCTACTACCAGATCACCGACCCCCGCGCCGCCGCCTACGAGGTCGCCGACTACCTCCAGGCCATTGACCAGCTCACCGTCACCACGCTGCGCAACGTGATCGGCGGCATGGACCTGGAGCGCACGCTCACCTCCCGCGAGGAGATCAACACCCGGCTGCGCGGCGTGCTCGACGACGCCACCGGCAAGTGGGGCATCCGCGTCAACCGGGTCGAGATCAAGGCCATCGACCCGCCGCCCTCCATCAAGGAGGCCATGGAGAAGCAGATGCGCGCCGAGCGCGACAAGCGCGCGGTGATCCTGCACGCCGAAGGCGAGCGCCAGTCGCGCATCCTCACCGCCGAGGGCGCCCGCCAGCAGGCCATCCTGGAGGCCCAGGGCGAGCAGCAGGCACGCATCCTGCGCGCCGACGGCGAGGCCCAGGCCATCGAGCGGGTGTTCCAGGCGGTGCACGCCAACAACGCCGACCCCAAGCTGCTGGCCTACAAGTACCTGGAGGTCCTGCCGTCGCTGGCCAAGGGCGAGGGCAACACCTTCTGGGTCATCCCCGGCGAGCTGAGCCAGGCCGTGCAGAGCGTCACCAAGGCGTTCTCCGGCGACACCGGCGCCGAGGCGCCGCGCCCGGCCGCCGACGAGTCCGGCGAGCAGCAGCCCACGCCCGAGATCACCTCGGGCCCCGCGCGCGACGACGCCCTGCGCGCCGCCGACCACGCCGCCGAGATCGCCGCCGAGGCGGTGGCCAGCGCCCGCAAGGAGGCCGAGGCCGCGGCCCGGCCGCCCGGCGCCGTGCCCGACCAGCGCGGCCGCGAGGAGTAGCGGCGCGGCCGCGCGGCCGCCCGTCAGTCCAGCAGCAGCTTGCCGGTGGTGCGCCGCCCGGCGAGGTCCTCGTGGGCGCGGGCGGCCTCGGCCAGCGGGTAGCGCCCGCCCACCCGCACCCGCAGCGCTCCGGCGGCCACCAGCCCCAGCACGTCGGAGGCCCGCTCCAGCAGCTCCTCGCGCTCGGCGACGTAGTGCGCCAGCGTGGGCCGGGTGAGGAACACCGAGCCCGCGGAGTTCAGCCGCTGCGGGTCCACCGGCGGCACCGCGCCGCTGGCCTGCCCGAACAGCGCCAGCACGCCGCGCGGGCGCAGCGACGCCAGGCTGGCGTCGAACGTGGCCGCACCCACCCCGTCGTAGACCGCGGCCACGCCCGCGCCGCCGGTCAGCTCCCGCACCGCGGGGGCGACCTCGGTCCGGTCGTAGCGGATGACCTCGTCGGCGCCGGCGGCCCGGGCGAGGTCGGCCTTGGCGTCGGTCGAGACCGTGGCGATCACCCGGGCGCGGCGCGCCTTGGCCAGCTGCACCAGCAGCAGGCCGGTGCCGCCCGCCGCGGCGTGCACCAGCACCGTGTCGCCCGGCTGCACCGGGTAGGTGGAGTGCGTGAGGTAGTGGGCGGTCAGCCCCTGCAGCAGCACGGCCGCCGCCTGCTCGGCGCCGACCCCGTCGGGCACCGGCACCAGCCGGTCGGCGGGCACCACGGCGCGCTCGGCGTAGGCGCCGGGCACCATCGCCCAGGCCACCCGGGCGCCCACGCGCGGGCCGTCGACCCCCTCGCCCAGCGTGGCCACGGTCCCGGCCGCCTCGACGCCGGGCACGAAGGGGGTGGGCACGGCGTAGGCGCCGCTGCGCTGGTAGATGTCGATGAAGTTGACACCGCGTGCCTCGACGTCCACCACGACCTCGCCGGGGCCCGGCTCCGGGTCGGGGGCCTCGGTCAGCCGGAGCACCTCGGGGCCGCCCGGCTCCTTGACGACGACAGCGCGCATCGCGGTTCCTCTCACTCGGTGGGGCGGCGCGGCGGCGGCCGCGCCTTTGGGGTGGCGGGGGTGGTAGGGCCGGCGGGGTGGGGCGCGGCGGTCAGGCGCCGTCGTCGGGCGACTCCTCCGAGGCGTCCACCTCGGGGTCGCCCAGGCGCTGCACCTCGACCCGGTGGAACCCGACCTCGGGGACGTTGGTCTCGTTGCCGCGCCGCTTGACCGTGATGCCGGTCTGGCGGGGCGGCTGCTCGGTGGCGTCGTCGGGCAGCGGGTCGGCGTCCGTGGCCTCTAGGACGTGCTCGCCGTTGACCCACATGTTGATCTCGATCGCGCCGGAGCCGTCGGGCTCGCAGGTCATGGTGACCGTGTTGACGACCGGGTCGCCGCCCTCACCACTGCCGTCCTCGCCCTCCGCGGGGACGTAGCCGGGCACGTCGCCGGTGGAGGCCAGGGCGGAGTCGCCGGCGTCGCCCCCGTAGCGGCGGATCTGGGCGTCGGCGCCGTCGAACCGCACGAGCGCCTCGTAGTGGGTGGTCACGTCGTCGTCGGAGACCTGGTGGTAGCAGCGGGTGCCGAACTCGCTGTAGGGCTCGCCGGCGACGATCTCGGCCTCGGCCTCCACGCGGACGGCCTCGGGCATCACGCCGTCGTAGGGCACGAACGCGCCGATGCTGGCGTCGTCGTTGTAGGGCTCCACCCGCAGGATCAGCCCGTGGTCGGGGTGGATGCCGTACTCCAGGTACTCGTTCTCGGGGTCGTAGGCGTCAAAGCCCCAGGTGTCGGACTGGAAGTCGGTCTCGTAGATCTGCGTGCCCTCGGGCGGCCCGCTGCTGAGCAGGACGGCGCCCAGGGCGACGCCCGCGACCAGTACGACCACGCCCGCCGCCGCGCCGACGATCAGGCGGGTGCGGGGCCGACCGGAGGAGGGCCCCGGTCCGGGCGGTGTCGTGCCGGGGCCGCCCGGACCGCCGGGGCCGCCCATCGGCGGCTGCGGGCCGGAGGGCAGGCCGTGCCCCGGCTGGGGCCCCGAGGGCATGCCGTGGCCGGGCTGCGGACCGGACGGGAACCCGTGCCCGGGCGCCTGCGGACCGGACGGAGCACCGTGCCCCGCCCACGGGGTGTGCCCCGGCCACGGGCCGTGCGGCTGCTGGTGCACGCCCGGCGGAGGCGTGAAGGCGGCCGGCTCGCCGGCCGGGGGCGGACCGTAGCCCGGACCCCCGGGCGGGGGCGGCTGCGCGCCGGAGGCGCCCCAGGCGGGCTCCGGCGGGGCCTGCGGACCGGAGTCGGGCCGCCCGGTCCCGCCGGAGGGCCGCGTGGGCGGGGCCGGTTCGGCCGTCTCGGGCGGCAGCGCGCGCGTGGGGCCGGCGCCGGGCGGCTCGGCGGGGACGGTGGGCGCGTTGCCGGAGTCCGCCCCCGGCACGGCGCCGGCGGCCGCAGCCGCGCCCGCGGCGCCCAGGGCGGCCGCGCCCGCGGCGCCCGCGAGGTCGCCCGGACCGGGCCGCGCGGTGGAGGGCGGGGTCCAGGACCGCACGACCGTGCGGTCCACGGTGGTCTCGGCCGGGTTCTCCTGGCCCACCAGCGTGTTCAGCAGTTCCTGGGCGGTGGGCCGGTTGGCGGGGTCCTTGTCCAGCGCGGAGCGCACGAGGTCGGTGACGCCGGGCTCCAGGCCCTCCAGGTCGGCCGGCGCGGCGCTGATGAGGTGCAGGATCGCCGGGACGGTCTGGGCGTTGAAGGGCGCCTTGCCGGTGCCGGCGTAGGTGACCAGGCAGCCCCAGGAGAAGATGTCGGAGGCGGGCGTGATGTCGCCGCCCGCGATCAGCTCCGGCGCGAGGTAGGCCGGGGTGCCCATGAGCTGGCTGGAGCGGGTGACCGCGCCCTCGTCGTCCATGGCGCGCGCGATGCCGAAGTCGATCACCTTGGGGCCCACCGCCGACAGCAGCACGTTGGCCGGCTTGAGGTCGCGGTGGATCACCCCCGCGCGGTGGATGGCGGTCAGCGCCGCGGCCACGCCCATGGCCAGGCTCTCCAGGGTGCCGCCGCGCATGGGGCCGTCGGTGGCGACGGCCTCGGCGAGGTTGGGGCCGGGCACGTACTCGGAGACGATGAACAGCGGGTCGCCGTCGAGGCGGGCGTCGAGCACGCCGGCGGTGGAGAAGCGGGCCACCCGGCGGGCGGCCTCGACCTCGCGTGCGAAGCGCCGCCGGAAGTCGGGGTCGTCGGCGAGGTCGGGGTGGATCAGCTTGACGGCCACGAGCCGGTCCGCGGTGTCCTTGGCGAGGTAGACGGTGCCCATGCCGCCCCGCCCGAGTCTGCCCTCGATGCGGTAGTCGCCGAGCTGGTGCGGGTCGCCGGTGCGAAGGGGTTTCACGCGCTCGTGCCCGTTGTCCGTCACAGTGCCAAGTTCCTTTGAAGGGGGTGGTTCGCGCTCATAGCGTACAGAGACCCGGTGGGGGCCGATCGGCGGCGATCGCGGGAGGAGCGCCGGGGTCGGGCGGGGCTGGCGGAAAGTGCTCCGATTTTAGACACGGTGCGCGGCGTCCTGGTTCCCCCGCGTTCGAAAGATCCGCTAGTCTTAGTACAGACGTTCGAAGACGCCTGTCCTTCCCCGCAGGCCGCGTTCGCGCACCGCGCCGTACCAGCCGAGGGGAGAGCCGCCACGTGGGCCACGTCTACGGAGTCCCGATCACGGTCACCGAACACCAGGGGCGCCCGGTGCGCTTCGTATGGGACCGACGCGTCTACACCGTCCGGCACATCGTCGACCACTGGATCACCCTGCGCGCCGACTGGGCCCCCGCCCACCACGACCAGCCGCCCCAGCGCGTCCACTGGCGGGTCGAGGCCGGTTCCGCCGGCGCGCCGGGCGTCTACGAACTCCTGCACGACTCCGGCTCGGGGCAGTGGCTGCTGGCCCGGGTCCTCGACTGACACCTGTCCACCCGTCTCTTGCGGCCCGGGCGCCCCCGCCACCGCCCCGCGCCCGGCGCCGGCTACTCGCTCCGGCGGGTTCGCACCGCCGCGATCAGCCGCTCCTCGGCGTCGGCGCCCGGGCCCACCCGCGGCAGCCGCCACAGGAACACCGCGCCGACCAGCCACCAGCCGCCCACGATCACCCACTCATAGGGCCACACCAGCGCCGCCGGCATGCCCGGCAGGTACAGCACGCCCAGGCCCAGCGACAGCACCAGCGCCGCCACGCCCACCGCGGTGCCCGCCGGGGTGCGAAACGGCCGCTCCATGGCGGGTTCGCGCCGGCGCAGCACCAGGAAGGAGAGCACGACCGTCACGTAGGCCACCACGATGTTGATGCCGCCGGCGTCCACCAGCCACACCAGCATGGGGCGGCCGAACACCGGCGCGATCACCGACAGCCCGCCGATGAACAGCACCGCGTTCCCGGGAGTGCGGAATCTCGGGTGCACGCGGCCGAACCACGCCGGGATCATCTCCGAGCGCGCCATGGCGTAGAGCAGCCGGCTGCCGCCGATCAGGAACGCGTTCCAGCTCGTCAGGATCCCCGCGATCCCGCCCAGCACCAGCACGTTGCCCAGCGCCTGGCTGTCCCACAGCGCCGCCATGGAGTCCGCCGAGGCCAGTTCGGAGTCCAGCAGCTGCGCCGGCGACAGCCCCGCGCTGACCGTCAGCATGATCATGATGTACCAGGCCGCCGCGCACCCCACCGACACCACCAGCAGCCAGCCCACCTGCCGGTAGGGGATCTTGATCTCGCTCGCCGACTGCGGCACCACGTCGAACCCCACGAACAGGAACGGCACCGCCACCAGCACCCCCATGAGCCCGGGCACGCCGCCGGCGAACAGCGGCTGCATGTTCTGGGCCGACCCGCCGGTGAACGCCCCCAGCAGCAGCACGGCGCCCGAGGCCAGCAGGAACAGCACCGCGATCGTCTGGAAGACCGACGCCGGCCGGATTCCGACGTAGTTGAGCGCGGTGATCGCCACCGCCGCCACCGCGCCCACCGCCACCCAGCTCGCGTAGACGTCGTAGTCGGCCACCGTCCACAGGTACCCCGCCCGCATGTCGGGCAGCAGGTAGAGCACGGTGTGCGGCAGCGCCACCGCCTCGAACGCCACCACCGAGACATAGCCGAGCACCATCGCCCACGACGCCACGAACGCGCCCCGGCCGCCCAGCGCCCGCAGCGCGTAGTGGTGCTCGCCGCCCGCGTGCGGCATGGCCGAGATGAGCTCGGCGTAGGTGAGCCCCACGAGCGCGATGATCGCCCCGCCGATCACGAACGCCAGCGCCGATCCCAGGCTGCCCGCGCCGTCGATGAACTCGCCCGTGAGCACGATCCAGCCGAAGCCGATCATCGCGCCGAACGCCAGCGCCAGGACGTCCCCGCGCCCCAGCACCCGCAGGAATTCGCTGTTGGCCGCCACTGTCCGCGCCTTCCTCTTCGGGAACAGAGAGGTGATCAGCAATTGAAGTCACGGACGCGGTGCAGGGGCAATGAGCTGCGTATTGAGGGTTCGTTTCGACATAAGGACGCTTTTATGACAAAAGTCGGTTCTGGGGTTTCACCGAGTGTTCTGTCCGTTCGCCGGCGCGCCGCGTCCGCACAGCGGCGGGCGGCGCTTGCCGAACCCCGTGGCGCGCTCGAACGCGTGCGCCACCTCCAGCACCCGCCGCTCGGCCAGGTGCGGGCCCACGATCTGCACGCCCACCGGAAGTCCCTCGGGGGTGAACCCGCCCGGCACCGACACCGCCGGGCAGGCCGTCACCGTGATGTGGGAGCACGACCGCATCCAGTCCAGGTAGGTCTCCTGCACCACGCCGTCGATGTCGGGCGGGTACTCCAGGCCGGCGTCGAACGGCACCACCTGGCTCACCGGCAGCACCAGCACGTCGTAGCGCTCGAAGAACCGCCGCATCCGGTGGTAGATCCGGGTGTGCAGCACCTCGGCGCGCCCCACGTCGGCGCCGCTGAGCGCGCGGCCCTGCTCGATGTTCCACACCAGGCTCGGCTTGAGCCGGTCGCGCGCGGAGTCCAGCAGCCCGCCCAGCGACACCTCGAACGCCCACGCCCGCAGCGTGCGGAACACCTCGTCGGCGTCGCGGAGGTCGGGGGAGTCCTCGGCCACCACGCAGCCCAGGTCCGCCAGCACCCGCGGCACCGGGGCGAGCGCCTCCACCACGGCCCGCTCGCACACCGCCGCCCCGCCCAGGTCGGGGGTCCAGGCCACCCGCAGACCGCGCAGGTCGCGCTCCAGCGGCTCGGCGAACCCCGCACCCGGCTCGGGCACCGCGATCGGGCTGCGCGGGTCGGGCCCGGCCATCACCGACAGCAGCAGCGCGGCGTCGGCCACCTCCCGCGCCATGGGCCCCTGCACGCCCAGCGTCGACCACCCCAGCGGGGCGGGGTGGCGGGGCACCCGCCCCGGCGAGGGCCGCAGCCCCACCACGTTGTTGAACGCCGCCGGGTTGCGCAGCGACCCGCCCATGTCCGAGCCGTCGCACAGCGGGTGCATGCCGGCCGCCAGCGCGGCGGCGGCCCCGCCGCTGCTGCCCCCGGCCGACCGGGTCAGGTCGTAGGGGTTGCGCGTCAGCCCGAACACCGGGTTGAACGTGTGCGAGCCCGCCGAGAACTCCGGGGTGTTGGTCTTGCCCACGGTGATCGCGCCCGCCGCGCGCATCCGCTCCACCACCAGTTCGTCGCGCCGGGGCACGTTGCCGGCGAACAGCGGCGAACCGAACGTCGTGCGCACCCCGGCGGTCTCGTGGGCGTCCTTGTGCGCGACCGGCAGCCCGTGCAGCGGCCCCACCTCGGCGCCCGAGGCCAGCCGCTCGTCGGCGGCCGCCGCCTCGTCCATGGCCCGCTCGGCGCACAGCGTCACCACCGCGTTGACCCTCGGGTTCACCGCCTCGATCCGCGCCAGGTGCGCGCCCACCACCTCGCGGGCCGACACCTCCCGCGCGCGCAGCATCCGCGCCAGGTCGCGGGCGGAGCGGTAGGTGATCTCCTCGTCCACGGCCGGTGCCCTCCTCGACTCATCGCCCCGTCGGCGCGGCCATCCCACCCCACCGGCCCGGCCGCGCGCAAGGCGGCGCCCTCACCGTCCCCCGCCTGCCCCGGCACCCCCCGCGCCCCGGGGCGACTGCGGTGCGGGCGCGCGGAGGCCGGTGTGAGACGCTGGTGCGCGGTGCCCCGATCGCGGCGCACGCCCCGGTTCGTCCAGGGCCCGCCGCGACAGCAGGAACCCGGTGCGAATCCGGGACGGACCCGCCACTGTGACCAGGAAGCGACCCCGCCACGCACGCCACTGCCGGACCCCGGTGGGAAGGCGGCGGGGGAGCGGCGATCTGGAAGCCAGGAGACTGCGCGGCACCGCGACCGACCCCTGTGGGCGTGGACTCCCGAGGAAGGACTGACCCGCGTGAGCGCTCCTGCTCGCTATCCCTTCAGCGCGGTCGTCGGCATGGCCGACCTCAAGCTGGCGCTGCTGCTCAACGCCGTGTCGCCGGCCGTGGGCGGCGTGCTGGTCCGCGGCGAGAAGGGCACCGCCAAGTCGACCGTGGTGCGCGCCCTGGCGGCGCTGCTGCCCTCCATCGCCGTGGTCGAGGGCTGCCGCTTCGCCTGCGACCCCGCCGCCCCCGACCCCGGCTGCCCCGACGGCCCCCACGTCCCCGGCGCGGCCCCGGCCGAGCGCCCCGCCCGGCTCGTGGAGCTGCCGGTGGGCGCCAGCGAGGACCGGCTGGTCGGCGCGCTCGACCTGGAGCGCGCGCTCACCGAGGGGGTCAGGGCGTTCGAGCCCGGCCTGCTCGCCGACGCCCACCGCGGCCTCCTCTACGTCGACGAGGTCAACCTGCTGCACGACCACCTCGTCGACCTGCTGCTGGACGCCGCCGCCATGGGCACCTCCCATGTCGAGCGCGAAGGCGTGTCTGTGCGCCACGCGGCGCGCTTCCTGCTCGTGGGCACCATGAACCCCGAGGAGGGCGAACTCCGCCCGCAGCTGCTGGACCGCTTCGGCCTCACCGTCGAGGTCGCCGCCACCCGCGACCCCGCCCAGCGGGCCGAGGTCGTGCGCCGCCGGCTGGCCTTCGAGGCCGATCCCGGCTCCTTCGCCGCCGCCTACGCCGACGACGAAGCCGACCTCGCCGAACGCATCCGCGCCGCCCGCGAGCGCCTGCCCGGCGTGGTGCTCACCGACGCCGCGCTGCGCCAGGTCACCGCCGTGTGCGCGGCCTTCGACGTCGACGGCCTGCGCGCCGACATCGTCACCGCCCGCGCCGCCATGGCGCTGGCCGCCTGGCGCGGCCACGGCGAGGTCGGCTCCGACGACGTCCGCGACGCCGCCCGCCTGGCCCTGCCGCACCGGCGCCGCCGCGACCCCTTCGACGCCCCCGACCTCGACGAGGACCGCCTGCGCGAGGCGCTGGAGCAGGCGGAGCAGGCGGGTGAGCCCGACCCAAAAGGCCCTGATGAGGACCCCCCGGAGCCCCCGGAGGGTCCCCCACCCGCGGACCCCGGCGCCCCCGAGCCGCCTGCGTCAGCCGAGGGCGCGGACGGCCCGGAGGGCCCCGCCGAGCCCGAGGGGACCGGCACCTCCGATCCCGCACCGGGCGGGGCGGGCACCGACCCGGCCGACGACCGCCCCGGTGCCCAGGACGACCCCCCGGCCGACGGGTCCGGCCCCGCGTCGGAGGGCCCGGCCGCCGAACCGGGCGAGCCCTACCGTCCGCGCCTGCTGCGCCTCACCGGGGTGGGCCACGGCGCGCCCGGCCGCCGCTCCCGCGCCGAGACCCCCCACGGCCGCACCTCCGGCGCCCGCCCGCCCGCGCGGCGCGTGGGCGCCCTGCACCTGGGCGCCACCCTGCGCGCCGCCGCGCCCTACCAGCGCGCCCGCGGACGCAGCGGTCCGGGACTGGTGCTGCGCCCGGGCGACCTGCGCGAGGCCGTCCGCGAGGGCCGCGAGGGCAACCTCGTGCTGTTCTGCGTGGACGCCAGCGGCTCCATGGCCGCCCGGCAGCGCATGCGCGCCGTCAAGGGCGCGGTCCTGAGCCTCCTCCTGGACGCCTACCAGCGGCGCGACAAGGTCGGCCTGGTCACCTTCCGGGGCCGCGCCGCCGAGGTCGCACTGCCGCCCACGTCGTCGGTCGAGGCCGGGGCCCGCCGCCTGCGCGAGCTGCGCACCGGCGGCCGCACCCCGCTGGCGGCCGGCCTGGCGCGCGCGGCCGAGGTGCTGCGCGTCGAGCGGCTGCGCGACCCCGCCCGCCGCCCGCTGCTGGTCGTGGTCACCGACGGCCGCGCCACGCACGGCGGGCTCGACACCGCCCTGCGCGCCGCCGCCGGGATCGGCGCGCGCGGCGTGCACAGCGTCGTCGTGGACTGCGAGTCCGGCCCGGTTCGCCTCGGGCTGGCCGACCGCCTGGCCGCCGCCCTGGACGGCGAGTCCGTGCGCCTGGAGGAGTTGGCCGCCGACGCGCTGACCGGCCTGGTTCGCGGCACCCGCCGCGCCGCCTGACACCCGCCCGCCGTCCGCGCCGACAGCCCCGACAGCGCCGTCCGTGCGGGCGCCCCGCCGCCGTCCGCCGCGCCCCACGGCGACCGATCCCGCCACCGACCCGACCACCGACCCACTCAGGAGGCCGCCCATGCCGCAGGGCAGACCCACCCACGTGCCCGACGACGGGCTCACCACCCGCCAGCGCCGCAACCGCCCGCTGCTGATGGTGCACACCGGCCCCGGCAAGGGGAAGTCCACCGCCGCGTTCGGGCTGGCCGCCCGCGCGTGGGCGCAGGGCTGGGACATCGGCGTGTTCCAGTTCGTGAAGTCGGCCAAGTGGCGCATCGGCGAGGAACGCGCCCTGCGGGTGCTGGGGGAGTCCGGCGAGGGCGGCCGGGTGCACTGGAACAAGATGGGCGAGGGCTGGTCGTGGATCCAGCGCCCGGGCACCGAGGCCGACCACGCCGCCGACGCGGCCGAGGGCTGGCGGCAGATCAAACGCGACCTGGCCGCCGAGACCTACGGGCTGTACGTGCTGGACGAGTTCACCTATCCCCTGAAGTGGGGATGGGTCGACGTCGAGGACGTGGTCGCCACCCTCGCCGACCGCCCGGGCCGCCAGCACGTGGTGATCACCGGCCGCGACGCCCACCCCCGCCTCCTGGAGGCCGCCGACCTCGTCACCGAGATGACCAAGGTCAAGCACCCCATGGACGCCGGGCAGAAGGGCCAGCGCGGGATCGAGTGGTAGGCCCGGCCGGGCGCGCCCGGCCCGTACCCGGGCCCGCCGCCGCCGGGGGGCGGCCCCGCTCAGCGGGTGCCGGGTCCCAGGCCGGTCAGGTCGGCGGGGATGAGGCTGTACACAGCGAGGTCGGTGCGGCCCCGGTGCAGCGGCATCGCGTTGCGCTCGGTGCCCTCGTAGACGAAGCCCGCCTTCTCGGCCACGCGCCGGGAGGCGGTGTTGCCCGTGGCCGCCTTCAGCTCCACCCGCTGGAACCGCTGGTCGCGCAGCGCCCAGTGCGCCACGGCGACGGCCGCCTCGGTGGCCAGGCCGCGGCCGCGCGCCGCGGGGGACAGCCAGTAGCCGACCTCCGTGGTGGCGGCCCGCCACATCGTGCGCGTCAGGCCGACCGCCCCGCAGTAGCCGCCCGTCGCGGTCTCCACGATCGCCCACTGCTGGCCGTCGCCGGCGGCGCGGGACTCCGGCGCCGCCACCAGGCACCAGTGCTCGGCGTCGGCGCGGGTGTAGGGCCTGCCCGGGCGCGGCAGCGGCAGCCAGCGCTGGAGTTCGGGGTCGGTGGCGGCCCGGTGCACGGGATCGATGTCGTCGCGCGTGTGCGCCCGCAGGGTGAGGCGTTCGGTGTGCAGCACGACCAGCGGCATCGTCCGGGGTTCACGGGGTGGGGTCATCGGCAGGCGCTCCCGGCGGGGGCACGGCGCACAGCGGAGCGGGCCCAGCCACCGGCGGGCGCCCGGACCAGTGCGGATACGGGTAGGAACCGGCTCAAATTTTCCCACGCCCGAGATGTCCGCCGCCAACCGGTCCGCCGCCCGGAGGCCGCCGCACCTCCCGCCGGACGTCCGGGGCGGCGGGCCCTCCCGGCGGCGCGTCCGCGCCGGCGCCGCCGTGCCGGAGCACGATCCCGTGCCGGATCTCCAGGCGCTCGGCGGCGATGAGGCACGGCACGGGCTCGCGGCCGCGGCCTCCCGCGCCGTCGGCGCGCGGAAGACCGGGTCGTGGAAGGCCGCCGGGCACGTGAGGAAGGCGGGCCCGTGGAAGACGGGTTCCAGGCCGTGGTGGCAGGTGAGGTCGCCACCCGCTTCCATCGGCTCCTCTCCTCCTCGGCTCACGGGCCCAGCAGCCGCGCGGCCTCCTCCGGGGTGGCCGGGTCGGGCGCGTCCTCGGGCAGCAGGCCGGCCCGGCGCAGGGCGCGGGCGGCCGTGGGCGCCCACGCCGGGCGCAGCCGGGCCGCCGCCGGCACGTCGGGGTCGGCGAGCACCTCGCGCGCCGGCCCCTCCGCCAGCACCGCGCGGTCCAGCAGCAGCACCCGCTCGGCCCACCGGTAGGCGAGGTCGACGTCGTGCGTGGCCATCACCAGGGTTGTGCCGTGCGCGCGCAGCCCCTCCAGCGTCGCCAGCAGCGACTCCACCCCCTGCGGGTCCAGCCCGGCCGTGGGCTCGTCCAGCAGCAGCACCGACGGCCGCATGGCCAGCGCGCCCGCCAGCACGACCCGCTTGCGCTGGCCGTAGGACAGCAGGTGCGTGGGCCGCTCGGCCAGCGCGGTGATCCCCAGCGCCTCCAGCGCCCAGTCCACCCGCTCGCCCGCCGCCGCGGCGTCCAGCCCCAGGTTCAGCGGTCCAAAGGAGACGTCCTGGCGCACGCTGGCCGAGAAGAGCTGGTCGTCGGGGTCCTGGAAGACCAGCTGCACCCGGCGGCGCAGCCCGGCCAGCGCGCGCCGGCCCCGCCCCACCGGTTCGCCGTCCACCCGGACCTCCCCGGCATCGGGGGAGAGGCTGCCCGCCAGCAGGCGCAGCAGCGTGGTCTTTCCCCCGCCGTTGGGTCCCAGCACCGCAACCGTGCTCCGCGCCGGGACCGCCGCGTCCAGGCCGGTGAACACCGGGCCGGAGTCGGGGTAGCCGAACACCAGGCCGCACGCGGCCAGCGCCGGCGCGCCGGAGTCCCGCGCCGCCCCCGTCACAGGGCCGCGCCCAGCGCCGACGGACCCAGCGCCACCGCCGCCACCAGCAGCGCCGGCGCGGCGGCCGCCGCCAGCGCCGCCGGGCGCAGCGGGGTCTCCTCCACCAGCACGGTGAGCGCGCCGGTGTAGCCCCGGCACTCCAGCCCGCGCTGGAGGCGCCGGGAGCGGTCGTAGGAGCGCACGAACAGCGCCGCGCCCAGCGCGCCCGCCGACCGGATCCACGGCCGCCACCCGCTGTAGCCCAACCGGGCCGCCTGCGCGGCCTGGATCCGCCGCACGCCCTCCAGCGCCACGAACAGCATCCGGTAGACGAGCGCCACCACCTCGACCACCGGTTCGGGCACACCGGCGCGTGTCAGACGCGGCAGGACCTCGGCCAGCGGCGTGGTGCACGCGAACCCCACCTGGCAGCACACGGCGGCGGCGGCGCGCCCGGCGACCTCGGCGGCGCGCGCCCCGCCGTCGGCGGCCATGGCCACCGCGCCCCCGGGACCGCCGACGCTGACCAGCAGCGCCGCCGCGCCGGTGAGGACGAACAGCAGCGGCCCCCACACGGCCCCCGCGTAGGCGCGCGGCGCCACCCGCGCCGGGCCGAGCACCGCGCCCACCGCGGCCGCGGCCGCCAGGGGAGCGGCCGGCCAGGCCGGCAGCACGAGCGCGCACACCAGCAGCCCGCCGAACAGGACGCCCTTGACAGCGGGGTGGAGCCGCCGCCACGGGCTCCGGTAGGCCGCGGCGTCGATCGCCGGCATCGCGCCTACCGCGCGGCCCCGCCGCGCTTCGCCCCGGGCCCGCCGCCCGGCGCGGACGCCTCGGCGGCCCGGGTGCCGGGCGCACCGGAGCGCTCCAGCCTGCGGCGGGTGCGCAGCACGCCGAAGCAGTAGCCGATGATCCCGGCGCCGATGGCCGCCTGCAGCGCGAACAGGCCCGACTCGATCTCGCTGGACGGCGCCTCGTAGACCGGGGTGAACCAGGGCTCGTAGTCGGGGTCGATCCGCTGGACGGCCTCCTCGGCCTCGGCGTCGGCGCCCGGGAACGGCTCGGGCAGGTGGTCGGCGGCGCCGATCAGCACGGGAAGCACGGCGATGGCCGCCGCGGCGGCGATCAGCAGCCAGGTCGTCAGGGTCCGGGGCATGCTCAACCCGCCTTCTCGTCGGTCCGGGGCGCCGCCGCGGGCGCGGGCTCGGGGGCGCGCAGCACGCCCAGCCGCCGCAGGTCCTCGCGGCCGACCGTGCTGAGCAGCCGCACGATCACCACGGTCACCAGGCCCTCGATGACGGCGAGCGGAATCTGGGTGACCGAGAAGACCGCTGCGAAGGCGGCGAAGGCGCCGAGGAACCCGCCGGCGGGGTCGGGGTGGGCGAGCGCCAGCTGCGCGCTGGTCACGGTGTAGGCGCTCATACTGGCCAGGGCCGAGGCGAAGAAGACGCCCAGGCCAAGCGCCGTGGTCTCGGGCAGGGACCGGGTGAGCGCGCGCACCGCCTTGTAGGCGCCGTAGGCCACCCAGGGCCCGACCACCGCCATGGAGAACACGTTGGCGCCCAGGGTGGTCAGCCCGCCGTGGGCCAGCAGCAAGGACTGGAACAGCAGGGTGACCGTGCCCAGGGCGGCCATGACGGGCGGGCGGAACAGCACCGCGCCCAGGCCGACGCCGGTGGGGTGGGAGCAGCTGCCGGTGACCGAGGGGATCTTCAGCGCGGACATGGCGAAGCAGAACGCGCCCGAGGCGCCCAGCAGCAGCTTGGCGTCGGGATCGGCGCGTACGGCGAGCGTCATCGAGCGGATTCCGTGGGCGACGAAGGGAGCGGCGGCGGCGGTCCAGGCGGCGGCGTGCTGCCATGGCAGGAAGCCTTCGGCGATATGCATGAGGGGGGACCCATCCTCCAGCACGTCGTGGACGGTCGGCACGCCTGGCCGGCGCCTCCGGGCTCGCGGATCACCGCCCGCCGCCGGCCGTCCCGGGCGCGGCCGCGCGGACGCTCCCGGTGGCATGTCGCCGACCCGCCGCCGGCTGCGGTGGGTCGGGGCGTTGGGCTCCCCGTTCGCGGTGGGCGGGGGCGCGCCGGTGCGGACCGGGTCCCCGAACACCACGGCTTCCTGAAGGTACGGCGTAGGCGGTACGACCGCAATGGCGGACACAGAGCGACAAACAGTATGCCCAGGCCGAAGCCGGGCACACCGCTTGTGTACCCTGACCGGGCGCCGATCGACCCCGCGGCCCGCCCGCGCACCCGCGTCGACCCGCACTCCTCAACCCCTGCCGACCCCGGAGACCGCCGTGCCCCGACCGCCCCGAGCGCTGCCGCCCGCCCGCGGCGCGGTCGAGCCCGCGGCGCGGGTGGACCGGGCGGGGCGGCACGTCGCGCGGGGCGGATCCGGCGGCGGCCACGGGACCTGCCACAGCGGCACTCCCGCCCCGCGTACCGAGTCCCGCCCGCGGCCCGTGCCCCGGCCCCACGCGGCCCCGGCTCCCGGCCCCGTCCCGCCCTCCCGTCCCGGCGACGGCCTCCGGCCCGCCGCCGCGGATGCGGAAATGCGCGCCGGCGCGGTCCGCGCACGGGCCGATGAGGAGCGTCCGATTGCCGGCCGCGGGCCTGTCCGCAACCCCGTCTCCAGGAACCTCGGGGCGGTTTTGTCCGAGGCTGGTACGCGAGTCCCGAACGCCGCACCCGCGTCCCGCCCCGGAGACGGCGACGGGTGCTGCCGCGCGGGCCGCGCATGCTCCTGTTCCGCACCGCCGGTGGGGGGCCGCGCCCGGGTCCACAATGCCGCGCACGGCTCCGCGACCGCCCCTCGCCCGGGAGGCCGGCGGGGGGAAGGCCGGGGGGAAGGCGCGTGCCGTCTCCGGTGCGGCGGCCACGCGCGTTCCGGCGCGGCGGCCCTCCTTCCGCGCACCCGGGGCGGTGCCGGTGTCGGCTGAAGCCGGAGAGCGCGCCGACGACGTGGACCTGCGCCACCACGGCGACGCCGAGGTCGGCCCCGGGCTGCTCGACTTCGCCGTGAACGTGCGCGCCGGCACGCCCCCCGCCTGGCTGGCCGAGCGCGTCTCCGCCTCCCTGGCCGACCTCGCCGCCTACCCCGACCCCCGCCCCGCGCGCGCCGCCGTCGCCCGCCGCCACGGGCGCGACCCGGACGGCGTGCTGCTGACCGCCGGCGCCGCCGAGGCGTTCGTGCTGCTCGCCCGCGTACTGCGCCCCCGCCGCGCCGTGGTGGTGCACCCCCAGTTCACCGAGCCCGAGGCCGCCCTGCGCGCCGCCGGGCACTTCGTCGAGCGCGTCCTGCTGCCCCCGCCCCGCTTCGCCCTCGACCCCGCCGCCGTCCCCGCCGACGCCGACCTCGTCATGGTGGGCAACCCCACCAACCCGACCTCGGTCCTCCACCCCGCCGCCGTCCTCGCCGCCCTCGCCCGGCCCGGCCGCACCCTCGTGGTGGACGAGGCGTTCGCCGACTGCGTGCCCGGCGAACCCGAGTCGCTGGCCGGGCGCGCCGACCTGCCCGGCCTCGTCGTTGTGCGCAGCCTCACCAAGACCTGGGGTCTGGCCGGCCTGCGCGCCGGCTACCTGCTGGCCGACCCCGCCCTGGTCGCGCGGCTGGCCGACGCCCAGCCCCTGTGGTCGGTCTCCACCCCCGCCCTGGCCGCCACCGCCGCCTGCTGCGAACCCCGCGCCCTGGCCGAGGCCGACGCCTGGGCCCGGCGCCTGGCCGCCGACCGCGCCGCCCTCGCCCGCGGCCTCGCCGCCGCCGGACTGCACGTCACACCGGGCGCCGCGGCCTCCTTCCTGCTGGTCCGCGCCGACGGGGGAGAGGCGCTGCGGCAGCGGCTGCGCGCCGCCGGGATCGCGGTGCGGCGCGGCGACACCTTCCCCGGACTCGGCCCCGACTGGCTGCGCGTGGCGGTCCGGGACCGCCGGACCGCTCTCCGGCTGACGCGAACTCTGGCAGAGTTGCGCTTGGGATCGCCCCGCGGTGACGCCGCACCGAAGTGAGGATGGCGATGTCCGTGTGTTCACTGACGACCACCGCCGGCGGGCCGCACCGCCGGTGTGCCCTGGGGGGACGACCGGCGGGTGCGGTGCGCGAGGCCGGCTGCCCCGCGCCGCAGCCGCCGCGAAAGGAGCACCATGACCGGTGAGGACCACCGACACCGCAGACCCGACGACGACCGGCCCCCGGCCAAGGGACTGCTCGACGACCTGCCCGAGACCGGGCGCGGCGCGGGGGGCGCGCCGCGCCCGGCGGCGGCCCGCCCCAACCCCTTCCACGTGCCGCAGAAGCGCCCCGCGGGCGGCTCCCGGCCCAACGTGATCCCCTTCCGCGGCGCCGGCTTCGACCGCACGGCCGCCGCGCCCGCCGCCGAGCCCGACCCCGCGCCCGAGCCCGCGGCCCAGCCCCGCACCGAGTCCGCGGCCACCGAGGCGGCGGCGCCCGAGGCCGCGGCCGAACCCGCCGCCCCCGAGCAGCCCGGCGCACCCGCGGCCGCCGCGGAGCGCGCCGGCGGCGCGGCGCGGCGCCCCGCCGCCCGCGAGTCCCGCCCGGCGGCCCCCGCCGCGCCGGAGTACCCGCCGCCCGCCCCGGCGGCGGCCCCGGTCGCGGCGCCCGCGTCGGCGCAGGCGGCCCCGGCCCGCCCCGCCGCACCCGAGTACCCGCCGCCGGCCGCCCGGCCCGCCGCCCCCGCTCCGGCCGACGCCCCCGAGGCGCCCGAGCCCGCGGCGCAGGCCCCCGCCGACACCGGCGACGCGGCGCCCGCCGCCGAGCGCCGCACCCCGACCCCGACCCCGAGCGAAGACGGTTCTCCTGTGAACGCGCACGCAGCCGCCGCCCAGCCCGAGCACCCCGACCACGGTCCCGACGCCGCGGCCGCCGAGGCCGCCCCCGCGCCCGAACCCGCCGAACCCGCCGAACCCGCCGAGACCTCTGGGCGGCCCGGCGGCGGCGCGGCCGCGGCCGAACACGCCTACGGCGAGGCCGAGCGCGCCGCCGTCTACCGCGCCATCCGCGACCGCCGCGACGTGCGCGTGGGCTTCCGCGCCGACCCCGTCCCCGACGACGTGCTCACCCGGGTCCTCGACGCCGCCCACCGCGCACCCTCGGTCGGCTACTCCCAGCCCTGGGACTTCATCGTCGTCCACGACGAGGACCTGCGCTCCCGCGTCCACGAACTGGTGCGCGTCCAGCGCGACGAGTACGCGCGCGCCCTGCCCGGCGCCCGCGCCCAGGCGTTCTCCGGCCTCAAGGTCGAGGCCATCCTCGACACCCCCGTCAACGTCGTGGTCACCGTCGACCCCACCCGCGGCGGGCGCCACACGCTCGGCCGCCACGCCCAGCCCCGCACCCCCGGCTACTCCGCCGCCCTGGCCGTGGAGAACCTGTGGCTGGCCGCGCGCTCCGAGGGCCTGGGCGTGGGCTGGGTCAGCTTCTTCGACGAGCGCGAACTCGCCCGCGCCCTCGACCTGCCGCCGCACCTGGAGGTCGTGGCCTACCTGTGCGTGGGCTACGTCGAGGACTTCCCGCCCGAGCCCGAGCTGGCCATGAGCGGCTGGGCGCGCCGCCGCCCCCTCTCCTGGGCCGTGCACCGCGACCACTACGGGCGCCGCGGGCTGCCGGGCGAGGACGCCACCAGCCTCCTGGACGAGACCGTCGGCGCCATCACCCCGCTCAACCAGCGCGCGCTGAAGGAGGCCGAGGAGCGCCAGGCCGCCATGACCAAGCCGGCCGGCTCCCTGGGCGTCCTCGAAGAGGTCTCGGTGCGCCTGGCCGGCCTGGCCGGCGAGTGCCCGCCGCCCGTCCCCGAGCCCGCCGCCGTGGCGGTCTTCGCCGGCGACCACGGGGTGCACGCCCAGGGCGTCAGCGGCTGGCCCCAGGAGGTCACCGCGCAGATGGTGCACAACTTCCTGCGCGGCGGGGCGGTCGTCAACGCCTTCGCCGAGCAGGTGGGCGCCGAGGTCACCGTCGTGGACGTCGGCGTGGCCGCCGACCTGCCCGCCGTGCCCGGCCTGCTCCCGCGCAAGATCGCGCACGGCACCGCCGACTTCACCCAGGGCCCGGCCATGACCCGCACCCAGGCCGACTACGCCGTGGAGGCCGGCATCGAGGCCGCCCGCGACCTGGTCTCGGCCGGCAACCGCTGCCTGATCACCGGTGACATGGGGATCGGCAACACCACGCCCTCGGCCGCGCTCATCGCCGCCTTCACCGGCGCCGACCCCGCCGAGGTCACCGGCCGCGGCACCGGCGCCGACGACGCGATGCTGGAGCGCAAGATCGACGTGGTGCGGCGGGCGCTCGCCGCCAACGACATCGACACCTCCGACCCCGTCGGCGTCCTCGCCGCCGTCGGCGGGTTCGAGCACGCCGCCCTGACCGGGTTCATCCTGGGCGCCGCCGCGCTGCGGGTGCCCGTCCTGCTGGACGGCGTCAGCGCCGGGGCCGCCGCCGTCGTGGCCGCCGCCATCGAGCCGCGCGCGCTCAACGCCTGCTTCGCCGGCCACCGCTCCTCCGAGCCCGGCCACGCCGCCGCGCTGCGGCACGTGGGCCTGCGCCCGCTCATCGACCTGGAGATGCGGCTGGGCGAGGGATCGGGCGCGCTCCTGGCGCTGCCGCTGCTGCAGGGGTCGGTGCGGGCGCTGCGCGACGTGGCCACCTTCGGGTCCGCCGGGGTGAGCGAACGGTACTGACCGGATTCCCCGTAGAGTTGTGCACACCCCGCCGCGCACGGCGGCGGGGTGGCCGGGGCGCGCCGGCGGCCGCCGCGGTGCGCACGTGCCCCCCGTTTGACACGGTATTTTGGGTTTCGCCGCCTGCACACCGCGCTACACGGCGAACGCGGGCCGCATCCCCCGCCCAACACCCGCCAACGAACGCACGCTCGCGGATACGGAGGCAGCCTCGGTGACGTATCTCCTCGGCCTGCGGATGGAGGGGCGCGCGGCCCTGGTCGTCGGCGGCGGCCGGGTCGCCCAGCGGCGCGTCCCCGTGCTGCTGGAGTCCGGCGCCGACGTCACCCTGGTGGCCCCCGAGGCCACCGCCACCCTTGAGGGCCTGGCCGGCGCCGGGCGCATCACCTGGCTGCGCCGCGCCTACGCACCCGGCGACATCCGCGACGGCGCGCTGGGCCGCTTCTGGCTCGTGCACGCCGCCACCGACTCCGCCGAGGTCAACGCCGCCGTCGCGGCCGAGGCCGAGGCCGAGCGCGTGTGGTGCGTGCGCGCCGACGACCGCCACGCCTCGGCCGCCTGGACCCCGGCCAGCGGCAGCGCCTCCGGTGTCACCGTGGGGGTGGTCGCCAACGGCGACCCCCGCCGCGCCGCCGGGCTGCGCGACGCCGTGCTGGACGGGCTCTCCGACGGCACCCTCGACGCCCGCCGGGGCCGCGAACACCACCGCGGCGTGGCCCTGGTCGGCGGCGGGCCCGGCGACCCCGGGCTGATCACCGTGCGCGGCCGCCAGCTCCTGGCCCAGGCCGACGTCGTGGTCGTCGACCGGCTGGCCCCCGCCTCGCTGCTGGACCGCCTGCCCGGCGACGTCGAGATCGTCGACGCCGCCAAGATCCCCTACGGCCGGTCGATGACCCAGGAGGACATAAACCGCGTCCTGGTCGAGCGCGCCCGGGCGGGCAAGTTCGTCGTGCGGCTCAAGGGCGGCGACTCCTTCCTGTTCGGCCGCGGCGGCGAGGAGGCCGCGGCCTGCGCCGCCGCCGGGGTCCCCGTCACCGTCGTGCCCGGCATCACCAGCGCGCTCGCCGCGCCCGCCGCCGCCGGCATCCCCGTCACCCACCGGGGCGTCGCCCAGGACGTGCACGTGGTCTCCGGCCACGTCGCGCCCGGCGACCCCCGCTCCACGGTCGACTGGGCCGCGCTGGCCGCCGGAGGGGGCACCATCGTGGCGCTGATGGCGGTGGAGCGCCTTGAGGCCATCGCCGAAGCGCTGATCACCCACGGCCGCTCGCCCGACACCCCGGTGGCGGCGGTGCAGGAGGCCACCCTCCCCACCCAGCGCACGGTCCGGGCGACCCTGGGCACCGTCGGGCGCGCCGTCCGCGACTCCGCGATCCGGCCGCCCGCCGTGATCGTGATCGGAGAAGTGGTCAACCTGGCCGGGGAACTTGACATACTGCAGACGGGGCGTGAAGGGCCGGGGGCGCGGGGCGCCGCCTCCGCCGATCCCGCCGTCGGCGACCCACCCGAGGGGAACCGGGTCTTGTGACCGCGACGACCGATGAGAAGGGCGGAAGCGCTATGTCCCGGCCGCCTGCGATGCCGGAAGCCACAGGGGCGGGCCAGCACGGGCCCGGAGCGGCCGACCAGTCCGAGCCAAGACCGGGCCGCCACGAGCGGGCCGACCCGGCCGCGCCGCCGCGGCGGGGGCGCGCAAAGCACCGGGGCGCCTCCAGCGACACCCGGTTCGAGAAGGTCCTGGAGAACCTCGGCGCGCGCATCCGCAACCTGCGCTTCGCCGAGGGCCTGCCCGGTGCCGAGGAGGGCGCGACCGCGCGCACCGACGTCCTGCACCAGCTCGAAGACTACGTGCTGCCGCGCGTCCGCCGCCCCGACACCCCCCTGCTCATCGCGGTCGCCGGCTCCACCGGGGCGGGCAAGTCCACCCTCGTCAACAGCCTTGTGGGCGAGCAGGTCACCACCACCGGCGTGCGCCGGCCCACCACCAACAGCCCCGTCCTGGCGTGCAACCCCGCCGACGTCGACTGGTTCAGCGAGGCGTCGTTCCTGCCCACCCTGCCGCGCGTGCGCCAGCAGGGCCTGGCCATGCCCGGCAAGGACGGCATGCTCGTGCTGGCGCCGAGCGAGTCGATGCCCGAGGGCGTTGCCCTGCTCGACACCCCCGACGTCGACTCCGCGGTGTCGGCCCACCACGAGTTCGCCGCGAAGTTCCTCGACGCCGCCGACCTGTGGGTGTTCGTCACCACCAGCCGCCGCTACGCCGACGCCCGCGTCTGGGAGTTCCTGCAGGTCGCCCGCGACCGCGACACCTCCCTGGCCGTCGTGCTGTCCCGGGTGCCCAAGAAGGGCCGCCGCCAGCTGGTCGAGCACTTCGGCGCCATGCTGGAGGCCAACGGCCTGGGCGGCGCCACCCGGTTCGTCATCCCCGAGACCGACCAGATCGCGGGCGAGCGCTTCAAGGGCAACACCGTCGACCCCATCCGCGACTACCTCGCCGACGTCGCCGGCGACCTCGTGCAGCGCGACCGCGTGTCGCTGCGCACCTTCATCGGGGTCATCGACAGCTTCCGCACCCGCGTGCCCGACCTCGCCAAGCAGGTCGAGGTCCAGGTCGAGATCCGCCGCGCCCTGGAGTCGGCCGTGCAGTCGGCCTACGAGTCCGCCGGGGCCGAGGTCGACACCGCCCTCAGCGACGGCTCCCTGCTCACCGGCAACCTGCTGGCCCGCTGGCACGACATCGCCGCCAGCGGCGAACTGGTGCGCATGCTGCGCTCGCGCGGCAAGCGCAAACCGCGCGGCGGCGGGCAGGAGCGCGACCGCGTTCAGGCGCTGGAGCGGGCGGTGCGCGACAGCCTGGAGTCGCTGGTGCTGACCTCCGCCGAGCGCGCCGTGGAGCGGGTGGCCGACCGCTGGTCCGACATCCCCGGCGGCCAGGACCTCGCCGACCGCGCCGGCGGGCGCCGCCTGCCCGAGTCCTTCGGCCCCCGCACGCGCGACGCCGTCGCCGCCTGGCAGCACACCGTCAGCGAGATGATCGCCGCCGACGGCGCCACCAAGCGCTCGGTCGCCCGCGTGGCCGACTTCGACAAGCAGGCGTTCACCCTCGTGCTCATCGTGGAACTGCTCGGCTTCGACGCGGCCTCCGCCGCCGGCGGCGCCCGGACGTCACCGAACCGTTTGCTCAAGGGTGTGTTCGGCGCTGATTCCCTGCGTAACATTGGCAACAGGGCACGCAACGACCTTCGGCAGCGGATCGGCACCCTGCTGTATGAGGAGCGCACCCGCTTCACCGACACGCTGGCCGCCGTCAAGCTGCCCGACGAATCCGACGCCGTCCAGCTCTACCAAGCGACGTACAACCTTGAGATTGCGCGATGACGACTCAGTGGAACCCCGCTCACGCTGACGAGGAGCCGGAGGCGGCGGGGAACCAGGCGGCCGACCGCCCGGCACCGGGCCCGGCGCCGGAACCCTCTCCGGACGCGCGCCGCGCGCAGGCGGGCTGGACCGGCTACGTCGTACCCGAGGCCGACCGCCTGAACGCCGGGTGGGCGCCGCCCGCCGCCGACGCCTGGCCCGCCCGCCGCCCGGTGGGGCCCCCGGCCGACTCCTACCCGGCCCTGCGCCGCGCGGTCGACCTCCAGTCGGGCGTGGCCGCCGCGGGCATCGTCCCGCCCGAGACCACCGGCCCCAGCGTGCCCGCCTCCCGCCCCGACCCCGCCGACGACGCGCCGCCGGCCCGGTCGGCCGATCCCGCGCCGCGGCGCGAACCCGACTCCGCCGCCCCCGCCGCACGGCCCGAACCCGCCCCGCGCAGCACGCCCGGCCGCCACGCTGCGCCCCCGCGCAGCGCCGCCCGCCGCCGCGACGAGGACGACCCCGACGACGACCGCCTCGCCGCCTGGGTGGGCAGCCTCGCCGAGGTCGACGAGGCCGGCATGATCGCGGGCCGCCGCACCGGCCCCATCCCCGCGGTCGCGGCCGCCGACACCCCGCGCGGCGGCGAGTCCGGCACCGGGCCCGCCCCCGAGGACCTCGCCGACCCGCCCGCACGGACCGCCGCGGCGGCTCCCGAGGCCGGCCCCGAGCCCGCCGCGCCGCCGTCCGGCCCCGCCGAATCCGCCGGCCACGGCCCCTCCACCGGCACCGCCCCGGACACCGTCGCCGACGACGACGAGTACGAGCCCACCACCGGCGAGTGGTGGCAGCCCATGCCCGCCACCACCCGCGAGGAGCTGATCACCCGCCTGGACGCGCTGTCGGCGCTGGTGGGCATCGGGCACGACGACTTCGACCGCGAGCTGATCGAGGACGCCCACCACCTGCTCAACCACGCCGGCGCCCGGCTGCGGCTCTCGGCCGACCACACGGTCGTGGCGCTGGCCGGCGGCACCGGCAGCGGCAAGTCATCGCTGTTCAACGCGCTGTGCGGACTGGAGTTCTCCCGTGTGGGGATCACCCGGCCCACCACCTCCTCGGCGCACGCCTGCGTCTGGGGCAACGAGGGCGCCGAGGGCCTGCTGAGCTGGCTGGGCGTGCCGCGCCGCAACCGCCACTCCCGCACCAGCGAGCTGGACCGCGCCGGCTCGGAGCTGTCCGGGCTGATCCTGCTGGACCTGCCCGACCACGACTCCGTGCGCGCCATGCACACCGCCGAGGCCGACCGCCTCATCGGCGCCTGCGACCTCATCGTGTGGGTCCTGGACCCCCAGAAGTACGCCGACGCCGCCGTGCACCACCGCTACCTCGCCGAGATGTCGGGCTACGGCGCCGTCACCGTGGCCGTCCTCAACCAGGTCGACCGGGTCGAGCCCGATGAGCTTGAGGAGCTGCTGACCGACCTCCGGCGGCTGCTGGAGACCGAGTCCGGCGTGCAGACCCGGGTGCTGACCACCTCCACCGTCACCGGCCAGGGCATCCGCCAGCTGCGCTCGCTGCTGGCCGACACCGTGGGCGAGCGCCGGGCCCTCATCGACCGGCTGGTGGCCGACCTCGACCGCGTCGTCGTGGGCTTCGAGCGCTACCACGGCGACCCCGCGGCACCCGGCGTCGAGCCCGTCCTGCCCGAGCGGGTGCGTACCCGCCTGGTGGACGACCTGGTCGCGGCGGCCGGGGTCTCGGCCATCGCCGACACCGCCGAGTCCGTCTACGAGCAGCGCGGCGCCCAGCGCGTGGGGTGGCCGCTGGGCCGCTGGATCCGCGGGCTGCGCCGCGACCCGCTGCGCGCGGTGGGCGCCGACCTCGGCGGCGAGGGCGGCGACCCCGCCGTGGTGGAGCCGCACGGGGCCGGCATCGACAAGGCCGCCGTCGCCGTGGCCGACCACGCCGCGGGATCGCTGCCGTGGCCCTGGCCGCGCCGCGTTCGGGCGGCCGCGCGCGGCGGACTGGACGCCCTGCCGCGCGAGCTCTCCCAGGCGGTCGCCTCGACCGTCCCGCCGAGCGGCGACACCCCGGCCTGGTGGCAGGTCGTGCGGGTGCTCCAGTACCTGCTGACCGCCCTGTCGGGGGCCGGCCTGGTATGGCTGGTCGCGCTGCTGGTGAGCTGGCTGGGCGGCGGCCTCACCGGTCTGCCGGTGCTGGACGACCCCCGGTTCCTCGGTCTCGCGGCGGCGGTCGTGGTGGCCACGCCGCTGGTCGGCTGGCTGATCGGCAACGGCTGCGTCAACCTGGTGTCGGTGGCCGCCGCGCAGCGGCGCGAGCGGATCGAGCAGCGCTCGGCCCAGCGCGCCCGCGAGATCGCCGAGCAGCGGATCCTCGCCCCCGTGGAGCAGGAGCTGGCGCGCTACCTGGAGTCCTGCCAGGCACTGGCCACCGCGCAAGGCCCGCGCCGCTGAACCGCTGAGCACGCGGCCGGGCCGCGTGCGGCGGGCACACGCGAAGGGCGGTGGGCCGGGGTTCGCCCCCGGTCCGCCGCCCTTGTTCGTGTGCGTCGGACGCCCCGCCGCACTGCCGCGCGGCCAAGGCGGTTGACGTGGTGGTCGAGGGCCGCCGGCGGCCGGGGGCGGACGATCGCGGAACCGCTCGCCCCGGCGGTCGGCGCCGCGCCTAGACCCACTGGATACCGGAGGACATGGCCCCTCCTACTGATCGCGACCACGCGGCCGGAGCGCCGGCGCGCGCCCGAGCCGCCCTGCCGGCCGTGGCGGGTGTACCACCCGAACGAGTCTGCCGGCGGCCGACCCGTCGGGGTCGGGACACCGCGCCGCGCCGCCGCCGGTGCCGCGGGCGCGGACTCGGCCCGTGGGGCCGGGTGCGTCAGTGGACACCAGCACACTTCAATCTAGCTGTTTCCCTCTACCACTGCACAACCAGCGATTAAAATATCACTGACTGTAATCCAAAGACGATCTTAGTCGCCGGCACCCGACACGCCGAGACGGACGCGCTATCGGCCGCCGGGCGTCGACCGATCCGTGTCGGGCGGGATGCCCTGATCGCGAGCGGGGGAGATCCACGTGGCGGTGGCCGAGCAAGGGGTGGCTGAGCGGCGGCGGCCGTGGACCCTGTGGTGGAGGGCCTGGCCGGTGTTCGCCCAGCCGCGCCGACTTGTGGTCTTCATGAGCGTGGTCCTGACCTGTGCCGCGCTGATGGGGGCGTGGTCGGGCGTGCTGACCCCCGTCCGGGGCGACGAACTCGCCACCTTCGCCGCCCTCACCATCTGCGCCGGGGTGTGCGTGGAGGCCATGCGCCGCCTGGGCACCCCCGCGGGGCTCACCCGCGACCTGCTCGGCGCGTGGTGGTTCCCCACGCTGCTGCTGCTCCCGCCGATGTACTCCCTGATCCTCCCGGTTCCCGTCTACCTTCTGCTGCAGTTCCGCATCCGCCGCACGGTCATCCACCGGCGGCTGTTCAACGCCGCCTCGGTGGCGGTGTCGGGCTTCATCGCCTCGCTGCTGTTCCACAGCGCGCTGGCCGACGACACCGCGTCGGCGCTGCGCGTGCCCATGGCCATCACCGAGGACCACATCACCTCGGTCGAGGGCGCGTCGATGGCGGTCCTGTGCTGCGCGGCGTTCACCGTCGTCAACACTTTGATCGTGGCGGTCGCGGTGCACCTCAGCGCCTCCGACGCCCCGTGGCGGCAGATGCTCTTCGACCGCGAGGCGCTGACCGTCGACTGCGTGGAGCTGTGCGTGGGCGTCACGGCCGCCATCCTCACCGGTCTGTCGCCGGTGCTGCTGGCCATCGCGCTGCCCCCGGCGATGCTCCTCCAGCGCAGCCTGCTGTTCCAGCAGTTGCAGACCGCCGCGCGCACCGACCCCAAGACCGGTCTGCTCAACGCCAGCACCTGGGAGGCCGAGGCCGCGGCCGAACTCGCGCGGGCGCGGCAGAGCGGCCGGGCGGCGGCGCTGCTGATCATCGACATCGA
Source organism: Streptomonospora nanhaiensis (assembly GCF_013410565.1). Lineage (NCBI taxonomy): Bacteria > Bacillati > Actinomycetota > Actinomycetes > Streptosporangiales > Nocardiopsidaceae > Streptomonospora > Streptomonospora nanhaiensis. Next base: position 5,284,547 of record NZ_JACCFO010000001.1, read on the forward strand.
CCACTTCAAGGCCGTCAACGACACCTACGGCCACCTCTTCGGCGACCACGTGCTGCTGGGCGTGGCCACCACCCTCGGCGCCCAGCTGCGCAAGGCCGACGTGATCGGCCGGTTCGGCGGCGAGGAGTTCGTGGTCCTGCTGCCCGACGCCGACATGGCCGAGGCCTGCCGCGCCGCCGAACGGCTGCGCATGCGGATCGGCCGCATGGGGCTCAGCGCCAACGGCGACGACGTCCGCATCACGGTCTCCCTGGGCGTGGCCGTGCTCAACGTCCACGGCGACGACCTGGTCGACCTCCTGGCGGCGGCCGACCTCGCGCTGTACCGGGCCAAGGGCGCCGGCCGCAACCGGGTGTGCCTGCCGGTCATGACCCGCCCCGCGGTCACCGCCCGCCGGCCCGGCCCCGCCGTGCCCGAGGCCCCGCCCGAGCCCTCCATGGCCCGCCACGTGCCGCGTCCCCGCGCCACCGAGGGCGGGCGGCCCGACGCGCCCAGCGGTTCGGGCGCCGCCGGCGGACAGGAGCCCTGACCCCCACCGCGCGCCCGCGGTTGTCCACAGCCGACCCGGTTGTCGTTGCTCAGCGTGTTCGATTTGATCACGCTGGGTGTATGGAAGCCAACCGTCCGAACCCCACCGCCCCCCGCACCCCCGCCGTCCTCACCCTCACCACACCCGCCGACATCGTCGCCGCCGTCCCCTACCTGCTCGGCTACCACCCCAACGACACCCTCGTCGTGCTGGGCCTGCGCGGCGCGACCCCGCGCCTGCACACCCTCTTCCGCTGCGACCTGGGCGAGCACATCACCGCGCACCCCGCCGAGGCCGCGCGCCACCTCGTCACCGGGCTGCGGGCCGACGACTGCGGCACCGCGCTGATCGTGGGCTACGGACCCGCCGCCGACATCACCCGCTGCGTCGACGCCCTGCGCCGCTGCGCCGCCGAGGCCGGCATCGCCGTGGGCGAGGCGCTGCGGGTCGCCGACGGCCGCTACTGGTCCTATGTGTGCGACTCACCCGCCTGCTGCCCGGCCGAGGGCGTGGCGCTCGACCTCGCCGCCTCGGCGGTGTCGGCCACCGCCGTGGCCAACGGCCTCAGCGCCTGGCAGAGCCTGAACCGAATCCGCGCCTACCTCGCGCCGGTCGAGGGCGCCGCCCGCGCGCCCATGCGCGCCGCCACCCGCCGGGCCGAGCGCCGCGGCCGCCGCCTGCGCGCGGCGGCGCCCGGGCGCGACTCCTTCGGCCCCCGGTTCCGGGTGCAGGGCGCCCGCGTGGTGCGGACCGCGATCGCGGCGGCGTTGCGGGGCGACCTCCCGCGCGCCCCCGACCACCTGGCGTGGCTGGGCGTCCTGCTGACCTGCGTGCGGGTGCGCGACGACGCCTGGGTGCGGATCGACCCCGGCACGGCCGACGCCCACGTGCGGCTGTGGCGCGAGGTGCTGCGCCACGTCGAGCCCGGCTACCGACCCGCGCCGGGGTGCCTGCTGGCGGTGGCGGCCTGGACCCGCGGCGACATCGCGCTGGCCGACGCCGCCCTCGACCTCGTGCGCGCGGCCGATCCCGGCTACCCGCTGGCCGACCTCCTGTGCCAGGCCCTGCGGGCCGGGTTGCCCTGGCAGGGCTTCCCGGCCGAGCGCCTGGACGCGGTCCGGCCCCTGGACAGCCCGTGACCCCGCCGCCCGCGCCCCGCGCGGCCGCCCCGCGCCCGGCCGCCGCCCGCACCCGCGCATGGCCGGGGCACCTGCGCCCACACCCTAGGCTTGGAGGCATGCCGGAGTACATCTACAGCTTGCGAAACGTGCGCAAGGCGCACGGCGACAAGGTCGTGCTTGACGACGTCTCGGGGCAGTTCCTGCTCGGGGCGAAGATCGGCGTGGTGGGGCCGAACGGCGCGGGTAAGTCCACGCTGCTGAAGCTCATGGCCGGGGTCGAGCAGCCGTCCAACGGAGAGGCCCGCCTCATGCCGGGCTTCAGCGTCGGCCTGCTCGCCCAGGAACCGCGCCTCGACCCCGAGAAAACCGTCCTGCAGAACGTCGAGGACGGCGTTGCCGAGACCAAGGCGATGCTCCAGCAGTTCAACGACATCGCCGAGAAGATGGCCACCGACTACTCCGACGAACTCCTCGCGGAGATGGGCAAGCTGCAGGAGCAGCTCGACCACCGCAACGCCTGGGACCTCGACAGCCAGCTCGCCCAGGCCATGGACGCCCTGCGGTGCCCCCCGCCGGACTCCGACGTCACCACCCTCTCCGGTGGCGAGAAGCGCCGCGTGGCGCTGTGCAAGCTGCTGCTGGAGCAGCCCGACCTCCTCCTGCTCGACGAGCCCACCAACCACCTCGACGCCGAGAGCGTGCAGTGGCTGGAGACCCACCTGGAGGGCTACCCGGGCACCATCATCGCGATCACCCACGACCGCTACTTCCTCGACAACGTCGCGACCTGGATCCTCGAACTCGACCGCGGCAAGCTCTACCCCTACGAGGGCAACTACACCACCTACCTCGACACCAAGGCCGCCCGCCTCAAGGTCGAGGGCCAGAAGGACGCCAAGCGGCAGAAGCGCCTGGCCGACGAGCTGGAATGGGTGCGCTCCAACGCCAAGGCCCGCCAGACCAAGAGCCGCGCCCGCCTGCAGCGCTACGAGGAGATGGCGGCCGAGGCCGCCAAGACCCGCAAGCTGGACTTCGAGGAGATCCAGATCCCGCCGGGTCCGCGCCTGGGCACCACCGTGGTCGAGGTCAAGAACCTCACCAAGGGTTTCGACGACCGCGTGCTGATCGAGGACCTGTCGTTCTCCCTGCCGCCCAACGGCATCGTCGGCGTCATCGGCCCCAACGGCGTCGGCAAGACCACGCTCTTCAAGATGATCGTGGGCGAGGAGCAGCCCGACTCCGGCACCATCAACGTCGGCGACACCGTGCAGATCTCCTACGTCGACCAGTACCGGGGCCGCATCGAGGACAAGAAGAACGTCTGGGAGGTCGTCTCCGACGGCGAGAGCTTCATCCAGGTCGGCAACGTCGAGATCCCCAGCCGCGCCTACGTCGCCGCGTTCGGGTTCAAGGGCTCCGACCAGCAGAAGCCGGCCGGCGTGCTCTCCGGCGGCGAGCGCAACCGGGTGAACCTCGCGCTCACCCTCAAGCAGGGCGGCAACCTGCTGCTGCTGGACGAGCCCACCAACGACCTCGACGTCGACACCCTGGGCTCGCTGGAGAACGCGCTGCTGGACTTCCCCGGCTGCGCCGTGATCACCAGCCACGACCGCTGGTTCCTGGACCGGGTCGCCACCCACATCCTGGCCTGGGAGGGCGGCGCCAACTGGTTCTGGTTCGAGGGCAACTTCGAGTCCTACGAGAAGAACAAGGTGGAGCGCCTCGGCGCCGAGGCCGCGCGCCCGCACGCGGTCACCCACCGCAAGCTCACCCGCGACTGACCCCCGCGGTCTCCGGTACATCCGGCCCCGCGGTCCGGCGCACCCCTCCCCGGGTGTGCGCCGGACCGCGGGCCGCCGGCCAGGCATCGGCGAAGCCGCCGGCGCCGCTCGCGCGCGCGGGCGGCACCGCATAAGCTGACGGGCGACTATGACTTCCCCGCGCGAAGACCAGCAGACGTTCTACGACGCCGTGGGCGGAGAGGACACCTTCGTCCGCCTCGTGCGCCGCTTCTACGAGGGCGTGGCCGCCGACCCCGTGCTGCGTCCCCTCTACCCCGAGGAGGACCTCGGCCCCGCCGAGGAGCGGCTGCGCCTGTTCCTCATGCAGTACTGGGGCGGTCCCCGCACCTACAGCGAGCAGCGCGGCCACCCGCGCCTGCGCATGCGGCACTTCCCGTTCCGCATCGGCTCGCGTGAACGCGACCACTGGCTGGCCCACATGCGCGCCGCCGTGGACGACCTCTCCCTGCCCGAGCCGCTGGACCGCCAGCTGTGGGAATACCTGGTCTACGCCGCGCACAGCATGGTGAACGCGCCCGACGACCTCCCCGCGGCCGAGGACACCGCCGACCTTACGGTGCGTCCGCCGGAGAACCCCGCCCCCTGACCCCGGGGGCGCCGCCGTCCGCGCCCGGCCGCCAGCCGGCGGGTGCGGGGCGCAGCGGGGAGTCCGCGGGCAGCAGGTCGGTCGGCAGCAGCTGCTCGGTGAGCAGCCGCCGCACCCGCTCGGGCCGGTCGGGCGCCTCCAGCCACGGGCCCACGATCCGCCACCCCAGGTCGTAGCCCAGCACGTAGGTGCTCATGGCGGGCGTGCGCACCAGGGCCCGGGCGGCCGCCAGGCCGGCCTCGTCCAGCAGCGCCCAGCGCGTGAGGTAGGCGGCGGTCTCGTCGTCGCCGCGCCCCTCGGCCGCCATCAGCGCCGCGTTGGCCCACACGCCCCACAGCACGTTCCTGGCCCGGTGCACCGCGGCCAGGTCGCAGTCGGCGGGCGCCTCGCCGGCCTCGGCCGGGAGGTGGTCGTACAGCCACCGCTGGGCCTCGTCGCCGGGGAACACCAGCTCCTCGGCGTGCAGGCCGATCCCCTCGCTGAGCACGAACGGCGGCGAGACCATGAACCGCACCCGGTGGTCGAGCAGCCCGCGCCGCTCCACCAGGTGCCGTTCCTTGAGCATGGACTCGGCGATGTGCCCCGGGTAGACCTCGTGGCTGACCAGGTAGAGCAGGTCGGCCAGGTTGAACGGCACCGACGTGTTGACGAACAGGGTGCCGCGCGCGCCCCCGGCGTAGTGCCCGGCGCCCTGGAAGCCGCCCTCGGTGACCAGGCGGAAGTCGACGGACGCGTCGGCGGGCAGGACGACGAAATCGGCCTCGGTGCGTCGGCGGCATTCCGCCACCGCGCTCTCCAGCAGCTCCGGCAGCAGGTCCGGGCGCCGCAGCGCGTGCCGGGCCTCCCAGGCGTGCAGCCGCTCGGTCAGCGTGCCGCCGGTCGGGGGCAGCGCCGCGTCCAGCAGGTCGTGCGCGGCCGCGAAGTCCGCCTCCGGACGGCGCAGCGGCTCCACGCCCAGGCACTCCCGGGCGTGGTCGGCGGGCGCCGCGCCCGCGCCGGCCAGGCCGCGGGCCACGGCCCGCATGGCCCGGACCTGCGCACTCAGGTAGGCCGCGCGCGGCGGATCGAACGGGATCTCTGCGAGCAGCCGTTCGGCGTCGTCCGCGAGCCGAGCGGGGTCGGGCGCCTCCCCGGCCGCCGCCTGCGCGCGCAACTCCTCGGGGCCGCGGTAGATCAGCACGGTCGCGCCGCCGCCCCGGGTGGCGAGCCGGTCGATGCGCAGCGCCGTCAGCGCGTAGTCGCGCAGCCAGCGCCCGGTCGCGCCGTCCTCGCCCGTACCGTCCGCACCCGCCGCTGCCCCGGTGCCGGTCTCCAGGTCCGCCATGGCTCTTCGGCTCCTCTCCGCCCGTCGACGGTCCTTTGATCGGCCGCTAAGTTAGCCGTACGGTTTTCCGTACAGCGCACGGGAGGAGTCGGCATGGGTGCCGGAGCCGGGGAGCCCGGCGGGGTGTGGCTGCGCGCCGGCGGCGATCGGCCGCGCCGGGAGCGGCTGACCCGCGAGCGGATCGTCGAGGCGGCGGTCGGCCTGCTGGACGCCGAGGGCGTGCCCGGGTTCTCCATGCGCCGCCTGGCGGCGCGGCTGCGGGCCGGTACCATGTCGCTGTACGAGTACGTCAGCGGCAAGGAGGACGTGCTCGACCTGGCGCTGGACGCGGTCCTCGGCGAGCTCCCGCCGGCCGCGCCGGACACCCCGTGGCGCGCGGCCGTCACCGCCCAGGCGGCCCAGAGCCGACGGGTCATGCTGCGCCACCCCTGGGTGCCGGCGCTGGTGGGCACCCGGCCGCTGCTGGGCCCCAACGCGCTGGCCGCCTCCGAGCGGTTCCACGCCGCCCTGGCCGCCACCGGCCTGGACGACCGCCGGGTCGCCGCGGCCGTCAGCGCCGTCACCGGCTACGTCGACGGCTACGTGCTCAAAGAGGCCCTGTGGCGGGCGCGCCACCGCGATCCGGCGGCAGAGGCCGACCTGCGCGGCCGCGTCTGGGCGCACATCGGCGAGCGCGCCGACGCCTACCCGGCGCTGGGGCTCTACGCCCGGCTGGCCGCCGAGGGCGCCACCGACTTCGACACCCAGTTCCGCATCGGCCTGGACATCGTGCTCGACGGCATCGCGGCGCAGATCGGGGGCGCCGGGTCCGCGGCGGTCCGGACCGGACCACGGGGCGGGTGACGCGAGTCACACGATCGACTGTCAGCTCCGGCCGGCCTGATCGGTCACGAGGGTGTCCCATCGGCACACGACACAAGGAGCAGACGATGGAAGCACGCCTCGACCTCGCCGGCAGCCCGGTCGCGGGCAAGGCCCTGAAGCACTTCATCGCGGCGAACACCGCGCTCGCGGGCTCGACGCTGCCGCGCGCCACGCGGGAGCTGGTCGAGATCCGGGCCAGCCAGATCAACGGCTGCGGCTTCTGCGTGGACATGCACACCAAGGACGCCGCCCACGCGGGGGAGTCCGCGCTGCGCCTGAACCTGGTCGCGGCCTGGCGGGAGGCCACGGTGTTCACCGAGGCCGAGCGGGCCGCCCTGGAGCTGGCGGAGCAGGGCACCCGCATCGCCGACGCGGGCGGCGGGGTCACCGACGAGGCGTGGGCGAAGGCCGCCGAGCACTACGACGAGGACCAGTTGGCCGCGCTGGTGTCCCTGATCGCCCTGATCAACGCCTTCAACCGGCTCAACGTCATCGTCCGCCGGCCCGCCGGCGACTACCGGCCCGGCCAGTTCGACTAGCCGGAGCCGGGCGGGGCCGCGCGGCCGGTCCCGCCCGGCTCGACCGCCGACCCGTACGCGGCCGGGGCCGTCACGGCGGGGGAGCGGCGCCCGCCCGGTCGCGGGGCACGGCGGCCACCGCCGCCGCGCAGAACGCCGCCGCGACCGCGAACACCGCGTCCAGGCCGTCCAGGGCGGTGATCACCACCCCCATGAGCAGCGGCGTCACGGTCGTGCTCACGGCCTGGAGGGAGTTCTGCGCCGCCATCGCCCGCCCGGCCCAGGCCAGTCCGGCCGTCTCGGCGACGGCGGTGAAGGTCAGCCCGTTGTGGCTCATCGACAGCACCAGGCAGGCGAGCAGCAGCGGTACCGCCGCCCACGGCAGCACGGCCGAGGACACCGTCAGCCCCAGCAGCGCCGCCCCCGACACCACCGCCACGATCCGCACCGGCCGCAGCCGGCTGCCCAGCCGGTCCGACCACAGGCCCAGCAGCAGGCGGCTCAGCGCGCCGGGCACCTGCGTGGCGGCGATGACGGCCCCGGCGGTGGGCGCGCTCCAGCCGTGCTCGGTGACCAGGTAGACCAGCGCGTAGGTCATGACGGTGAACTGCGGGACGCCCAGCAGCATGCTGACCCCGTGGACCCGCCAGATGGCGGCGTGCCGGTAGGGGGAGGCGGCCGGACGCGGGGCGGTGCCCGCGCCCGGCGCGTCGGCAGCGGAGTCGGCGGGGGACGCGGGGGAGGAGCCGACGCCGCCGGAGGGCGCCCGCGAGGGCGGATCGGCTCCGGGGGCGCCCGTGTACAGCAGTACCGGCGGCACCATGGCCACGGCCAGGGCGGCGGGCAGCAGCATCGCCGCGACGAACCCCCAGTGCTCGGCCGCCAGCGGCATCAGCGCCGCCGAAGCACCGATGCCCAACGGCTGGGCGGCCTGCCGGATCCCCATGGCCAGCCCGCGCTGCCGCGCGGAGAACCACGCCAGCACCAGCCGCCCGCTGGCCGCGTTCACCGGCCCGCCGGCCGCCCCGACCAGGGTGAGCACCGCGCCCGCGCCCCACGGGCCGTCGACGGCGCCGAGCAGCAGCAGGGCAAGGGCGGTCAGCAGCAGGCTGGCCGCCATGGTGAAGCGCTCGCCGTAGCGGTCGATCACCACCCCCCAGCCGAGCAGGGTGGCCAGCAGCCCCAGACTGGGCAGCCCGGCCAGGGTGCCGGCCTGGGCGATGGTCAGCCCGTAGGCGGCACGCAGCTCGGGCAGGACGAAGGGCACCCCGAACAGCGCCGACACACTCGCGATCTGCGCGGCGATCCCGATACAGAGGATGACCCAACGTCTGTGCTCGCCCACGCGGCCAGGTTAGTCAACACCGTTGACCGGCCCCACGCAGGGGCGGGCGCGGGCGGGTCACTCCGCGGCCTCGAAGTAGCGGACGTAGGCGTTTCCCTTGGTCTTCCAGAACCCGAAGATGTACTCGTTGGACCAACCGTGGTTTTTGCGCATCCGGGGAATGGCCCTGGCCATCTGGGGGTCGTCGGTGGTCAGTGAACCGTCGTCGTGAAGCGTCAGGAACGGCCGGGTCTCGCGCGTGCGCCGGTCCTGCATGTACAGCACGCGCATGGCGCCTCCGTGTGTGCTCCGCCGGGTCACGCCGGGGCGGCGGGCTCCAGGTGGGCGGTGAGGAAGGCGCGCTCCTCGGTGCTGAGGCGGCGCGGCGCCTGCTTGGCGGTGTCGTAGCCGACCAGCACGCTCATGGCGCGGGCGTAGACGTGGTCGTCGTCGCGGATCTCGTAGGCCAGGCGGAAGCTGGCGGTGCGGACCTCGGTCACCCAGGTCTCCACCCGGACGGGGTCGCGGCGCAGCAGGATCGGCTTGAGGTAGTCGATCTCGTGGCGGGCCACGACCAGGCCGCCCAGGCGGGTGTGCGACTCCTCGGGGACGTCCCACCGCAGGAACGCGATGCGGGCGTCCTCAAGGTAGGTGAGCATCCGGACGTTGTTGACGTGGTTGAGCGGGTCCAGGTCGGCGAACCGCACGTGCGCCCAGTAGACGTGCCGCCGCGACTCCCCGGCCCCCGCCCGCGCGGCCTCGGCCGTGGTGACTGCCTCCACCTGGAACCCCTCCTCCTCGCGACGCGGACGGCCCCACGCTACCGGCCGCGGATTCGGACGGGGTTCGGCAAGTCCGGGGTCGGCGGCGCGACGCCGGTCACATCAGCGGGCGGGATCGGCGGAGAAAAGGTCAGTTGCCGTTGGCCTTCGCGATGGCCTCGGCCTCCAGGGCGGCGGCCAGGCGGCGGCGCAGCCAGTCGGGTGTGGCGTCGTTGTCCCGCGGGTACACGCGGGAATCCACGAGGAAATCGTGGTCGTGGGTCGGGATCGGGAACGAGGGTTCCTCGTCGTAGCTGTAATGGACCTTGAACCTACCCGGGCGTGTAACCCTGTAGACCGCTTTGTACCAGGTGCCCTTGCCCGGTGAGTACATGCCGGCCCGCAACTGCCCGAGCTTGACCGCGACCTCGGCAGGGGTGGACACCTGTTCCGTGCTGCCATCATCCAAAACGGCCGTGGCCTTCGTGGTACTGAAGTCGAACAGAGCGTCACACTCCAAAGTTAATTCGTCCCAGTTTCGCGGCGCCGCCTTCACCAGGGTGCGGCCAATCTCGCGCAGTAGGGCCTCCTGCTGTGACGGAGTGAGGCGGTCGTGGTTTCTCATTGGCTACCTGCTCTTACGGGCGTTCACAGCCGGTCCGAGTTTCGGTACCTGAGAGGACTGGGGTGCTTGACTCCGTTGACCTCCCACTCTACGAAAATATCGGTGGGCGGGGGATGCAGCACCCTTCCGTCTGGAGCGGTCAGCGTCGGCATGTTCGGGTCGTACACGTTGGTAATGCGAACCCTCACCTCCGGCTTCGGATCCTGCTTGAGGAGGCGGACCCACTCCTCCTCAAGCCTGCGGAAGCTGCCGCCGATACCGGGCAGGTGCGACCGCTTCTGGTTGACCGTCTCCAGCATCGGGACCACGTTGAGGCGTTCACCGCCTCCGCCGAACTCGCTCGCGCCCGCCATGTGGCCGCCGTTCCAGTTGACGTCCTCGTAGAGGGGGAGTTCGCCGGGGTTGGGTGAGCGCCCGTGCTGTGCGGTGAACTGATCGGTGAGGTATTTGTTGTAGGCCTTGTAGTAATCCCGGCCTTCCCACCCGATGGCCCGCTGCTGTGTGTCGTTGCGGGCGTTGCTGTCCAGTTCGAGGACGCCCTCCATGGACTCGGTGCGGCCCAGGTGGTCGGTGCGGTAGGTGTACCGGTCGTCGACCACGTACGTGGCGTTCGGCCGGGGATCCATCAGTTCCGGGTTCTGCGCGTTCTCGCGGTCCGTCCGCGTGTGGACCTCGACGACCTCGCCCTTGTCGTTGGTGATGAAGACCTCGGGGCGGTCGTTCTCGTAGTCCGCGTCACTCGCGTAGTTGTCCCGGTAGTCCCGCAGTTCGTAGCGGGTGTTGGGGTCGAGTCGGACACCCTCGCCGAAGCGCTTCCCCTCCTCCGGCCACAGAGGGCTGTCGGGATCGAGCCGCTCGGGTTTGGGCGGCCGCTGAGACGTGTCGCCGTCGCCCTCACCCTCGCCGTCGTCCCGCTCATCGGTGATGTCGAGGTCGCCGCCCTCGACATCACCCGCGGGCTCCTCACCCGGGGTTTCGTTCGGGTCGTCGGCGCGCGGGTCAGTGGGGTCGGCGGGGTCCGTCGCGTCGGTCGGGTCGGTCGGATCGCCCTCGGCCCGGTCCTCCGGTCGCTGCCCCTCGGGGTCGCCGGGGCCTTCGGGGCCGTCATCGGGAAGGCCGGGATCGTCGCCCCCCAGGCCGCCGGAACCGCCGGTTCCGCCCCGCCCGCCGGTGCCACCTCCGCCTCCGCCCGACGGCTCCGGACCGGGTCCGGTCTCCGACCCCGACGGCGAACCGGTCCGCGTGCCGCCGGTGGGCGGCGAGTGCGTGGGAGTGTCGGAGGGCGGCGGTGTGGACGAGGGCGGGTTGTCGGGGCCGTCGGCGTTGGCCTCGATGTCGGGGGCGCCGACCAGGGCGGGCCGGCGGTTGCGCCAGCCGGCGGCCTCCTCCAGGGCGGCCTCCAGGCCGATCTCCTCGGCGCGCACGTCCAGCACCTCGTTGATGCGCTGCTGGAGTTCGCTCGTGGTGGGGGCGTCCTGGCCGTTGATCCGGCTCAGGTCGAACTCCGAACCCGTGCGGGTGAACTCCGCCCCCTCCCCGCCGTCGCCGTCGCCGTTGCGGCCGGGGCCGAGGTCGCCGAGGTTGCTCAGAGTGCGCACGACCCGCGTGCCGCGCCAGGCCAGCAGCGGGACGCCCACGACCGCGCCGGCGCCGGTGGCGGTCGCGATCGCCCCGCCCACGATGCTGCCGACGTTGACGAGGCCCTGGGTGATCACGTAGCCGGGCCGGTCGTCCCACTCCCGCCACGGCACCATGGAGTGCCCGACCTCCGTCCACGCGGTGCGGGCGGTGGACAGGCTGAACTCGCCGTCGTGGTAGCCCGCGAGCATGGCGATTCCGGCCAGGGAGTCGCCCCAGTAGGCCTTGGCGTTCTCCCACCTGGTCGCGGGGTTGATCGTCCAGTCGCCCTGGCCGTCGTGGAAGCCGGACATGCCCAGGGTGTCCTTGAGCGATCCCCAGGTCAGGTCCACCAGGGCCGAGCCGACGTCCATGTACCAGGGCGCGTCGTGCTCCTGGGGGACCGCCCACGGTGTCGCCACGTTCTCCGGGGGCCGGGTGTAGCCGTAGGCGACCTGGTTGGGGCCGAGGCCGGGCTGGGAGCCGGGGTCGGTGGCCACGAACCGGGTGCCGTTGAACAGGGCGGTGATGGCGTTGGCGCAGGTGCGTTCGGCCGCATGTAGTCGTTCTGGACCTTGATCAGGTCGTTGTTGAGGGTGTTGAACTCCTCGACCTTGTCCTCGTCCTTGCGCCAGTCGTCGTTGCCCTGGATGTGGGCCTGCATGGCCACGGCGTCGGCCTTGAGGCCGCGCCAGCGCTCAAGAATGGGGCGCACGTCGGCGGCGAACTGGATGAGGGCGTCGCCGGCGGTGGTCGCCGCGTCGTTGACCTCCTCGCCCCAGCCGGGCACCTCGTCCACGGCCGAGAGGAGGGTTTCGGCCTCGGGCGCGGAGTAGATGCCGCGCAGGCCGTTCCAGCCGGCCTTGATGTCCTCGCCCAGGTCGAGGATGTCGCCGCCGGCGCCCTTGAGGGCGCGGCCGGCCTCCTCGACGTCGTCGGGCCGCACCGGCGGGATCGTGATCGCGGACGGGTCGATTCCGTCCGAAAGACCCGGGGGAAGGTCGTCCTCACCCATTCCCGTCACCTCGTTGACGTTTCACCCAGAGTGGAACGCCAATTACTTTAGCGACGCTTTACTTGGATTAATGGGTGATTTGTCTAATTTGGTGCTGGTGGTAATTCGCGCCGGACCGAAAAACGAATCCGTGTGCCCGCGTCTTCGCATGTAACGGGTGGAAAAGAGGACGCGGCGGGCGCCGGCGCCGTGACCGGGATTGGTCACGGCGAAACCGGCGCCCGCCGCGATGCGTCGCAGGCCGCCCGGGTCAGTCCTTCGCCACCTCCAGGCCGGTGTGGTGGGCCAGGAACGCCAGCTGGTCGGCGCTCAGCCGGACCGTGCGGCTGACCGACCGGGCGCTGTGGCCCACCTCCGCCTCGCGGCGCAGCAGGACGGGGCGCTCCCGAACGGGCGCCGACGTGGCGTGCTGCATGGCCGCGCACATCTTGCGGGCGTGCAGCGGGTCGACCCGGGTGTCGTTGTCGAAGACCGTGAACAGCGTCGCCGGGTAGCGCACGCCCTCACGCACGTTGTGGTAGGGCGAGTACGCCAGCAGCCACCCCAGCGCCTCGGGGTCCTCGGCGCTGCCGTACTCCACGTTCCACAGCTCGCCCAGCCCGAACCGCTCGTAGCGCACCATGTCCAGCAGCGGCGCCGAGCACACCGCCGCCGCGAACAGGTCGGGGCGCTGCGTGATCACCGCACCCACCAGCAGGCCGCCGTTGCTGCCGCCCATCACCGCCAACCGCCCGGGCGTGGTGCGGCCGGTGGCCACCAGGTGCTCGGCCGCCGCGACGCAGTCGTCGAACACGTTCTGCTTGTCGCCCAGCATCCCGCCCCGATGCCACTCCTCGCCCTCCTCCAGGCCGCCGCGCAGGTTGGCCACCGCGTAGACGCCGCCCGAGCGCACCCAGGCCAGCGCGGTCGCGGAGTAGTCGGGGGTCATCGAGATCGAGAACCCGCCGTAGCCGTAGAGGATGGCCGGGCGCGGCCGGACCTCGCCGGGGGGCGAGACCACCAGCATGCGCACCGGGGTGCCGTCGCGCGAGGTGAAGGTCACCTGCTCGGTGCGCACCTCGGGCACCTCCGGCGCGCCCGGCGCCGAGGCCCACAGCGCCACCTCGCCCGTGCGGGCGTCGAAGCGGTACACCGCCCCCGGCGTTGTGCTGTCGCTGTAGCGGAACCACGCCTCGTGCCCGCCCTCGGGACGCGCCGACAGCCCGCCGATCGAGCCGATGCCGGGCATCTCCACCGCGCCCGTGCGCCGGCCGTCGGCAAGCGCGTGCACGCTGACCTCGCTGACGGCGTGCCGCCGCCACGACACCAGCAGCCGGGGCTCGGCGAGCTCCGGGCCGTCCAGCACCGCGTAGCCGCCGAACACCGCGTCGGGGCCGGCCGCCACCAGCGTGGTCCAGTGCTCGTAGCCGGGCGTGCGCGGGTCGGCCACGCACAGCCGGCCGCGCGGCGCGTCGCGGTCGGTCACCAGGTACAGCCGGCCGTCGCGCCCCACGTGCGGCGCGACCTCGGCGTCCACGCCCTCCTGCACGACGCGGAAGCGGGGCCGCCCGGGCCCGGTCTCGGCGAGGTCGGCGATCCAGGCGTCGTTGCGCGAGGAGGTGCCCTTGGTGGCGGTCAGCACCAGCCACCGGCCGTCGCGGCTGACCCCGACCCCGTAGTACTCGGTCTTGTCGCGGCCCTCGCCGAACACCAGCACGTCCTCGTCGGGCGAGGTGCCCACCCGGTGCAGGTAGACGCGCCGGTGGTACTGCTCCTCGCCCTCGGGGACCGCGCCCGGGGCCAGCCGGCGCACGTAGTAGAACGCCTCGCCGCCGGGCAGCCAGGCCACGGGGGAGTAGCGGCACCGGTCGATCGGGCCGTCCACGACCTCGCCGGTGGCGACGTCCATGACCCGCAGCAGCGACTCCTCGTCGCCGCCCTCGGACACCTGGTAGGCCAGCAGCCGCCCCTCGTGGTCGGGGCGCCAGGAGTCCAGGGTGGTGCCGCCGGTGGGGTCGAGCGCCACCGGGTCGATCAGCGGGCGCTCCACCCCGTCCGGCTCGGCCAGGTAGAGCACACCGTGCTCCTGCTCGGGCGCGCGCCGCATGAACAGGTACCGCCCGCCCCGCCAGACCGGCACCCCGACCGTGCCGGCGCCCAGCAGGGCCTGGACCCGCCGGCCCAGCTCCTCGCGCCCGCTCCACCGCTCCGACTCCGCCGCGAACAGCGCGTCCTGGGCGTCGGACCACTCCTTGGTCTGGGGCGAGCGCGGGTCCTCAAGCCAGCGGTAGGGGTCGTCGACCACATGGCCGTGCAGATCCTCCCGGCAGTGCACGCGTTCGGCGGCGGGGTAGCGAGGTTCAGGCATGACCAGAACTCTATCCGGCGCTTCCGGCGCGCCTTGGCGCCGTGCGCGGGCCCGCCGACGATCATGAGTTTCCCGCCGGTTTTCGCTGCCTACGCATAATTAGGGTGGCGGCGGAGCCGGTCGAGCGAGCACACTGAATGCGGGACGTTACTCGGCGGGAACCACCCACGGGAGGTCCGTGTGGCAACGCGAACAGTGCCGGTCGCCGTCCGACCGGTTGACAAGGAGGTCTCCTGGCTGGCCGATCGGCTGGCCGGGGATGAGACACGGCCGTGCGCTACGCCGGTCCGGGAGACGCCGTGAGCACCGCGCGCAGTACGGAGGGCGACACAATCCACCGCCACGTGCTGCTGCTCAACGCCAGTTACGAGCCGCTGACCACGCTGCCCATGCGCCGCGCGATCCTGCTCGTGCTGCGCGAGAAGGCCGAGGTCGTGCACGGCGACTCCGCCGGCAAGGCCCTGCACTCCGCAACCACCGCGCTCTCGGTGCCGTCGGTGATCCGGCTCCGGCGCTACATCAGAGTGCCCTACCGGCGCCGGGTGCCGCTGACACGGGTGGCACTGATGCGCCGCGACGGCAACCGCTGCGCCTACTGCGGGAAGCGGGCCGAGACCATCGACCATGTTATCCCGCGCAGCCGGGGCGGCGGACACGTCTGGGAGAACGTCGTGGCCTCCTGCAAGACGTGCAACCACCGCAAGGCCGACCGCCTGCTCGACGAGCTGGGCTGGACGCTGAACGTCACCCCGACCGTTCCGCGCGGCCTGCACTGGCGGCTCATCAACGGTGAGAGCCACGGCGACCCCCAGTGGGCGCCCTACATGGCACGGGTGGCGGCCTAGCGCGCCGACACCCCGGCACGGCCGGGCGCCCGGAGCGGACTCCACGTCCCATCCGCCTCCGGGCGCCTATTCTTGTGCCATGCCTCGTTACGACTACCGGTGCCGCGAATGCGGCGACACCTTCGAGCTGTCGCGTCCCATGGCGGAGTCCGACGCCCCGGCGGTCTGCCCCGGCGGCCACGACGACACCGTCAAACTGCTGTCGACCGTGGCCGTGGGCGGCGTGGCCGCCGCGCCCGCACCCGCCGGGGGCGGCTGCTGCGGCGGGGGCTGCTGCGGCTGACCCCCGCACGGGCGCCGGTGCGCCCGGCCGGGCCCCCCGACCTCCGGGGCGCCGGCCGGGCGCACCGAAGCCCACCGCACGGCACCGGCCGGACCGCGTGGGCCGCGCCGGGCTAGCGCTCCACCTGCGACACGTCGCGGGCCGCGCCGGTGGAGGCCGACGTCGCCATGGCCGCGTAGGCGCGCAGCGCCGCCGACACCGGCCGCTGCCGGTCGCGCGGACGGAACCCGCCCAGCTCCGCCAGCAGGGCGGCGCGGCGGGCCTCAAGCTCGTCGTCGGCGACGTCCAGGCGCAGCACCCGGTTGGGGATGTCGATCACCACGGTGTCGCCGTCGCGCACCAGCGCGATGTCGCCGCCCTGGGCGGCCTCGGGTGAGGCGTGCCCGATGCTCAGCCCCGAGGTCCCGCCGGAGAACCGGCCGTCGGTGACCAGCGCGCACGCCTTGCCCAGGCCGCGGCCCTTGAGGAAGCTCGTGGGGTAGAGCATCTCCTGCATGCCGGGACCGCCCTTGGGGCCCTCGTAGCGGATGACGACCACGTCGCCGGGCTGCACACTCTTGTTGAGGATGCCGTCGACGGCGTCCTCCTGGCTCTCGAACACCTTGGCCGGGCCGGTGAAGGTGTGCAGCTCCTCGTTGACGCCGGCGGTCTTGACGATGGCGCCGTCGGGCGCGAGGTTGCCGTAGAGCACCGCCAGGCCGCCGTCGGCGGTGTAGGCGTGCTCGATGTCGCGGATGCAGCCCTCGGCGCGGTCGGTGTCGAGGGACTCCCAGCGGGTGTCCTGGGAGTAGGCCTGGGTGGTGCGCTTGCCGCCGGGCGCCGCGTGGAACAGCTCGCGGGCGTCGTCGGTGCAGGTGTCGGCGGCGATGTCCCACTTGGCGAGGTACTCGCCCAGCGTGGCGCCGTGGACGGTGGGCACCGAGGTGTCCAGCAGGCCGCCGCGGGCCAGCTCGCCCAGCAGGGCGGGGATCCCGCCCGCCCGGTGCACGTCCTCGATGTGGTACTTGGCGCTGTTGGGCGCGACCTTGCACAGGCACGGCACCCGGCGCGACAGCTCGTCGATCTCGGGCAGGCCGTACTTGACGCCGGCCTCGGTGGCCGCCGCCAGCAGGTGCAGGATGGTGTTGGTGGACCCGCCCATGGCGATGTCCAGCGCCATGGCGTTGGCGAACGCGGCGGGGGTGGCGATCGACAGCGGCAGGACCGAGGAGTCGTCCTCGTCGTAGTAGCGCCGGGCGACGTCGACCACCAGGCGGCCGGCGTCCTCGTGCAGCCGCTTGCGCGCCACGTGGGTGGCCAGGACCGTGCCGTTGCCCGGCAGCGCCAGGCCCAGGGCCTCGGTCAGGCAGTTCATCGAGTTGGCGGTGAACATGCCCGAGCAGGAGCCGCAGGTGGGGCAGGCGGCCTCCTCGATGGCGTCCAGTTCCTCCTGGGAGACCGACTCGTCGGCCGAGGCGATCATGGAGTCGATCAGGTCGAGCTTGCGGACCGTGGTGGCGTTGCCGTTGACCACGGTGACCTTGCCGGCCTCCATGGGCCCGCCCGAGACGAACACCGTGGGGATGTTCAGCCGCATCGCGGCCAGCAGCATGCCCGGGGTGATCTTGTCGCAGTTGGAGACGCACACCAGCGCGTCGGCGCAGTGGGCGTTGACCATGTACTCCACCGCGTCGGCGATCAGCTCGCGGCTGGGCAGGGAGTACAGCATGCCGCCGTGTCCCATGGCGATGCCGTCGTCCACCGCGATGGTGTTGAACTCGCGCGGCACCCCGCCGGCCTCGCGCACGGCGGCGGCCACCACGTCGGCGACCTCGCGGAGGTGGACGTGGCCGGGGACGAACTGGGTGAAGCTGTTGGCGATGGCCACGATGGGCTTGCCGAAGTCCTCGCGTTCGACACCGGAGGCGCGCATAAGGGCGCGCGCGCCCGCCATGTTCCTGCCGTGGGTGACCGTTCGTGAGCGCAGCGCGGGCATGGGGTGCTCCCATCGACGCCGGGAGGCGTGGAAGACGTGTGGTTCTCGTTCGATGGTAGCGCTGCGGCGGACCTGTCCGTGTCTCGACCCGGAAGACCGGATGTCCGCATAGTGAGATGGGCGGCGGTGGGCCGCCCATCGCCTGGACGGGGGAGAGGGGCCGAAGGGGGTGCGGCGGCCCGGGGCCGGGCCGCGCGCCGGAGTGCCGGTGGGCGGTGGCGGGGTGCCCCCACCGCTTAGTACCGGGCGGGCAGCACCTCCTCGGCCGCCTTGTAGATCTCCTCGATCTCCTTCTCGCTGAGGTTCTGGGACTTGCCGCTGCGCAGCCACTTGCGGACCTTGGTGCCGGTGATCACGTCGACACCGCGCAGGTTGTGGCTGTCCCAGGGCATGCTCGGGCCGTAGATGGCCAGCGACGCCCGGATGTCGATCTCGCGGCCGAGGCGCTCGCTGATCAGCTTCTGGGCGGTGCGGGCCTCCTCAAGCGCCTCGTCGATGCGCTCGTTCTTGGAGAACTTGCCGTGGTAGAGCTTCTCCAGCTTGTTGCGCAGCGGGAGCCGCTTGTCCCACGACTCGGAGTCGATGGCGAACGCGCCGCGCCGGCCGACCACGAAGTGGTCGATCTGGCCGTTGCCGCCGGGGATCCCGCGCGCGTGCAGCACGCGGTAGCCCAGCCGCTTCATCAGGCGCAGCTGGGCCTCGGTGCGGCGCTGGGCGGCGTTGGGCCGGCGCCAGCGCGGAACCTCGGAGTAGCGGCGCGAGGCGTGGACCACGAAGGCGACGAGCGTGCCGATGCCCAGGGTGGCGCCGATGCGCCAGTCGGCTGTGAGGAGGCCGGCGGCCACGCCCACCGCGACGGCGACCGCCCCGCGGATGAGCATGCGCCGCCCCGTGGCGGAGGCCAGCGCGCCGTATGTTTTTCGGGCTGCTCCATTGGAGCCCTGGGAACCGCGTGAATTCGCGGTGCGGGAGATACTGAAGGGCGAGCCGCCGCGTTTCTGCTGCTGGGCAGTGTCGGCGGGGGCGCCGTTGACTCTGCTTGCCGGTTGCACGCTGGAAAGAGTAGTTCGATCCATATGCGAGTCCTAGTACATTGAATCTCACACTTTACTTGCCCGCCATAAACGGCGTTATCACGGTGTCCACAGGGTTGCCCGCCGGGAAGGCATATCTTTGCCAGGGTTCTCTAGAGAGATCCCCCTCGCGGACCGTCCTGACACCCGTTTGGACTACCCTTCCTGCCCATGGCCGAGATTCACGACCTCACCGCGGTCCAGCAGGCTGAGGCCGTCCGGCGCCGCGAGGTGTCCCCCGTCGAGATCACCGAGCACTACCTCGACCGCATCGCGCGCCTGGACCACCAGGTCGGCGCCTTCATCACCGTCGCCGCCGACACCGCCCGCGAGCAGGCCCGCGCCGCCGAGCGCGAGGCGCTCTCGGCCACCCCGGGCGAGCCCCCGCCGCTCCTGGGCGTGCCCGTGCCCGTCAAGGACCTCGAACCCGTGGCCGGGCTGCGCCACACCTCCGGCTCGGCCGTCCACGCCGACCGCGTCGCCGGCACCGACTGCGACGTGGTGGCCGAGCTGCGCGCGGCCGGAGCGGTGATCACCGGCAAGACCAACACCCCCGAGTTCGGGCTGCCCTGCCACACCGAGAACGACATCGCCCCGCCGGCCCGCACCCCCTGGGACCTCACCCGCTCGGCCGGCGGCTCCAGCGGCGGCGCCGCGGCGGCGGTGGCCGCCGGGTTCGCGCCGGTGGCCCACGCCGGCGACGGCGGCGGCTCCATCCGGATCCCGGCGAGCGCCTGCGGGCTGTTCGGCCTCAAGCCCACGCGCGGCCGGGTGACCTCCGGGCCGCTCAAGCCCGACTACATCGGACTGTCCACCTCCGGGCCCATCGCCCGCACGGTCGCCGACGCCGCGCTCATCCTCGACATCATCTCCGTCAACCGCCCCGGCGACTACTACACCGCTCCCGCGCTGCCCGCCGGCGAGACCTTCCTGGGCTACGCGCTGCGCGACCCCGGCCGCCTGCGCATCGCCCGGTTCGGCACCGCGCCGGTGCCCGGCCTGCGGATCGACCCCGAGGTCGCGGCCGCCCACGAGGCCGCCACCAAGCTGCTCATCGACCTCGGCCACGACGTCGAGGACATCGACGCCCCCTACGGCGCCGACACCGTCGAGGACTTCAGCCTGGTGTGGGCGGCCATGGCGGCGGCCAACCCGGTGCGGCCCGAGGACGAGCACCGGCTGCGCCCGCTCACCCGGTGGCTGCGGCAGCGCGCCGCCGACTCCTCGATCGCGGCCTACATGGGCGCCACGGCCCGGCTCCAGGGCGCCATGCGGACGGCGCTGCAGCGGATGCTGCCCTACGACGCCGTGCTCACCCCCACCCTGGCACTGCCGCCGGTGCCGGTGGGCCACTTCGGCGCCGACCCGGAGGAGGAGTTCCGGCGGATGACCGCGTTCACGCCGTTCACCTCGCTGTTCAACATCACCGGCCAGCCCTCGGTCAGCGTGCCGCTGCACTGGAGCGCCGAGGGCCTGCCCATCGGCGCCATGCTCAGCGGCCGGCCGGGCGGCGAGCCTACTCTGCTCGCCCTGTCGGCTCAGCTGGAGGCGGCGCGCCCGTGGGCGGGTCGCCAACCGCCGATCTGGGCGGAGTAGGCGCGTCGGCTCCGGCGTCCGGAACGGCCGGGACCCCCGGTACGGCGGGGGCGTCCAGGGCCGCCGGGGGGTCCGCGGCTGCCGGGCCGCCCGCGGCACCGTGGCGCAGGGCCGGCGCCACCAGGGCCGCGGCCACCGCCAAGGCCGCGGAGCCCGCGGCCCCGGCCGCCGCGCCCCCGAGGTCGATCAGCCAGCCGGTCAGCGGCGCCGCGACCGAGATGCCGCCGGTGATCGCCGAGGACAGCCAGCCGTAGGCCTCGCCGCGCCGGTGCGCCGGCGCGATCTCGCCCACCCGCTCGGTGACCGCGGCGATCGTGGGCGCGATGCCCAGCCCGGCCACGAACAGCACCGGCGTGATCAGCCACGGCGAGGGCAGGTGGAAGACCGGCGGCAGCAGCGGCACCAGCAGCAGCGGGCCCGCCGCGGCGGCGAACGCCCGCCGGGCCAGGCGGGGGCGGCCGGGGAACGTGCCCGCCAGCAGCCCGCCTACGGCCGAGCCGGCCGCGTACACCGCCATCAGCGCTCCGGCGTAGCCGGGCGTGCCCAGTTCCCGGGACCAGGCGACCGAGGTGAGGTCCACCCCGCCCAGTCCGGCCACCATCAGCATGGACATCAGCAGGATCAGCAGAATCCGGGGGTCCAGCAGCAGGGTGCGCCGGGGACCGGCGGGCGCGCCGGTGCCGGCCTCGGGGGACTCGGGCGCCGCCAGGCCGGCGCGGCGCAGCGACCAGGCGAACCCCAGGGCGCCCACCACCGACAGCACCGCCATGACCGCCACGCCGACGCGCCCGTTGGTCAGGCCGACGACGGCCGCCGCCAGCAGGGGGCCGACGATGAACAGCAGCTCCTGCAGCGTCGCCTCGGCCGCGTACATGGTCTGGCGGGTCGGGCCGGAGGTGACGCGCGGCCAGATGGCGCGGGCGATCTGGTTGGCCGGGGGCAGGAACAGGCCGGTGGCCAGGGCCAGCGGCAGCGCGACCCACCACAGCGCCCCCGGCAGTAGCGCCAGCACGGCCAGACCCGCTCCGTAGCAGAGTGCCGAGGACGTGAGCAGCCGGTCCTTGGCGCGGAGGTCGGACATGCGGCCCCGGATCGGCCCGGCCAGCGCCGTGCCCACCGTCAGCCCGCCCGCCACCAGCCCCGAGAGGGCGTAGGAGCCGGTCCACCCGGCCACCAGGAACGTGACGGCGATCGGCAGGCCGCCGATGTGCACCCGCGCGAACAGCGACCAGAAGAGCAGGCCGGGAACGTGGGGGATCGCGAAGAGGCGGCGGTAGGAGTCGAGCACGGACCGCGCCGCGCCCGTCGGCGCCGCCTGCGCCGCCTCTGCCGGTCGCGTCGGCTCCTGCGGCGGGTCGGGCTGGGCTGGCTGCATTGACCGAATCGTACAGAACAGCCCGGAATAGCGATAAGGGATATTTCCGGTTTAGGGGGCGGTGGACAGTCCGAAAACGGGTGTGTCGCGGTCGGCGGCGCCACGCGGGCATGGCGCACCCGCCACGGAACGTTCCCGTACGGCATTATCAGTATCTGTGAGTGATGCGGACCTGGCCCGGCTGGCCGAAGAGTACGGTGTCGCGACGACCTACGAGGACTGGCGCGGCCGCCGCGTGCCCGTCGCCGTCGACACGCTCCGCCACGTGCTGGGGTCCCTCGGCGTCGACGCGTCGGGGCCGCGCGCGGCCCTGGAGGCCCACTGGGCCGACCAGGCCACCCGGCTGCTGCCGCCCTGCGTGGTCACCCGCGCGGGGCGCACCCCCCAGATCCCGCTGCCCGACGGCTCCCGCTGCTGGGTCGAGAAAGCGGGCGGCGGCTGGGCCGAACCCGGCCCCCAGCTTCCGCTGGGAGTCCACACCCTGCACGTCGAGCACGGTGCCGTGCGCCAGCAGGCGCCCCTGCTGGTGGTGCCCGACCGCCTGCCGCCCGTGGCCGAGCACGGCCGCGTCTGGGGGCTGATGGCGCAGCTCTACTCGGTGCGCTCCCGCGCCTCGTGGGGCATGGGCGACCTGCGCGACCTCGCCGAACTCGCCGACTGGAGCGCGCGCGACCTCGGCGCGGACTTCACCATCGTCAACCCGCTGCACGCCACCGAGCCCGTCACGCCCGTCGAGCCCTCGCCCTACCTGCCGGTGAGCCGCCGCTACGCCGGGGCCCTGTCCATCCGCATCGAGGACATCCCCGAGTACGCCGCCCTGGAGCCCACGCAGCGCGAGACCATCCAGCGCCTGGCCCGCCCGCTGCGCGAGCACGCCCGCACCGCCGACCTGCTCGACCGCGACGCCATCTGGGAGGCCAAGCGGACGGCGCTGGGCATGCTGTTCGCGGTGCCGCGCCCGCCCGCGCGCGAGGCCGCCTTCCAGGCGTACCTGGAGCGCGAGGGCGCCTCGCTGGTGGAGTTCGCCACCTGGTGCGCGCTGGCCGAGGAGCACGGGCGCGACTACCGCGCCTGGCCGTTCGAGCTGCGCGACGTCCGCGCGCACGCCGTCGGCACCGAGGCGCTGCGCCGCTGGCCCGCCGTGGAGTTCCACCGGTGGCTCCAGTGGGTCCTCGACGAGCAGTTGGCGGCGGCGCAGGCGGGCGCCCGCGCGGCCGGCATGTCCATCGGGATCGTGCACGACCTCGCCATCGGCGTGCAGCCGGGCGGCGCCGACGCCTGGATGTTCGGCGACGCCATCGCGCCGGGCGTGAGCGTGGGCGCCCCGCCCGACGAGTTCAACCAGCAGGGCCAGGACTGGGGCCAGCCGCCGTGGCACCCGGTGCGGCTGGCCGAACTGGGCTACGACCCCTTCCGCCAGGTCCTCGGGCAGGTGCTGCGGCACGCCGGCGGCGTACGGATGGACCACATCATGGGGCTGTTCCGGCTGTGGTGGGTGCCCGAGGGGGCGTCCCCGGCGGAGGGCACCTACGTGCGCTACGACCACGAGGGCATGGTCGGCAGCCTGCTGCTGGCTGCCCAGGCCCACGGCGCCGCCGTCATCGGCGAGGACCTGGGCACGGTCGAGCCGTGGGTGCGCGACCACCTGGGCGAGCGCGGCGTGCTGGGCACCTCGGTGCTGTGGTTCGAGCGCCGCGACGACGGCAGCCCCCGCCGACCCGAGGAGTGGCGCGCCGACTGCCTGGCCACGGTCGCCACCCACGACCTGCCGCCGGTGGCCTCCTACTTGTCCGCCGAGCACGTCGAGCTGCGCGACCGGCTGGGACTGCTGAGCCGCCCGGCGGCCGACGAGCGCGCCGACGCCGAGGCGGCCGTGGCCGCCTGGCGCGACCGCCTGGTGGGCCTGGGACTGCTGGACCCCGGCGTGGACCCGCTTTCCGAGCCCGCGACGGTGGTGACGGCCCTGCACGCCTACCTCGCCCAGACCCCGGCCAGGCTGATCGGCGTGGCGCTGACGGACGTGGTCGGCGACCGCCGCATGCAGAACCAGCCGGGGACGAGCGACGCCTACCCCAACTGGCGCATCCCGCTGACCAGCGCCGAGGGCGAACCCGTCCTGCTGGACGAACTGATCGCCGACCCCCGCCTGGCCGAGACCGCCCGCCGCGTGCTCCGCCCTCTGACCGACCCCGCGTACAGAGGGCCGGGGGCGAGCACCGACGCGGAGGCGGGGAGGGGGCCGGGCGCGGGGACCGGAACCGAGGCGGGATCTGCGGCAGGGGCCGGGGCGGATTCCCGGTCGGGGGAGGCGGAGCCGGGGCTGCGGTTGAGTTCGGAGCTGGAGACCGGACTGGAGATGTAGCGTCACTCACCTGAGCCGGGCGAACAGTCGGTTCCGGGGGAGTGTGGTTGCGGCCGTGACGTGGGCGGTCGGGCAAGCGCTTTTCGTTTGGCAACGGGCTATCGAGGGGTGCGCGCCGGCTGGGTCGGCCGGTTGGGCGCCGCCCGGTCCGGCGCCCGCTCCGCAGGTGGGATCGCTCTTTCGAGGGGGCGGGCGACCAGAACCCGCAACAGGTCTACTTTCAACTAAGACATTTGCGGCCTATTGTCCGCATTGTCCTCTGTGTTGGGCGGGAAAAGGCCGGCCTTCCGGCGTGAAAGGCCGCTGTTTGTCCATGATGTGAGATGACTCTCGCATATGGCCACCCATTTTGGGTCCTATGTCCGTTTCTTGAAGCGGTGAGTCATGGTTTTTCGCCGAAACGAGTGTCGAGAATGCTAGATCCTCGTGAAAGACGCCTCTGTGTCTCATATGACGAGACGGCCGAGGGTGCATTGACGACAATTCGGGCGGTCCGGCGTGCCGGGCCCACCCGAATCAGGACTGGCGGGGGCCGGTCTTCCCCAACCCGGGAACACCCCCGCTCCCGCCGCCTCGTTTGAGCCCGCGCCCCCCGCCTCGATCCCCAAGGCCGCCTGCCCCGGCCGCTCGCTGCCGTCGCCGCCCCGTCGCGGACCTTGGCCATGCGCCCGGAGCACCGGTGACCGCGAGCCTTGGCATCCGCCGCCCTCGGCCGTCCCCCCTCGGAACAGGCTTCGGGCCGGTGGCCGACCGAACGGTCGGCCACCGGCCCAGGCCCTCAGCGGTCGAGCCGTGCTCTACTCAGCCGCCGCCTCGGCGTCCCGGCGGCGGGCCTCCAGGGCGCGGCGGACGCCCGCCTCGCCCTCCACCAGCAGGCGGCGCAGGGCCGGGGCGGGGGACCGGTCGGCGATGTAGGACTCGGTCCGCGCGATCGTCTCCTCCTCGATGAGGTGGCTGGGGTAGGCCATCTCCGCGAAGGTCTGGGCGAACTCGCCGGTCCAGTCGCGCCACGCCTTTTCGAGCTGGTCGAAGTAGCGGTCCACGTAGGGCCGGTACAGCTCGCGCTGGCCGGGCTCGGTGAACCCGGCCAGGGTGGCGCGGAACTCGGCGTTGGCCATGCTGCCCGAGACGATGCGGTCCCACGCCGCGGCCTTGGCCTCGGAGGTGGGGATCGCCGCCCGGCAGGCCGCCGCCTGGCGCTCGCCCGTGGCGGTGGGGTCGAGGTCCAGCTCGGCCGCGATCTCCTTCTCGTCGGCGCGCCCGGCCGCCACCAGCCGGCGGAGCAGGGTCCAGCGCAGGTCGGTGTCGATGGTGAGCCCGTCGACCGTGATCGCGCCGTCGTAGAGGCCCTGCAGCAGCGACAGGTGCTCGTTGCTCACGGCCGCGTCGGCGAAGCCGTGGGCGTAGGCGAGCTGCAGGTCGCCGCCCGGCTCGGCGGCGGTCAGCAGGTCGCGCAGGCGTCCGGCGACCAGGTCGAAGCCGGTCTCGCGCCAGGCGGGGTCGGTGTAGTTGTGCAGCGCCGAGACGGCCTGGCGCAGCAGCATCTGCACCACCGCCACGTCGCTGACCCCGCCGATGCCCGACACGACGAGCTTGACGTAGTCGCGGGCCGCCATCTCAGCGTCGCGGGTCATGTCCCAGGCGGCGGCGAAGCACAGCGCCCGCGGCAGCGACTCGGTGATGTCGCCCGCGCCCTCCACCACGGTGCGCAGCGAGCGCTCGTCCAGCCGGATCTTGGTGAAGGTGAGGTCGTCGTCGTTGATCAGCATGAGGTCCGGCTGGGCCTGGCCGACCAGCTCCGGCACCTCCGTGCGCGGCCCCGACACGTCCAGCTCGACCCGGTGGCGCCGCACGATCCCCTTGTCGGTGCGGTCGTAGAGGCCGATCGCCAGCCGGTGCGAGCGCAGCGTCGGGTAGTCCTCGGCCGCCTGCTGAAGCACCGCGAAGGACGTGAAAGCGCCGTCCTCGCCGACCTCGAACTCCGGTCGCATCGTGTTGACGCCGGCGGTCTCCAGCCACTCCCGCGACCACGCCGACAGGTCCCGCCCGGAGGCGGCCTCCAGGTGGCGCAACAGGTCCGACAGCTCGGTGTTGCCCCACGCGTGCTCGGCGAAGTAGGCCCGCACGCCCGCGAAGAAGGCGTCCACACCCACGTAGGCCACCAGCTGCTTGAGCACCGAGGCGCCCTTGGCGTAGGTGATGCCGTCGAAGTTGACCTCCACCGCCTGCATGTCGGGGATGTCGGCGGCGATGGGGTGGGTGGAGGGGAGCTGGTCCTGGCGCAGCGCCCACGCCTTCTCGATGTTGGCGAAGGTGGTCCAGGCGTCGGTCCACTTGGTGGCCTGCGCCTGGCAGTAGACGCTGGCGAAGGTCGCGAACGACTCGTTCAGCCACAGGTCGTCCCACCAGCGCATGGTGACCAGGTCGCCGAACCACATGTGCGCCATCTCGTGCAGGATGGTCTCGGCGCGGCGCTCGTAGCGGGCGTCGGTGACCCGGGAGCGGAAGACGTAGTCCTCCAGGAAGGTCACCGCGCCGGCGTTCTCCATCGCCCCGGCGTTGAACTCCGGCACGAACAGCTGGTCGTACTTGCCGAACGGGTACCGCACCCCGAACAGCCGGTGGTAGAAGTCGAAGCCCTGCTTGGTGACCTCGAGGATCGCGTCGGCGTCGAGGTGCTCGGCCAGCGAGGCCCGGCAGTAGACGCCCAGCGGGATCCCGTCGTGCTCGTCGCGGACCACGTGGTAGGGGCCGGCGATCAGCGCGGTGATGTAGGTCGACATCGGCTTGGTCGCCGGGAAGTGCCAGCGCGACTTCGGCCCGGCCGGGTCCTCCACCGCCGTGCCCGCCACGTCGGGGGCGCTGTTGGACACCACCTGGAAGTCGGCGGGCGCGAACACGGTCAGCTCGAACGTCGCCTTGAGGTCGGGCTGGTCGAAGCACGCGTACATGCGGTGCGCGTCGGCCGTCTCGAACTGCGTGTAGAGGTAGGTGCCGCCGTCGACCGGGTCGACGAACCGGTGCAGGCCCTCGCCGGTGCGCATGTAGGCGCACTCGGCCAGCACCCGCAGCTCGTTGCGCGCCTTGAGGCCGGGCAGCCGGATGCGGCCGCCGTCGAACACCTCGGCCGGGTCCAGCTCCTCGCCGTTGAGCACCACGGAGGACACCGAGGGCGCCACCAGGTCGATGAACGTCTCGGCGCCCGGCTCGGCGCACTCGAACTCCACCACCGTCTGGGAGGGGAAGGTCTGGTCGCCTGCCGTGAGGTCCAGCTCCACGGTGTAGGAGCCCACGCTGAGGATGCGCGCGCGTTCGCGCGCCTCGTCGCGTGTCAGGTTGCCCGCCACGTCGCTCCCTTCGGGCCGGCGTCCTCGTCGGCCTCTATCGCTGTCGTCCCCCGCGAACAGCCGCGTTGCCGCCGGGACCTGCGCAGGGGGTGCAATGCTTTGCCGGTCCGATCCTGCCACGCCCGGCGCCGGAATGCGGAACCCGGCGCGAAGGTTGCAGCAGGGTGCGGGCCGGGCCCTTGGCCGCGGCATGCCGGCGGTGGAGGCCGCCGCGCCGCGGCGCGTGCCCCCCCGGCGGCCGCCGCCGCGGCGACCAGCGAGGATCGAAAAGGAGACGCACGTGAGTGCTGGCGAGGAGCGGGACGGCGACGTCGTCCCCGTCGACTTCTGGTTCGACCCGGTGTGCCCGTGGGCGTGGATGGCCTCGCGGTGGCTGCTGGAGGTCGAGAAGGTGCGGCCGATCACGCCGCGCTGGCACGTGATGAGCCTCAGCGTCCTCAACGAGGGGCGCGACCTCCCCGACGACTACCGCGCGCTGCTGGACGACGCGTGGGGACCGGTGCGGGTGGCCATCGCCGCCGAGCAGCGGTTCGGGTCCGACGTTCTGGGCCCCCTCTACACGGCACTGGGCACCCGCCTGCACAATCGGAAGGAGCCGCGCTCCGACGACACCGTCCGGGCGGCGCTGCGCGAGGCGGGACTCCCCGAGGACCTCGCCGAGGCGGCCCGCACCGACGAGTTCGACGAGGCGCTGCGCCGCTCCCACCACGACGGCATGGACCGTGTGGGCTACGACGTCGGCACCCCGGTGATCTCGGTCGAGGGCATGTCGTTCTTCGGCCCGGTCGTCTCGCCCGCGCCCAAGGGCGAGGCCGCGGGCCGGCTGTGGGACGGTGTGCGGCTGGTCGCCGGCACCGACGGCTTCTTCGAGCTGAAGCGCAGCCGCACGCGCGAACCCGTCTTCGACGACGAGGCCGGGCGGCCCTAGGGCTTGGCCCGGCCGTCGTGCCGCGTCCGGCCGGCGGCGGAGCGCCGCGGCGGCGCGCCGCCGCACCGCCGCGCACCGCGACACGGGGCGCGGCCACCGGACACAGGGGCGCGGCCACCGGTAGAAACGGGCAGGCAGAGCACGCAAGGAAGGCGGCAGCGATGAGCGGACCCGAGGACGACCGCCCGGTCGACCTCTTCGAGGACGGGCTGGAGATCCTGCCCGACACCACCAGCGACGAGCGCGGGCCGGGCTGGGGCGACCCCGACCGCGACAACAACATCGAACGGCTGCTGGAGGAGCGCCCGCCGCACTGGTAGTCCGGCGGCCTCCGGGAGGCGGGGACGGCCCGGCGAGGCAGGGCCGTCCCCCTTTCCGTGCGCCCGCGCCGCGCCCGCGCCGCGTCCGTGGCGGCCCTTGCGGCCGGTCCCGCCCGCCGCACCCACCGCCACCCCGATCGGGTGTCCCGGTCCGCCCCACTTCCGGGGTTCGGCGGAGTAATAGAATCCCGTTCTGGGAACGTGGTTCCTATGCGATCCCTTTACCTCAACGGCACCTGGACCGAGTCGGTGTCGAGCGCCGCCATCGACGTCGTCAACCCCGCCACGGAGGAGGTCGTCGACTCCGTCCCGGCCGGCGACCCCGCCGACGTCGACCGCGCGGTCGACGCCGCCCGTGCGGCCTTCCCCGCCTGGTCCGCCCTGCCCTACCCCCAGCGCCGCGCCGTCCTCGCCCGCGCGCTGGAGCTGCTGCGGCAGCGCTCCACCGACATCGCCGCCGCCATCGCCACCGACATGGGCGCCCCCCTGCGGTTCGCCAACGGCGTGCAGACCGGGTTCCCGCTGCTGATGTTCCAGACCTTCCTGGACCTCCTCGACACCCACCACGAGCGGCTGTTCGGCGGCGAACCGGTCGGCGACTCCCTCGTCGTCCGCGAGCCCTTCGGCGTCGTCGGCGCCATCACCCCCTGGAACTACCCCCTCCACCAGATCGTGCTGAAGGCCGTGCCGGCCATGGCTGTCGGCAACACCGTGGTGCTCAAGCCCACCGAGGTCGCCCCGCTCGCCGCCTACGCCCTCACCGAGGCCCTGCACGACGCCGGCCTGCCGCCGGGCGTGTTCAACCTCGTCTCGGGCACCGGCCCGGTCGTGGGCGAGGCCGTCGCCGCCCACCCCGGCGTGGACATGGTGTCCTTCACCGGTTCGGGCCGCGCCGGGAAGCGGGTCGCCGAGGTCGGCGCCGCCACCGTCAAGAAGGTCGCCCTGGAACTCGGCGGCAAGTCGCCCAACGTGATCCTGCCCGACGCCGACCTCACCGCCGCCGTGGCCGCCGGGGTCGCCGACGTCATGCGCAACACCGGGCAGAGCTGCAACGCCCTCACCCGCATGCTCGTGCACCGCGACCACTACGCCGAGGCCCAGCGGCTGGCCGCCGAGGCCGCGTCCCGGTTCGAGCCGGGCGACCCCTTCGAGGAGGGCGTGCGCATGGGCCCGCTGGTCTCGCGCGCCCAATTGGACCGGGTGCGCGACTACATCGACACCGGGGTCAAGGAGGGCGCCCGCATCGTCGTGGGCGGCTCCGAGCCCCCCGCCGGGCGCGAGCGCGGCTACTACGTCCGCCCGACCGTCTTCGCCGACGTCGACAACGGCATGCGTATCGCGCGTGAGGAGATCTTCGGCCCCGTGGTCGCGCTCATCCCCTACGACACCGAGGACGAGGCCGTGGCCATCGCCAACGACACCGACTACGGACTGGCCGCCGCGGTGTGGTCGGGCGACCCCGACCGCGCGCTGCGCGTGGCCCGGCGCCTGCGCGCCGGCCAGGTCCAGGTCAACGGCGCCCGCACGCAGCCCCTGCTGCCCTTCGGCGGCTACAAGCAGTCCGGCGTGGGCCGCGAGTGGGGCCTGCCCGGCATCGAGGAGTTCTGCGAGATCAAGGGCATCCAGCGCTAGCGCCGCCCCGGCGCGGGGCACGCGCGGACGTATGGCAGGATCGGCGTGCAGTGGCGTGGTGCGCCCGCGCCGTGTCCGTACCCCGATACCCGAGGTGTGAGTTGAGCAAGCCGACGGAGTCCAAGGCCGGCCCGCTGAGCAAGGACATCAAGGCCATCGTCCTGGTGAACGTCGTCGCGGTGCTGTCGCTGGCCCTGTTCGCCGCCATGGGGATGGCCATCGCCTCGATCGCCACCGGCGTCCCCCTGATCTAGCGCCCGCGCCGCAGCGGCCCCGCCAATCCGTTACGCCCGCCCCCGGTGCTGCGCGCCGGGGGCGGGCGCGTGCCATGGGAAACTGAACGACGTGCGTGTTTACCTTGGATCCGATCATGCCGGATTCGATCTCAAAGAACATCTGGTGACCTGGCTCAAGGAGCAGGGCCACGAGGTCGTCGACGCCGGCCCCGCCGCGCTCGACCCCGCCGACGACTACCCGCCCTTCGTGCTGCGCGCCGCCGAGGGCGTCGCCGGCGACCCCGGGTCGCTGGGGGTGGTGCTGGGCGGCTCGGGCAACGGCGAGCAGATCGCCGCCAACAAGGTGAAGGGCGTGCGCGCGGCGCTGGCCTGGAGCGAGGAGACCGCCCGGCTGGCGCGCGAGCACAACGACGCCAACGTGCTCAGCCTGGGCGCCCGGATGCACACGGCCGAGGAGGCCACGTCGTTCGTCGCGGTCTTCCTGGCCACCCCCTACAGCGGCGAGGACCGGCACAGCCGGCGCATCGGCATGCTGTCGCGCTACGAGGAGTCGGGCGAACTGCCGCCGCTGCCCTAGCGGGGCCGGATCGGAGCCGGGGCCGCCCCGGCCCGCCCCACCGCCACCGCGCGCAGGTGCGGCCCGCCCCCGCCGCCATCGCGGGGGTGCGGCCCGGCCCGGCGGATCCGCGGCGCTGCCGGTGCGCGGATCCGCCGGGTCCGGTGAGCGCGCGGCGCGGCGGGTGCGCGGCGGTGCGCTCCGGCCCCGCCGCGGCCGCCGCCGGCCGTTGACGCTCTGCCGTGACGGTAATACGGATCGGCTGAGCTGAGAACCCCGCGAACGCCCGGCGCGGTGCGGAGCGGGCGTGCCCGCCCCGCACGCGCGCCGCTCCGGATCCCGGGGTGCGCGGCCTAGAAGACGTTGCCGCAGTAGGGCAGATCGGCGCGGTGCAGCGCGGTGTCCAGCCGCTGGACCGCGCCCGGCGCGACCTCGGTCAGCAACCCGGCCGCCAGGTAGCCGCCGAGGCGGGTGCCGCCCAGGTAGGCCGCGCCCAGGTGCGCCGTGTCCAGTCGGATGTCGGGCTCCTGGTCGGTGGGCCGGCAGCGGGCGGCCGCGGTGTCGGCCGTCAGCCGCCAGCGGCCCGCGTTCCACGGGCAGTGGCGGTCGGCGACCTCCAGCACCACGTCCACCGGCGCCGCGTAGGAGCGCCGCTCCAGCGCCGAGGGCAGGTCGACCAGCCGGATCCACAAATTGTCCACGTGCCGGCGCCGCGCCCGGTAGGGGTCGGCCAGCAGGTGGAACAGCGGGTCGTCGGGCGCGGCCATGTCGCAGGTGACCGTGGTGACCAGGTCGCGGGTGAGCACGTGCTCCCACAGCAGGGTGTGGGCGGCCGGCGCGGTGGCGTACAGCTCCTCGACCCGCAGCGCGCAGTCGGCGACGCCGTGGTCGTCCCACGTCTGGCGGGTGCGGTAGAGCACGTAGCCCAGCGGGCCGGCGTCGTCCTCGGCCACGGCGCACCGGAGGTCGCTGAACGGGTTGCCCGGCGGGTTGCGCAGCACGCGGGTCCACCACGCGTCACCGCGCTGGAACTCGCCGACGCGCTGCGGCGCCGCCGCCTGGTGCACCACGGCGATCTCCTTGCGGGCGTCGGCGGCGTCGAGCAGCCGCAGGCGCAGCGCGGGGTCGCGCGGGGCGTCGGGGCGCAGCGCGGCGTCGCGCGTGGGCAGGGTGAAGGAGACGGCGGCGGCCGCCGGTCCGTAGCCGAAGCGTCCGTAGATCCCGCCCTCGCTGGCGAAGAGGGCGGCGACGTCCTCGCCGCGTGCGCGGATGTCGGCCAACTGGCGGCGCATCAGCGCGCTGAGGATGCCGCGCCGCCGGTGGGTGGGCCACACGCCCACCGCCGAGACGGCGGCGACCGGGCGCGGGCCGCCGGGCAGGGTCATGGTGAAGCCGTGGGAGGTGGTGCTGCCCACCGGCTGGGGGCCGTCGAAGACGGTCAGCGTGCGGTCGAGGTCGGTGAGACCGCGGTAGAACTCGGCGTCGTTCTTGCCGCCGAGCAGGGCCTCGCCGACGACGCGGACGATGGCGGGGAACTCGGATTCTTCGGGCACCCGCGGGCTCCACCGCGCGGCCTGCCCCGGGTCCGCCTCAGCGGCACCATCTGCGGGAATGGACATGGTCCGTGCCTACCACCCCCGCGCGCGGCGACGCGAACGGTTTTTCGCCCGGTACGGATTGCGCCCTGTCCGAAGACCGGGTTGACGACGGCCCGCGTCTGTGAATTTGCCGGGATTCCGCCCCGGGCGCCCGTCTGGACTGACGAGCACGCGATTCTCGGCACATACTGGATCATGCGGAGTTCGACGCGATTTTCGGTGCGTATGCAGGCAAGATATCGGCTCAGCCGATACACGGGGTGCGCGGAGAGGCGCCCGGCGGGCCGCGTGCCCGCCCCTGCCGCGCGCGCTACAGTGCGGGCACGATGAACGCCACGCCGACCGCCCGACTCCTGCGCCGCGCGCGCTCGCTGTGGCAGCGCGCGGCCGCGCTGCTGCGGCGCAAGGTGCTGTTCCGCTACCGCCTGGTGCTGATCACGCTGGTCCTGCTGGCCGTGGGCATCGGCGTGGGCGCGGTGTGGGGCCCGCCCGGGTGGTTCCCGCCCAGCTCCGTCATCGTCACCGTGGTCGCCGGCGGGCTGCTGCTCAAGCGCAAGAGCCTGGCGTTCCTGCTGGCCGTCGACGCCGCCGTCCTGCTGTTCACCGCCTTCAGGCTGGACTTCGGCCAGGTCGGGCCCGGTCTGCTCGTCACCATCGGCGTCACCGCCGTGGTGGCCTACCTGCTCTCGGGCGTGCGCGAGCGCCTGGGCGTGCAGGGCCTCAGCGGCGAGCGCATGCTGCTGGAGCTGCGCGACCGCCTGCGCTCCCAGGGCGAACTCCCCGACCTGCCGCCCGGCTGGAGCGGCACCTCGGTGCTGCGCCAGGCCGGCGGGTCCTCCTTCGGCGGCGACTTCGTCGTCTCGATGCGCCAGGACGACCGCCTGGAGGTGGCGGTGGTCGACGTCTCGGGCAAGGGCATGGACGCCGGAACCCGCGCGCTCCTGCTCTCGGGCGCCTTCCGCGGGCTGATCGCCGCCGTGCCCAGCGGGGAGTTCCTCTCCCGGTGCAACGACCACCTGATCCGCACCTCCCTGGGCGAGGGGTTCGTCACCGCCGTCCACCTCAGCCTGGACCTGGAGACCGGCGACTACATCCTCGCCTCGGCCGGCCACCCGCCCGCCGTGCAGTACGAGTCCGCCACCGGCAAGTGGACCCCCACCGACGCCCGCGGCATGGTGCTGGGCGTGCTGCCCGACACCGCCTACACGCCGGTCAAAGGCCGGCTGCGGCGCGGCGACGCCATCATGCTCTACACCGACGGCCTCATCGAGACCCCCGGCGAGGACCTCGACTCCGGGGTCGACCACCTGCTGCAGGAGGCCGAGGGCGCCTCGGCCAAGGGGTTCGAGCAGGGCGCCGTGGCGATCGTCGACTCCCTCAGCAAGGGCAAGAACGACGACACCGCCCTCGTTGTGATCTGGCGCGACTGAGCCCGGCGGCGCGGCGCGGCGTGCCGGGCCCGCCACGGGTGCCGGTAGGGTCGTCATGTTCCCCGGGCAGACGAGAGGTGCCTCGTTGCCGTGTCCAGAGGCCCCCGCGCCCCACACGCGATCGACAAGGGGGTGCTCAGCATGGCCGACGACGACGAGCGCGAGATCGAACTCACCTCGCTGGTCGAACGCAACGACCTCACCGGGATCCGGCTGTGGCTGGCCGAGCACCAGCCCTACGAGATCGCCGACGAGCTGTCGCGGATGGACGTCCACCTCGCGCTGGTGCCCTTCCGGCTGCTGGACAAGGACCGCGAGCTGGAGGTCTTCGAGGAGCTCGACCCCCACCACCAGCACCAGATCCTGCTGGGCCTGCGCGACTCCGCGTTCCGCGCGCTGCTGGAGGAGATGGACCCCGACAACCGCGCGCGGCTGATCGGGGAGGCCCCGGCCAAGATCGCCACCCGGGCGCTGGCCGGGCTCAGCCCGGCCGAGCGCAAGATGACGGCGGCGCTGCTGGGCTACCCCGAGGGCTCGGTGGGCCGGTACATGACCCCCGAGACCGTCATCCTGCACCGCGACCTCACCGTGGGCCGGGCGCTGGAGGTGGTGCGGGCCAAGGGCGCCGACGCCGAGACCGTCTACACCCTGCCGGTGGTGGACGACGGCCGCCGCCTGGCCGGCACGGTCCAGCTCAGCGACCTGGTGGTCAGCGACGACTTCGAGCTGATCAAGGACATCGTGGACGTCCTGGTGCCCCGGGTGCGCGCCACCGAGCCCGCCGAGGACGCCGCGCGGCTGATGCAGCAGGCCAACCTGGTGGCGCTGCCGGTGGTGGACTCCGAGGAGCGGTTCGTCGGCCTGCTCACCTTCGACGACGCCCTGGAGCTGATCGAGGCCGCCGACACCGAGGACATCGCCCGCCAGTCCGGTGCGAGCCCGGTCTCGGGCCACTACGTCGCCGCGGGCGTGGTGCGCCTGGCGCGCGCCCGGTCGGTGTGGCTGCTGCTGCTCATCGTCGCCGCCACCCTCACCGTCAACGTGATGCAGGTCTTCGAGGCCACCCTGGAGCAGGTCACGGCGCTGGCCCTGTTCGTCCCGATGCTCACCGGCACCGGCGGCAACGTCGGCTCCCAGTCGGCCACCGCGATCGTGCGCGCCCTGGCCGTGGGCGAGGTGCGGCTGCGCGACCTGCCCATGGTGGCGTGGAAGGAGTCGCGGGTCGGCGTGCTGCTGGGCCTCATGCTGGCCGGTGTGGCGCTGGTGGTGGGCACGGCGCTGGTGGGCCTGCGCATCGCGGCCGTGGTGGCGGTGGCGGTGATCGCCATCTGCACGTGGGCGGCGGTCATCGGCAGCACCATGCCCATCCTCGCCCGCCGGGTCGGGGTGGACCCCGCCGTGGTCTCCGCGCCCCTGGTCTCCACCCTGGTCGACGCCACCGGCCTGCTGATCTACTTCTCCATCGCCCGCCTCATCCTGGGCGTCTAGCCCCGCTCCGTGCGTCGCTTTACGCGACCGTGGTGCTACGCATCGGAGTAGCCGGTGGTCGCGGCGGGTATGCCCAGACGACCGACGAACGTCGTCGCTGCGAGCAGGAGGTGGAAGGCATGGGTGCCTTCGACAAGTTCAAGGACGCGGCCGGGGACCACGGCGACCAGGTCGCCAAGGGCGTCGACAAGGCCGAGGAGTTCGCCAAGGACCGCACCGGCGGCAAGTACGACGACCAGATCGACAAGGCCGGCGGCTCCGCCACCGAGTACCTGCGCCGCCAGGCCGAGCAGGACCGCGCCCGCGGCAACGCCGGCGAGGAGCGCGGGGGCGGGGGCTCCTGACCCCGCGCACGGCGTGAACCCGAGGGGCGGCCGCGGACCGGGGGCACGGTCCGCGGCCGCCCTTTTCCGTGCTTGGTGCGCCATGATGGGGGCGTGCCCCCTGCCGCGCCGCCCGACCGCGCCCGCCGCCTGTCCCCGCTCCCGATCCTGCTGGCGCGGGTGCGCATGCCGCTGATGTGGGCCGGCACCGCGGCGCTGGCCTTCGGCGGGTTCGCGGGGCTGTCCTGGTGGGTGCGCGGCCCCCTGTTCGCGCTCGGCCTACTCGTCTACCTGCGGCTGGGCCGGGTGCGGTGCGAGCCCCGGACGGTCCTGCCGCCGGTGCGGGGGCGCTGGATGGCGCTGACCGGCCCGGCCGACGCCGTGCCCAGCCAGGGCGCCCACGCCTACGGCCAGACCTACGCCCTGGCCCTGGCCGCCGAGCCCGCCGACGGCTCCCGCCCCGACGTCGCCTGGCGCCCGCTGAGCCGACCGCCCGAGGAGTTCCCCGCCTTCGGCGAACCCGTCCACGCGCCCCTGGCCGGCACCGTGGTCACCGTCCACCAGCGGGCGCGCGACCACCGCAGCCGCACGTCGTGGCCGTGGCTGGTGGCGATGGTCGCCGAGACCGCGCTGCGCGAGCTGCGGGGCCCCGCCGGGCTGCTGGGCAACCACGTCGTCATCGAGGCGGACGGGGGCGGCTACCTGCTGCTGGGCCACCTGCGCCGGGGCTCGGTCGCGGTCGCGCCGGGGGAGCGGGTGGCGGCCGGGCAGCACGTCGCCGACTGCGGCAGCTCGGGCAGCTGCGCCGAGCCGCAGCTGCGCCTGCAGCTGATGGACCACCGCCGGCCGCTCGTGGCGGCCGGCCTGCCGCTGCGGTTCGCGCCGGGCTCCTTCACCGGCCCCCACCGCGACGGCGTGCCGCGCGCCTGGCGGCCGTTCACCGCCTGATCAGGCGCCCGGCGCGGCGGTGCGGGCGCTCCAGCGGCCCCCGCGCCGCTCGATCTCGATCGGGTGGTCGAAGCACGCGGTCACCAGCTTGGTGGTGAGCGTGGCCCCGGCCTCGCCGGCCGCCACCACCTGGCCGCCGCGCAGCAGCATGGCGTGGGTGGTGGAGGCGGGCAGCTCCTCCAGGTGGTGGGTGACCAGCACCGTGGCCAGGTCGGGGTGCTCGGCGCGCAGCTGGTCGATGCTGGTCAGCAGCTGCTCGCGGGCGGCGACGTCCAGGCCGGTGGCCGGCTCGTCGAGCAGCAGCAGGCGCGGGACGGGCATCAGCGCGCGGGCGATGAGGAGCCGCCCGCGCTCGCCCTGGGACAGGGTGGGCCAGGTCTCCTCGCGCAGCGCGGTCACACCCAGCATGGCCATGAGGTGGTCGGCGCGCGCCTCCTCCTCGGGCGCGGGCCGCCAGCGCGGCGGGATCTCGATGCTGCCGGTGGCGCCGGTGAGCACGATGTCGCGGCCGCGCAGCGCCGAGCGCAGATCGTGGCGCGGGTTGACGTGGCCGATGAAGCGGCGGAGTTCGCGGATGTCGGTGCGGCCCAGCCGGCGGCCCAGGATCTCCACGGTGCCGCGCGTGGGGTGCTGCACGGCGCCCAGGAGGCTGAGCAGAGTGCTCTTGCCCGCGCCGTTGGGTCCCAGCAGCGCCCAGTGCTCTCCGGGGCGCACCACCAGGCTCACCTGGTCCAGAAGGGTCTTGCCGGACCGGACGAGGTCGACGCGGTCCGCGCTGAGCAGGGGGGAGGCGGCGGCCTCCGCAGAGTCGAGGGTCACGCGTCCACGGTAGCGCCGCGCTGCGGCGGCTCGTGCGACGCGGGTGCGAAGCCGCAGGTCGGAGCGTTGGGGACCGGTGGATACCGTTGAGGAGGGCAGGACCGGCGGCCGGGCAGGGCGCCGCCGCGCCGCCATAGCGAGGAGGAGGCCCCGATCCCCGTGGAGCCCGCAGGACGCCCGTGCCGGCTGGTGGTGTGCCGCGGCTGCTGCTGCGGCACCCGCAAGAAGGTGCCCGGCGTGGACCACGCCGCGCAGCTGGCGCGGTTGCGCGGCCTGCGCGACGGCCTGGGCCGTGACGTCCCGGTGCGCACCAGCACCTGCCTGGGCGTCTGCTTCCAGGCCAACGTCGTGGTGGTGCAGCCCTCCAGCGAGGGGCGGGCGCGCGGCGGGCGCCCGGTGTGGCTGGGGGAGTTCACCGAGGACCGGATGGTCGACGACCTCCAGGACTGGATCGCCGAGGGCGGTCCGGGGGCCGCGCCGCTGCCCGAGGCGCTGGCCGGCCACCTCACGTCCAAGGACGCCAAGAAGCCGAAGAAGGCCAAGAAGAAGGCCAAGGACAAGACGGCGAAGAAGGACCGCAAGGCCAAGAAGGCCAAGAAGGCCGCGAAGGCGGAGAAGGAGCGGCGGCGGTCGGGGCAGCGCCCCGCGCCCGGCGCGCCCGGCGGCACAAAGAAGGACAGGAAAGACAAAAAGGACAAGAAGCGCAAGAAGAAGGACCGCCGGTAGCCCGGCGGTCCGTACTCCGGCGCTCCGCGCGCCGCGAGGGACGCGGTGTGCGGCGGCCGCGTGCCCCGCGCCGCCGCACACCCGTCCCCGCGGCCGGCGGCGGTCCGGCCGGGCGAAGCCGGGCCGCCGCCGGCCGCGGGGACGGGTGGCTCAGTCGCCCACCCCCGCCGGCGCGGCGGGGCGGCCCTGCGCGGCGTCGGCCTCGACGTCGGCCGCGTTCTCGCCGAGCCGCGTGGCCAGCGGGCGCTCGGTGATGAAGAAGGTCAGCACGAACCCCGCGAGCACGATCGGCACGGCGTAGACGAAGATCGGCGGCAGCGCCTCGGCGAACGCCCGCACCAGGAAGTCGCGGACCTGCGGATCGAGCGCGGCCAGCATCTCGGGGGTCAGCGAGCTGAGACCGGCCTCGCCGCCCTCGAACTGCATGCTCTGCGCCGCGCCCGCCGGCAGGTCGGCCACCTGGTCGTTGAGGCGGTTGACGAAGATCGAACCGAAGACCGCGATACCGAAGGACGCGCCGATCTGGCGGAAGTAGTTCGTGGCCGAGGTGGCGGTGCCCAGATGGCGCGGCGGCGCGGAGTTCTGCACGATGAGGATCAGGTTCTGCATCACCATGCCGACGCCCAGGCCCAGCACCAGCATGCCCGTGGCGTTGAACAGGTAGCTGGAGTCGGCGTCCATCCGCGACAGCAGGAGCAGGCCCAGCACGATCACCGCGGTGCCCGCGATCGGCCAGATCTTGTAGCGGCCGCTGCTGCTGATCAGCCGGCCGGTGGTGATGGTGGCGGTGAGCATGCCCACCACCATCGGGATCATCCGCAGGCCCGACTCGGTGGCGCTGGCCCCGTTGACCATCTGCAGGAAGGTCGGCAGGTAGGACACCGTCGAGAACATCGCGATGCCCACGGTGATGCCCACCAGGGAGGTCAGCACGAAGTCGCGGTCGCGGAACAGGCTCAGCGGGATGACCGGCTCGGCCGCGAACCGCTCGGCCACCACGAACAGCACGGCGGCGATCACGGCGGCGGCGGCCAGCCCGATGATGACGGGGCTGGTCCAGTCGTACTCCGTGCCGCCCCAGCTGGTGACCAGCACCAGGCAGACGCTGGCCGCGGCCAGCAGCAGCGTGCCGAGGTAGTCCAGCCGGGGGCGGGGGCCCTCGGGGCGGGGCAGGTTCAGCGCCGCGGTGACCACGATGAGCGAGAGCGCGCCCAGCGGCAGGTTGATGTAGAAGATCCACCGCCACGACAGGTGGTCGGTGAACAGCCCGCCCAGCAGCGGCCCGGCGACCGAGGCCAGGCCGAAGACGCCGCCGATGAGGCCCATGTAGCGGCCGCGCTCGCGGGGCGGGACGATGTCGGCCACGATGGCCTGCGCGCTGATCATCAGCCCGCCGCCGCCGATGCCCTGGAGCGCGCGGAACAGGATGAGCTGTGTCATGTCCTGCGCGGCGCCCGAGAGCACCGAGCCCAGCAGGAAGGTGACGATGGCGAACTGGAAGACGATCTTGCGGCCGAACAGGTCGCCGGCCTTGCCGTAGATCGGCATGCCCACGGTGGCCGCCAGCATGTAGGCGGTGACCACCCAGGACAGCTGCTCCAGGCCGTGGAGTTCGCCCACGATGGTGGGCAGCGCAGTGGAGACGATGGTCTGGTCGAGGGCTCCCAGCAGCATCGTCAGCATCACGCCGACGAACACCCAGAGGACCCGGCGGCGCGGCAGCGTGCCGGAGGGGTCGGCGGCCGCGGGTGCGGGTTCGGGTAACGGCGACTGCGCGCGTGTGGAGGTCATGGATTACTGCTCGCTTCCCCTGATCGGTACACGGGCCGAGCGGGCGCGGCGCGTGTGCTGGCGGCCCGCCTCAGCGGGCCGTGTCGAATGTGCGCCGGAGCGCGTCGAACGCCTCGTCGAGCAGGTCGCGGAGTTCGGCGATCTCCGCGGCCCGCACGCCCTCGGCCCCCGCGCCCTCGGCGCCGTCCCCGTGGTTGTGCAGGTGGCGCAGGGCGAACCGCAGCGCGGTCATGCCCAGCGCCGCGACGATCTGCGGCCGGATGGCCTCGGGCTCCTCGTCCAGCCGGGCGGCCACACCCTCCACGACCTGCCGCTCGGTGGCGGCGAAGGTGGCCATCATGCGCGTGACCAGGTGGGGTTCCCGGTGCATGAGCTGCTTGCGGGCCAGAAAGTCGGTGAAGGAGTAGCCCAGCTCCTCCGCGCTCAGGTCGAGCATGGGGGAGAGGATGAAGTGCTTGAGGTCGTCCAGCAGGTCGCCGGTGGGGCCGTTGGCCACGAAGACCGCGGTGGCCTCCTCGGTGGGGCGGGGCGGGCCGTCGCCGATGATCGCCTCGTCCTTGGAGGAGAAGTAGTTGAAGAACGTCCTTGTGGAGACGTTCGCCGCGGCGGCGATGTCGTCCACGGTGACGTTCTCCGAGCCGTGCTCGATGGCCAGCCGCAGCGCCTCGTGCTGGAGGGTGCGGCGGGTGGCCAGTTTCTTGCGCTCGCGCAGTCCCATGGGCTCCACTCCACCACCCCCTCCGACCGGTCGCGTCCTGCGTTGCTCAAATCATTGCACTCCATGAAAAAATGCACCAAACGAATTAATGCGTGACATGAATCTCTTCACGGCGTGCAACCGTTCGGTGCGTCGGAGTGCCCGACGCGGAGCGCGGACGGCCCGGCGCCGCCGCGGGCGCGCGGGCGCGGCTGCGGGGTGGTCCCGCGCGCCCGGCGGCCGGGCGCGCGGGGTCAGGCGCCGACCTCGGCCGCGGGCGTGCGCCGGGCGGACTCGCGCTCCTGGGAGGCGAACTGGGTGCGGTACAGCGCGGTGTAGAGCCCGCCGGCCGCCAGGAGTTGGTCGTGGGTGCCGTGCTCCAGAATGCGGCCGTCCTCCAGGACCAGGATCTGGTCGGCCTCGCGGACGGTGGCCAGCCGGTGCGCGATGACCAGCGAGGTGCGCCCGGCCAGCGCGGTGCGCAGCGCCTCCTGGACCGCTGCCTCGGACTCGGAGTCCAGGTGCGCCGTCGCCTCGTCCAGCACCACCACGCGGGGCGCCTTCAGCAGCAGCCGGGCGATGGCCAGCCGCTGCTTCTCGCCGCCCGACAGGCGGTAGCCGCGGTCGCCGACCATGGTGTCGAGGCCGTCGGGCAGGCTCTCCAGCAGGGAGCCGAGCTGGGCGGCGCGCATGGCCGCCACGAGTTCGTCGTCGGTGGCGTCAGGCCGCGCGTAGCGGAGGTTGGCCCCGACGGTGTCGTGGAAGAGCTGGGCGTCCTGGGTGACGACCCCCACGGCGTCGCGCAGCGACTGCCCCCGGGTCTCGCGCAGGTCCACACCGCCGATCCGGACCTCGCCCTCGACCGGGTCGTACAGGCGCGACACCAGGTGGGTCAGCGTGGTCTTGCCCGCGCCCGAGGGGCCGACCAGCGCCACGAGCTGTCCGGGCCGCGCCGTGAACGAGACGTCGCTGAGCACCTGGGTGTCGTCGGCGGACTCCGCCTGGGGGGTCAGCTCCAGCGATTCCAGCGACGCCTCGGCGGCGGTGGGGTAGCGGAACGACACGTTGTCGAACCGCACCTCCAGGGGGCCGTCGGGGAGGTCGCGGGCGTCGGGCCGGTCGTCGATCATGGGCTTGAGGTCGAGGACCTCGAAGACCCGGTCGAAGCTGACCAGCGCGGTCATGACCTCCACGTGCACGTTGGACAGCGCGGTGATGGGCGCGTAGAGGCGGGTGAGCAGGGTGGTCATGGCCACGAGCGTGCCCAGCTCGAAGGCGCCGCCGACGACCAGGGTGCCGCCCACCCCGTAGACCACGGCCGTGGCCAGCGAGGTGATGAGCCCGATCATGGTGAACAGCAGCCCGCCGAACACCGCCTGGGAGACGCCGATGTCGCGGACCCGGGCCGCGCGGTCGGCGAATCCGTCGGCCTCCTCGTCGGGGCGGCCGTAGAGCTTCACCAGCATCGCGCCGCCGACGTTGAACCGCTCGGTCATCAGCGAACTCATGTCGGCGTTGACGTTCATGCCGTCGCGGGAGATGTTGGCGACCTTGCGGCCGATGAACTTGGCGGGCAGCACGAACAGCGGCACCAGCGCCAGCGCGATCAGCGTGATCTGCCAGGAGAGCACCACCATGGTGGTGACCACGGCGACCACGCTGATGAGGTTGGACACCACCGACTGCAGCACCGAGGTGATGGCGCGCTGGGCGCCCACGACGTCGGTGTTGAGCCGGCTGATGAGGGAGCCGGTCTGGGTGCGGGTGAAGAACGCGAGCGGCATGCGCTGGACGTGCCGGAACACCTGGGTGCGCAGCAGGTAGATGACGCCCTCGCCGATGCGCGCGGACAGCCACCGGCTGGTGAGCCCCAACCCGGCCTCGACCACGGCGAGCAGGCCCACCCCGGCCGCGAGCACGGCGATGAGCCGGGTGTCGCGCTGCGCGACGCCCTCGTCGATGATGGTCTTGAGCAGCAGCGGGTTGGCGATCACGATCCCCGAACTGATCGAGGTCGTGACCAGGAACAGCAGGATCGCGCGCCAGTGCGGCCGGGCGTAACCGACGATGCGGCGCACGGTGCCCGGCGTGAGACTGGACCGGCGGGCGCTGCCGTCGTTGACGAGGGACCTGTAGATGGGCGGACCGCCCGACATCATCATCGCGCCACCCCGTTCCGGTGAATGTGCTGGGCCTGCTCAGGCACTGCCATAACCCCTCCCGTTCGGATGCCTCAACACCACCGCCCGGTGCGTGCTTCCCCGAGGCCCGCCGACACGCGGGTTCCACGCCCAGAGCGAAATCGCGGCGGTCGCATACGGAGCGGTCACGGCGACGCGGAACCAGCAAACCACGCCCCGCTGACAATCCGCCCGGACCCGCCGGCGGCGGGAGGCGGGAGGGCGGCGCCGCGCCGGAGCGCGCGGTCCGCAGGGGAGAGGGCCGAAGCCGACCGGTACCGGCTCCGGGGCCGGATCAGAGGGAGCGCGCCAGGCGGTTCAGCGCCGCGCTCGTGGACCGCCCCTCGGTGAGGGGCAGCACCCACGCGTCGGCGCCCAGCGCCTCGGCGCCGCGCCGCTTCTCCTCGGTGTAGGGGTCGCCGGTGGTGAAGGCCAGCGCGGCCATGCCCAGCGGGCGCAGCAGGTCGGCGTAGGAGTCCCAGTCGGCGACCTCGGCCGGCCCGGAGATGA
This sequence comes from Streptomonospora nanhaiensis, assembly GCF_013410565.1. NCBI lineage: Bacteria > Bacillati > Actinomycetota > Actinomycetes > Streptosporangiales > Nocardiopsidaceae > Streptomonospora > Streptomonospora nanhaiensis. The sequence goes on from NZ_JACCFO010000001.1 coordinate 5,328,018, forward strand.
CGAACACGCCGTCGACGCAGCGCAGCGCCGCCAGCATCTCGGCGCGCTCCTCGGCGGGGTTCACCGGCCGGGTGGGGCCCTTCCAGCCGCGCACGCGGGTGTCGTCCTCGACGCCGACGATCAGGGGGGAGTGGCGGCCGCGCACGTCGGAGAGGAAGCGCACATGGCCGACGTGGAGGACGTCAAAGGCCCCGGTGACCACGACGGGCGCGGCCGAGGAGTCCGGCCGCGAGTACCAGCGCATCGTCAGGGGGGGCAGGTGCAGCGGATCAGGACTCGTCATCACTCACCTTCACAACCGGCCCGCGTCGCTCGGTCGGCCGTATCCGGCCGCACGGACAACATATCCGCCTGCCTCGACTATTCCGCAGCGGACGCCACCGTGTTCAACACATGTCGTGTTGAACAAATCGTTTGCAACATCCCGTTCTTCCGGGCACACTGGGCTCATGCCCGACAACCAGCGGTCCACCGCCCCCGGCACCCCCGAGCGGCACGCCCGGCAGGAGCCGGCCGAGCGCCCCGGCGTCCGCCCGGGTGCGGACGACCCCTTCACCCCGCCCGACCCCGACACCGCCCGGCGGCACCGCGAGTACACCGCTCTCCACCGCATCACCGAACGCCACGCCGCGGGCGAGGCCCGCCGGCGCTGGGACGAGAACGGCACCTTCCTCGAACCGGTCGACGCCGTCCGCCGCGTCCACGACCTCGCCGCCGGCTCCGCCCTGCCCGAACCCGGCGAACCCCCGCTCGACACCGCCGACATCAGCGCGGCCCTGACCCTGGCCCCCCGCATGCGCGCCGACATCGACGCCCTGGAGTCCGGCCTGCTCACCATGGCCCGCGGCCGCGAGATGACCTGGCAGGAGATCGCCTTCGGCCTCGGCCTGGGCACCCCCCAGGCCGCCCGCCAGCGCCACGAACGCCTCAGCACCCGCACCCCGCCGACCGAATAGCGGCCCGCCCGCGCACGGCGCGGACCGGAAGCCGATGAGAGGGAAGAAGAGGAAAAGGAAGACGGCCGCACCCGGCCACGCCGACACCGCGGCGATCACGAACGGACCACGTATTCCGGGACGGGATCGCGGTAGAGAGCGTGGTGCGTGTGACGGCCACGGCGGGCTCCGGCTCCGCGCGCGAAAAAGGCCCGGGCGGCCGGTCCGCACCGGCCGCCCGGGCCTTCGCTCTGTGGAGCGGGCGACGGGAATCGAACCCGCACGGCCAGCTTGGAAGATCGCGCGTGGTGTAGCGGGCTTTTCCAAGCTCCTCTCACCTGCGCCGGAAGCACCCACGGTGGACGCTGTTGCCTGTGGTTCCCCCTCGGTCACCGTCCTGTGTGGCACGAGTGTGGCACGTCCTGACGATGCAGCGAGAGGGTGGTGAGGGCCGGGTCGGCCTCAGCCTGACAGGGCTTCCTCGGCCACTACACGGCCACCCGAGGGGTGAGAAACCACGGTCCCGGTCCGAGGTGCTTGGTCGCGCCGGGGCCGGCACCCCAGACAGTCAGGGTCGCGCGACCAAGTGCCTCGGGACCGAGGACGCCAGGGCCACAAGGTGAGGTCGACGCGGCGGGAATCGTCCATGTGTGACTAAGGGCACAGTGGTTCTATCCAAAGTGTCGGTGTTCTCCTCCTTCATGCTCGATGACGTGGCCCTTTCGAAGTTGCAAGTTTTGCGGCCCAGAATCTCTGACCAGGTAATTTCAGATTCAGAAATTCGGTAGAGGTGCGGAGGCGCTAGATTTGTACAGGCGCTGTGAGGTCTAGGTCCTGGCGGTGGCTGCTGCCCTGTCCCGGCGATCTGCCGGGGCTGGGTAGTAACCACAGAGAGGGGCCGGGGTGAGTCGCAAGCGCCAGGGTCAGTTCTGGGAATCGCCAGTTTTCTGGAGGTTCCTCGAGACACTGATCAAAATCCTGGTGGACGCCATCAGAAATGGCTAGACCGGCCTTAAGGAGGCCGGTCTAGCTGTGGGATGGGTGCAGCCCCGACGCTGGTTCGGTGCCGGATGTCGGGGCTGTACCCGCTTTAGTTTGTGTTCTGAGCAATTGTGCAGGGCTGCACAAGGCCCTGCGAAATCAGCTTACACGCGGGTGGGCTTCCGTTGGCCCCGCCCGCCGCTCGGGACCGGGCGGCAGCCCGCAGCCCGAGCGGCGGGCGGCGCGCCGGGAGCGACGGCGCGAAGCGCCGTCGCCTTGATCCCGTACAGCCCAATTCGGCAATGATCATGACGTGCTGCCACGCGGAGCGAGTGAGCCGGGCGATCCTGTAGAACCGTCGAGTATGGGTGACGAACGGCTTCGGGAACTTGGTGGCGAACTGCGCGCGATGCGGACGGCTGCGGGTCTGTCCGGTCGGGAGCTGGCGCGCCGCGCTGGGATCGCGCAGTCGGCGGTGTCTCGCGTGGAGAACGGCCAGCGTGTGGGCACTCCGGCGATCGTTGAGAAGTTCGTGGCCGCGCTGCCGATCGCTCCCGAGGTCGCTGACGGACTCCGCACGCGCGTGCGGGACGCCTATGCGGCATTGGCCGACCACCGTGTTGACGTCGGTGTCTCCTTGAAGCCGAACGCTCCCCGGCGGTGGGAGCGGGGCACGGCGCCCGTGCGGGAGTTCCAGTCGGCGGTGATCCCCCGCGCGCTGCGCTCACCGGAGTACGCCCGCGCCGCGGGCCTGGCCGAGTCGCCGTTGGCGCAACCGGCCCCGGGTTCCACGCGCGTATTCCGCTGCGTCATCACGGAAGGCGCTCTGCGCACCTGGCCGGATTCCGGGACCGCGATGCCGGGACAGCTTGATCGGATCCTTGCGGCCGACGACCTGCCCAGCGTCCACCTGGGCGTCATCCCGTGGCAGGCACCGGTCCCCGTCGTTCCACCGCACGGCTTCACCGTCTTCGGCGACGAAGCGGTGGTGGTGGAGACCTACACGGCCGTGATGACCCTCACCAAACCCGGTGTCGTTGCCTCCTACCGCGACGCCCACGCCCGGCTCGAAGAGGCGGCGATCACGGGAGAGCCAATGCGCGAACTGCTGCGCCGGATCCGCCGGGACCTGGCAAAGCTGACAGGATGATTTTCCGTATGCGTTGAATAGACGGCCACTGGTGGCTTACTCTGCACATCACTGCGGTGTATAGCCCTCTAGACGGTGGTGGTTGCGATGGTCAGCTGGTCCCGCATGTTCCCCGGCATGCCCGCCGAGGTGGCTCAGGCGCGGGCGTTCACCCGCGCGGTCTTGGACGACCACCCTCTTGCCGAAGACGCCGAACTGGTCGTGAGCGAGCTGGCGAGTAACGCCGTCCGGCACTCCCTCAGCGGGGCGTGGTGCGGACCCTTCATCGTCTTCGTGGACAGCGAACCCGACATGGCGCACGTGGCCGTGGTCGATCTCGGCTCCTCGGACACCAAGCCCTACGCCCGCCCGCTGGGCACCATCGACATCCGCGACGACAGCGGGCGCGGGCTGGGCATCGTCGCCGCCGTATCCAAGGAATGGGGCTTTGAGCCGGATACGTTCGGGCTGCGCGTCTGGGCGAAGCTGGTCACTGACGCGCCTTCATGACCGGACCGCGCATTCCTCGGCGCCGACGGCTGTTCAACGCCGTCAGCTCAACGTCCGGCCAGGTCATAGAGCCCTCTTTGTCTAGGGACCTAGACTCGTTGTCAGCGCCTGGCGCAGACGATGAAAGAGGGCCGATGTCCAGCGAGTATGAACGTATCGCCGCGATCGAGGATCCGTTCGCTCTGCTACGCGCCGCCACCGAACGCCTGGGGGAAGCCCAGCAGGAGGTGACCGACCTCGCCCGGCTGCGCCGCCGCACGATTCAGGAGCTGCACGCGCAAGGCCTGTCCTATGCCCAGATCGCCGCGCAGGCGGGTCTAAGCCGGGGGCGCATCCACCAGATCCGCCACACCGGCCCGGCGCCCGAAGGCGCGTTCTTCGGCTCGGGGACCGTCACGGTCATCACGCCACTGCGGCCCGAGCCGGGCAAGCCTCGCGCGGCCGTGTCGTTGGACGACGTCAACACCGGCAAGCGGCTGGAAGACCTCGCGCGCTCCTACGACCTCACTGTGCGGGACGACCACGTCGGCGTTGACGGCTCGGTGGACCTGAACCGTCCCGGGCTCGTGGTCGTGTGCGGGCCTCGGATGTCGGAAGCCATGCGCGACACCTACGCCCAGGACCCGGTGTTCCGGTGGGAGCGTGAGGAAGGCCGCCCCTGGTGCCTTCGCGACACCCGCACCGGGGAAGTGCACTTCGCGGGCTCTGATGAGACACCGCCCTCGCCCAGCGACCTCGGCTATCTCGGCCGCCTTCCCCGGCCGGACGGCGCGGGCTCGCTGCTGGCGATCGCGGGCATCCACCCGGCCGGGTCGCTGGGCGTGGCGCACTGGCTGACGACCGACATCGCGACCCTGTGGGGCCAGGTCGGCGACGGGCGGTTCTCCGTCCTGATCCGCACCGAGTACGACCCCGACACCAACGAACCAGTGAAAACCGAGATGGCGACCCCGCTGTACCGCCACGACGGGGACACGGCGTGAGCTTCCGCCTGGCCACCGTCCCCGGCAAGCCCGACCGCCCCAACGAGGACTTCGCCGCCGTGGGGGCGAACGCCGCCGTGCTCCTGGACGGCGCCGGTACTCCTCCGGGCACGGAATCCGGATGCCTTCACGGCGTCGCCTGGTTCGCGCGGACGCTGGGCGGGCTGCTGCTGGGTGCCCTTGGCGCCGATGCCACCTTGTCCGGGGCGCTGGGCGCCAGCATCGAGCGGGTGAACCGCCTGCACGCCGACACCTGCGACTTGAAGCACTCCGACACCCCATCGGCGACCGTGGTCGCCGTGCGGTGGGGTACGACCGACATCGAGTACCTGGTGCTCGCCGATTCCGTGCTGGTCTTCGACCGCGTCGGCGACGCCCCCGAGGTGGTCACCGACGACCGGGAGGCCATGGTCGGCCGGGAGCTGCGCAAGCCCATGGACGCGCTCGCGACCGGTACGCCCGAGCACGCGCGCGCCCTTCGCGACTACGTCGCCGCGCTGGCCGACCACCGCAACCGGCCGGGCGGGTTCTGGGTCGCCAACACCGATCCGGCCGCCGCTGACGAGGCGATCACCGGCCGCGTGCGCCGTGACGAGGTGGCCTCAATGGCGCTGCTCAGCGACGGCGCGAGCCGCCTGGCCGACCGGTTCGGCCTGGCCACCTGGCGTGACACTCTCGACACCCTCTCCGCTGAGGGTCCGGCCGGTCTGATCCGCCAGGTGCGCCGCGCCGAAGACAGCGATCCGGACGGGCTCCGCTGGCCGCGCGGTAAGGCACATGACGACGCCACCGTGGTCTACGGACACGCCGAAGACTGAGTACCCCCCTAGACAATCGCGGGCGCCGCAAGCTATCTTCTGTCCATACCCCTAGACAGCACTTGCTGTGGCGGCCGGTCCACATTGTCTAGGGGGGTGTACAGCCGAGTGAAAGGGCTATGAGATGGCGATTCAGGGTGCGCTGCCGATCGAGTTCGGGACGGTGTTCCCGCGTGGTGCCTACGCGCTGGGGGTGGAGCCGGTGACCGACTTCGAGACCAAGCGCCCGCAGCTCGACAAGGCGACGGGGCTGCCGCTGTGGGCGGTGGACGTGATCGACGCCGATCCGGACGCGCGTGGCAAGGCCAAGTCGGTGAAGGTCAAGGTGGCCGCCGAGCACTGCCCGGTGCTGCCTGCGGAGGTGCCGGGTCTGCCGTTCCGCCCGATCGAGTTCGAGGCCATGTCGGTCATGCCCTACGTGGACGAGTCCGGCCGCCGTCCTCGGGTGGCGTACTCGCTGCGGGCGCGGGGCGTGAAGACCCCCGGCACCCCGGCCCCGCGCAAGGCCCCGGCGGCTGCGGGCGCCAAGGACGCCGCCTAACCAGCCGCTGAACCCAAGCGGGGCGGCCGTTGGTGTTGGCGCACCCGGCCGCCCCTTCAACCCCTCTGATCCGCGACTTCCCAATCACGTGATGGCAGAAGAGGTGTCTTCAGTATGTCCGACCGAACCGCGCGGGTGAGTCCGCGTGAGATCGCCGACTTCCTGGCCGCGCTGCGCTCCCGCTCGACCGGTGACGGCGTGGCGCTGCTGGCCTGGAAGTCCTCCCTGCTCGACCGCATCGCCCAGTCCACGGCCGATCCGGAGACGCACGCGGTTGCTGAGGCGGCGCGCGCCGAACTGGCCGCCGCCCGCTCCACCGACGATGTTGAGGCGGGTGGTTTCTGATGCTGGGCCGCAAGAGTGCTGGCGCCGCGCAGGTGCAGCCGACCGCGCCGGTTCCGGCGCGCACCATCCGCTTCACCACCCCGGTCGTTGAGACGCCGGGGATCTTCATCCTCACCGGGTGGCTCTGGCGCTTCCTGCGCGCCCTGATGCTGCTGCCCGCCCAGTTCCCCGTCGCGGTGAGCGCCCTGGGCGCCTCGATCGCGGCCTACCACTTCGGCGGCTGGATCAGCCTCGCCGTGCTCTGGTCGGTCGTTGACGTGGTGCTGCTGGTGTGGTGGCGGCGCTGGCCGCGCTCGTTCCGCGAGGTGGTGGCGCTGCGGGCGCTGGCGACCTGGCGCCGACTGTGGGTCTACCGCCGCCACTGGCAACCCGTCCTCGTCGTGTCGGGCCTGGCCGAGAGCTACCTCGAACGCCAGTACCTGCCCCAGATTCGCGGGGTGTCCTGCTCGGCGTGGGCCGATCGGGTGCGGGTGAGGATCGTGGCCGGCACGTCCCCGGCCGACTTCGAAAAGCGCGTGACCGAGCTGGCGCACGGCTTCGGCGCCCCCTCCTGCCGCATCGAGGTGCGCGGACCCAGGGATGTGGTGTTGGAGTTCCCTCGCTATGACACCCTCGCCGACCCCATCGACGCCCTCCCGATCCCCGAGGTCCCGGACCTGGCGGCCCTGCCCGTGGGGATCTGTGAGGACGGGGAACCCTGGCTGCTGCGGCTGCACGGAACCCACGTCCTAACCGTGGGTGTCACCGGGGCGGGCAAGGGGTCGGTGCTGTGGTCGGCCATCCGGGCGATGTCCTCAGCGATCACGGCCGGTATCGCCGAGGTGTGGGCCATCGACCCCAAGCGCATGGAGCTGTCATACGGGCTTGCCCTGTTCGCCCACTACGCGGCCGACGCCGAGACCGCGGTGGCCCTCCTGGAAGCGGCGGTCGCCGCCATGCAGGAGCGGGCCGAACGCTACGCCGGACGCCAACGCGTGCACGTGCCGACCGTCCGCGACCCGTTCACGGTGGTGGTGCTGGATGAGGTGGCGTTCCTGACCGCCTACCACCCCGACCGCGACATCCGCCGCCGCGCCGAGAACGCCATCGCCACCCTGACCAGCCAGGGCCGGTCGGTGGGGTTCTGCGTCCTGGCCGCGCTCCAGGACCCCCGAAAGGAGGTGTTGAACCTGCGCAACCTGTTCCCCGACAAGATCGCCCTGCGTCTGGACGAAGCTTCCCAGGTGGACATGGTGCTCGGTGAGGGAGCCCGCGACCGGGGCGCCAACGCCCACCTCATCGACCCCGAACTACCCGGGGTGGGGTTTGTGAAGCTGGAGGGCTCACCGGTCCCCGTCCGGGTACGTGCCGCGTTCGTCTCCGATGCCGATATCGACCACATGACCGCTGAGGCGGCACCGACCGGGGTGGAGGGCTGATGCCCACCCCGACCGGTAAGAGCACGCGGGCCGAACGCCTCGCACAGCCGCTCGCGCGGGAGGTAGCCGAGACCATCGCGGCCGAGAAGGGGGTGTGCATCCGGCCGGTGGCGCTGCGCCGCACCGACATCACCACCGGCCGGACCGAGATCATCGACGTGCCCTGCAACTCCACGCTGGAGTCGCGGTGCCCGGCGTGTGCCCGCCGGAAGCGATCGATCCGCCGCACCCAGTGCGAAGAGGGCTGGCACCTCACCGAAGACCCGACCATCGCTCCCGATCCCGCCAGCGAGGTGCAACGCGCCTGGGTCGAACGCCGGGCGATGGTCACCGCCGAGCGGGACCGCCTCGTGGCGGCCGGCCGCGCCACTCCCAATGAGGTGGCCGCGCTGGATGCGGCCATCGCCGACCTGGACGCCGAGATCACCGCCTCCGGCCTGCGCGGCTCGGTCACCCGGAACACCTCGGCCTCGGGGCGCTCCCGGCGGGTGCGCTCCACCAGACGCCGCCAGGACGCCCCCGAGCTGCCCAAGCGGCAAAAGGCACCCACCACCGTGGGCCGGACCTTCGAGGACCCGGCCACGGGCAAGACGTTCCGGCCGTCGCTGTTCATCACCCTGACCTGCGACACCTACGGCCGCGTGCGCTCGGACGGTACCCCGGTCGATCCCTCGACGTATGACTACCGGCGTGCCGCGCGCGACGCACTGCACTTCTCCAAGCTCATCGACCGCTTCGTGCAGAACCTCCGCCGGGTGGCGGGGTTCGACATCCAGTACTTCGCCACCGTCGAACCCCAACGGCGTCTCGCGCCGCACCTGCACATGGCCACGCGCGGCACGATTCCGCGCGCGGAGCTGCGCCAGATCGCCGCCGCCACCTACCACCAGGTCTGGTGGCCCCCGGCCGACACCGTGGCCTACGACGGCGCGAACCTGCCCGTCTGGGACGAAGACGCCACCACCTACGTCGATCCCCGCACGGGGGAGGTGCTGCCCACCTGGGATGAGGCGCTGGACGCCCTCGACGCCGACCCCCACGCCCAACCCCTGCACGTGGTCCGCTTCGGGCCGCAGGTGGAAGCCAAAGGCGTGCTCGCCGGTTCTCCCGACGCCGATCGGTGTGTTCGCTACCTGGCGAAGTACCTGACCAAGGACATCGCCGAATGCCACGCCGTGGAGACCGACGCACAAGAGCGCCACATCGAACGGCTCGTCGAAACCCTGCGGTTCGAGCCCTGCTCGCCCCGCTGCGCGAACTGGCTGCGCTACGGCGTCCAGCCCGACAACCCCAAGCCGGGGATGGTGCCGGGGTTCTGCCGGTCCAAGGCGCATCGCCGCGAACACCTCGGCTACGCCGGGCGCCGGGTGCTGGTCTCGCGCAAGTGGTCGGGAAAGACCATGGCCGACCACAAGGCCGACCGCCTGACCTGGGTGCTGAACGCGCTGGGCGTCCGTCCCGGCGAGGAGGGCCAGGACCATGCCGCCCAACCGCCGGCGCTCGCGCCGGTGGCCTCGGGCAACCACGCCTGGGAGCTGGCACGGCCCACCGACCCCGACGTCCCGCCCCGCGAACACCGCCTGCTGCGCGCGGTCGGAGAAGCCCTCAAACGCCGCGCCCAACTCGACGCGGCACGGCACGGCAGTCTTTCGGCAACTGAGAGGGCAGCGTGATGACCGGCAAAGACAAGCACCCTTCTGGGCGGCTGCTGACGGTGGCGCAGGTGGCCGAACGGCTCAACACCAGTGAGCGCTATCCCCGCCGCCTCATTGAGGAGCGACGCATCACCTTTGTCAAGCTGGGGCGCCACGTGCGCATCCCTGAAACGGCGCTGGACGAGTTCATAGCCGCCGGTCTGGTTGAGCCGGTGCGGCTGCGGATGAGGAGGGCAGCGTAATGCCAGGGGAGAAAAAGCGGTCTTTCGGCAACGTGCGGGTGCTCGCCTCAGGGCGCTTCCAGGCACGGTATCGCGGGCCGGACGGACGCCTCCGTAACGCTCCGATGACGTTCGCCACGAAGAAGGCGGCGGAACGTTGGCTGACGCTCAAGGAAGCCGAGATCGTCCAAGGCGACTGGTTCGATCCGGACGCCGGGGCCGTCCGCTTCGCCGAGTACGCCGAGCAATGGGTGGCGGAACGGGACCTCGCTCCGCGCACGGCGGACCTCTACCGAAGTCTTCTTCGCCTCCATCTGGACCCGACCTTCGGAGACGCGCTCCTCAAGGACATCCGGGAGTCGCACGTCCGCGCGTGGCGGGCCTCCCGCCGCCGGGCCAACGTCGGAAAAGTGACGGTGGCCAAGGCGTACCGCCTGATGCGGGCTGTGATGAACACCGCCGTCCGCGACCGCCTGGTCAAGGACAATCCCTGTCGGATCGAGGGCGCCGGTCAGGAGGAGAGCGAGGAGCGCCCGGCACTGTCCGTGGCCGAGGTGTACAAACTCGCCGACGCCGTTCCACCGCGCTACCGCGCGCTCGTGCTCCTCGCCGCGTTCGGCAGTCTGCGGTGGGGCGAGCTGGCCGGGCTGCGGCGTCGCTGTCTCGATCTCGACGGGCGTACCGTCACCGTCCGTGAGGTGGCCTATGAGCTCAAGGGCGTGCGCTTCGGGCCGCCCAAGTCGAAGGCCAGTCGGCGGACCGTACAGCTCCCCAAGCTGATCGTGGCCGACCTCCGCGCACATCTCGACACCTTCGCCGCTCCGGGACCGGACGGACTCGTCTTTGTGGGAGAGCGGGGCAACCCGCTGCTGCGGTCGAACTTCTCACAGTTGTGGGTGAGGGCACGTGCGTCGGTCGGGCTCGCGGGAGTCCGCTTCCACGACCTCCGGCACGCGGGCAACACGTACTCCGCCGAAGCGGGGGCCTCGCTGCGGGAGTTGATGACCAGGATGGGCCACTCCAGCACCCGTGCCGCGCTCATCTACCTGCACGCTAGGGACGACCGCGCCCGCGCGCTGGCGGACAGTCTCGGCGAACGGGCGGCGCGGGAGTTGGCAGAGGCGCGTGAGCGGGAGCAACGAGAGGGCTCCGGAGGGCCGGAAGCGGCCTCAGGCGGGGGCTGAACCGGCGGTTGTGGCACGTGTGTGGCACGGCGGGTGCGCCGCCTCCCGGCATGAATGAGGGCCAGGTCTCCGGATGCTCCGGGCTGACCTGGCCCCTTGCTCTGTGGAGCGGGCGACGGGAATCGAACCCGCACGGCCAGCTTGGAAGGCTGGAGTTCTACCATTGAACTACGCCCGCATGGCGCCGACGGCCCGGAGTTTCCTCTAGACTCTTGGGGCCGACAGGGACAGACTACAGTCTCCGCAGCGCGGGTTGTGCACTGATTTCGCGGGTATCGGCGCCAGGTCCACGGGGAGTAGCGCAGCTTGGTTAGCGCGCATGCTTTGGGAGCATGAGGCCGCGGGTTCGAATCCCGCCTCCCCGACGAGATGCCCGGGCGGCTGTGCGCGGTCATGGTCCGGCTGACTGCCCTAGACTTGGCACGATCAGCAGGAAAACGTCAAAGCCAGTGTCAGGCCCACAGCTCGGTGCCTCAGCCTGCGCCGGCCCGCCGGTACCTCCGCGTACGGGTCGGGAGTGCGCCATGCGTGCCGGGTCGTCCCGGAAAACTGCCGGAAATCTAGGAGTACCGCCCCGTGAAGACCGATGTCGAGGAGCTCAGCCCGACCCGGGTCAAGCTGACCATCGAGGTTCCCTTCGAGGAACTTGAGCATGCCTTCGACGTGACCTACAAGTCGCTCGCCAAGCAGGTCCGGATCAAGGGCTTCCGCCCGGGTAAGGCGCCGGCTCGGCTGATCGATCGGCACGTCGGGCGCGGAGCGGTGATCAGCGAAGCGGTGAACCACGCCGTTCCCGAGCTGTACAACGAGGCCATCCAGAAGGAGGAGATCTTCGCGCTCGGCCAGCCCGACGTGGAGGTCACCAAGCTGGAGGACAACGCCGAACTCGCCTTCACGGCCGAGGTCGACGTCCGCCCCAAGTTCGAGGTCACCGGGTACGAGGGCCTCGAGGTCACGGTCGACGACGCCGAGCCCACCGAGGAGCAGGTCGAGGACCAGGTCAACAACCTGCGCGAGCGCTTCTCCACCCTCGTGGGCGTGGACCGCCCGGTCGAGGTCGGCGACCACGTCTCGATCGACCTCTCCGCCGCCGCCGACGGCGAGCCGCTGGAGGACGTCCAGACCAGCGGCCTGTCCTACGAGGTCGGCACCAACACCGTCCTCGAAGGGCTCGACGACACCCTCCAGGGGATGTCCGCGGGCGACTCCGCCACCTTCGCCACCAAGCTGGTCGGCGGCGAGTACGAGGGCCGCGAGGCCGACGTCACCGTCACCGTGCACAGCGTCAAGGTCAAGGAGCTTCCCGAGCTCGACGACGAGTTCGCCCAGCTGGCGAGCGAGTTCGACACCATCGAGGAGCTGCGCGCCGACATCCGCTCGCGCATGGAGCAGGTGCGCCGCCTCCAGCAGCTCGCCCAGGGCCGCGACCGCGCGCTGGAGAAGCTCGTCGACTCCATCGACATCCCGCTGCCGGAGTCGGTCGTCGAGGAGGAGCTGAAGCGCCGCCGCGACAGCCTGGAGCAGCAGCTCGCCCAGAGCGGGCTGACCAAGGAGGCCTACCTGGAGACCCAGGAGCAGACCGAGGAGGAGTTCGAGGAGGAGCTCGCCAAGGGCGCCGCCTCGGCCGTGAAGGCCGGCTTCATCCTCGACCAGCTCGCCATCCAGGAGGAGCTGTCGGCCGACAACAGCGAGCTGAGCCAGTACGTGGTCGAGCAGGCCCAGCGCATGGGCGTCTCGCCCGACCAGCTCGCCCAGCACCTGGTTGAGACCAACCAGATCCGGGTGGCCTACACCGAGGTCGTGCGCTCCAAGGCCATGGACCTCGTGCTCAGCAAGGCCGTCATCACCGACGAGTCCGGCAACGTGATCGAGTCGCCGAAGGCCGACTCCGACGCCGAGGACGGCGAGGAGGCCGAGACCGTCGAGGACGTCGAGGCCGCCACCGCCGCGGGCGCCGAGGAGCTGGACGGCGACGACACCGCCGCCGAGCCGGCCGCCGCCGACGCCCCCGCCGCCGAGGCGGAGTCCGCCGAGGCCGACCGCAAGTAGCACGCCAGGACGTCCGCGGCCGCGCGCCGCGACGGCCCCGACCGAGCCCCGCACCCCCGGCTTTCCGGGTGCGGGGCTCGCGTGCTCACGGCGCCCCTGGTCGGGGCCGGTGGACCTGCGCTCAAAGCGAACAGGCCGTTGTTCCGTGCGAGCAGGTCCCCGCCGCGCGTTAGTGTCGCAAGCGTCGCAACCGTTTCGATTCCGGAGCAGGTGACGAGAGTGCCGCCGACCTTCAACGAGTCCATGCGAATCGATGCCCGTACGGCCGAGTCGCCTATTCCCTCGATGTACGAGCAGACGTCGCAGCGCCTGCTGCGCCAGCGCATCGTCTTCCTCGGCCAGCAGGTCGACGACGAGATCGCCAACCGCATCGTGGGTGAGCTGCTGCTGCTGTCCGCCGAGGACCGCAACAGGGACATCACGCTCTACATCAACTCCCCCGGTGGTTCGGTGACCGCCGGCATGGCGATCTATGACGTCATGCAGTACATCCCCAACGACGTCCGCACCGTGGGCATGGGCATGGCCGCCTCCATGGGCCAGCTCCTGCTGTGCGCCGGCGCCGCCGGCAAGCGCTACGCGCTGCCGCACACCCGCGTCATGATGCACCAGCCCTCGGGCGGGATCGGGGGAACCGCCTCCGACATCCGCATCCTGGCCGACCAGCTCCTCTACGTGAAGCGGATGTTCTTCGAGCGCGTCTCGCTGCACACGGGCCAGGCCCAGGAGCAGATCGAGAAGGACGCCGACCGCGACCGCTGGTTCACCGCGCAGGAGGCCAAGGACTACGGCTTCATCGACGAGGTGCTCGAAGGCACTCTCGACGTGACCGGCGAGCAGAGCAGGTAGCCGGAGTCCTCCCGTCCGTGTCGACAGGTGCAGTGTGGAAGGCCAGAACATGACCGAGTACAACCCCAGCCCCTATGGCGGCGGTATGGCGCCGATGAGCCCCCAGAGCCGCTACATCCTGCCCTCCTACGTCGAGCGCACGTCCTACGGCGTCAAGGAGATGAATCCGTACAACAAGCTCTTCGAGGAGCGGATCATCTTCGTGGGGGTGCAGATCGACGACACCTCCGCCAACGACATCATGGCGCAGCTCATCACCCTTGAGCAGATCGACGCCGACCGGGACATCCAGATGTACATCAACTCCCCGGGCGGCTCCTTCACCTCGCTGATGGCGATCTACGACACCATGCAGTTCGTGCGCCCCGACATCCAGACGGTGTGCATCGGCCAGGCCGCCTCGGCCGCCGCCGTGCTCCTGGCCGGCGGCACCAAGGGCAAGCGCGGCTGCCTGCCCAACGCCCGCGTGCTGATCCACCAGCCCGCGACCGAGGGCACCCACGGCCAGGCCAGCGACATCGAGATCCAGGCCAACGAGATCATGCGCATCCGCGAGCAGATGGAGGTCACGCTCGCCCGCCACACCGGCCAGAGCCAGGAGCAGATCTCGCGCGACATCGAGCGCGACAAGATCCTGACGGCCGAGGGCGCCAAGGAGTACGGGATCGTCGACTACGTCCTCCCGTACCGCAAGACCTCCCTCAAGACCTCGTCCTGAATCCCTGAGCAGGGCGGTCGACCGAGGCGTCGAATCGGCGGACCGGCCGCACCACACGCCGTCCCCGACGGTGTGGTGAAGCCGGTCCGCAACTTCGCTTAGTCTCGGAGGAACGACGCACAGATCGCTCCGCCCACGGCCTCCCGGGAGCGCATATCCTGCAGAAGCGGTAGCTTGCTCGACACAGGGGCACGTCATCCGCCTTCGCGGCGCCGCCGGGTGGCCGATGACGGGGTGGCCTACGTTTTAAGGAGTGGCTGGGTGGCACGCATCGGCGACGGTGGAGACCTGCTGAAGTGCTCGTTCTGCGGCAAGAGCCAGAAGCAGGTGAAGAAGCTCATTGCCGGCCCCGGCGTCTACATCTGCGACGAGTGCATTGATCTGTGCAACGAGATCATCGAAGAGGAACTCGCCGACTCCACCGAGCTGAAGTGGGACAGCCTGCCCAAGCCCCGGGAGATCTACGAGTTCCTCGACTCCTACGTGATCGGGCAGGAGCAGGCCAAGAAGGCGCTGTCGGTGGCGGTCTACAACCACTACAAGCGCGTGCGCTCCGAGAACGACCGCCCGCGCGAGGAGGACGTGGAGATCGCCAAGTCCAACATCCTGCTGCTGGGCCCCACGGGCTCGGGCAAGACCCTGCTCGCCCAGACCCTCGCCCGCATCCTCAACGTGCCCTTCGCCATCGCCGACGCCACCGCGCTGACCGAGGCCGGCTACGTGGGCGAGGACGTCGAGAACATCCTGCTGAAGCTGATCCAGGCGGCCGACTACGACGTCAAGAAGGCCGAGACCGGGATCATCTACATCGACGAGGTCGACAAGGTCGCGCGCAAGAGCGAGAACCCCTCGATCACCCGCGACGTCTCCGGCGAGGGCGTGCAGCAGGCCCTGCTGAAGATCCTGGAGGGCACCACCGCCAGCGTGCCGCCGCAGGGCGGGCGCAAGCACCCCCACCAGGAGTTCATCCAGATCGACACCACCAACGTGCTGTTCATCTGCGGCGGCGCGTTCGCCGGCCTGGAGAAGATCATCGAGTCCCGCACCGGCCGCCAGGGCATGGGCTTCAACGCCGTGCTGCGGCCGGCCGGCGAGACCCCCGAGGGCTTCGCCGAGGTCATGCCCGAGGACCTGCTGAAGTTCGGCATGATCCCGGAGTTCGTGGGCCGGCTGCCGGTCATCACCAGCGTGCACAACCTCGACCGCGAGGCGCTGATCCGCATCCTGACCGAGCCGCGCAACGCGCTGGTCAAGCAGTACCAGCGGCTGTTCGAGCTGGACAACGTCGAGCTGCACTTCACCGACGACGCCCTCGACGCCATCGCCGAGCAGGGCATCATCCGCGGTACCGGCGCGCGCGGGCTGCGCGCCATCATCGAGGAGGTCCTGCTGTCGGTGATGTACGAGGTCCCCAGCCGCGAGGACGTCGGCCAGGTCATCATCACCCGCGAGGCCGTCCTGGAGCACGTCAACCCCACGATCGTGCCGCGCACCAAGCGCGGGCCCGAGCGCGAGGAGAAGAGCGCCTGAGCGGCGCCCCTCCCGCACCCGGACAGCACACCGCCGCGGGCCGCACCCCCAGGGTGCGGCCCGCGGCGGTTTACGCCGGGGTCCGAGGGCGGAAGGGGCGCGGGGCCGGGGCGGCCGCAGGGCGCCCGGCGCCGGGGACCGCCCGCCGCCGGACCGTGGCTAGCCCATGACCTCTTCCATGCGCTCGATGTCGGCCCGCTGCTCGGCGATCACGTCGTTGGCCATCTTCAGCACCGTGGGGTCCTTGCCCTCCATCGTGGCCTCCTCGGCCATCTCGATGGCGCCCTCGTGGTGAGCGGTCATCAGCTCCACGAACAGCTCGTCGAACTCCTCGCCCTCGGCGGCGCGCAACTCGTCCAGCTGCGCCTCCGACGCCATGCCGGGCATGTCGGAGTGGTCGAGGTTGACCGGGCACTCGCCCCCGCCGCCGTGGTGGCCGCCGCCGCTGTCGGGGCCGTTGGCGCAAAAGCCCTGGTGGTTGGGGTTCTCCTCGGCCGGGCCGTAGACGTTCTCCTCCATCCACGCCTCCATGGCCTCGACCTCGGGGCCCTGCGCCGCGGCGATGCGGTCGGCGATCTTGGCCAGGTCGTCGTTGGCCATGCGGTCCTCGGCGAGGTCGGTCATGACCAGCGCCTGGCCGTGGTGCTCGATCATCTTCAGGATGTACTCGACGTCGGCCTCGTTGTGCTCGGTGGCCTCGACGGCCTCGTCGATCTGCTCCTGGGAGGCCGGCGACGCCGACTCCCCGGGCGCCCCGGGGGCGAGCACGGGCGGGCCGTCGGCTGAGTCGGCTCCGTCTCCGCTGCAGGCGGAGACACCGGTCAGCATGATGGCGGCTCCGACCGCCACGACCCACTTCCGCACAGGGGGCTCCTTCCAACGGGGGAGGCGGCCTCGGGGGCCGCTCTGGGGGCCTGTCTACTCACTGTGGTGACGGTTTGTCCAGTATCGGCCCGAGTGCGCCCGCTCCTCCGCGGGCGCGGGCGCGGGCGCGGCGGACGCCCGGACTCCGGTGTTCACCGACGTCAGCCCAGAATTCCCAGACTTCATTGTCATGGTGTGTAGTGAAAGGCCCAACTTCGTCACGGAATGTTGAGCTTGCGTTTCTTCGAGAAACTCCCCTGTACAATCGCGGGGGGATGTCGGTAGTTTTCTCCTGTTTCGGGTGCTTCGGATAAGGAGTCCACATGTCGACATCCCCCGGGCCTTTCCGGTCGAGACACTTCCGGCTCCGAGGAATCGCCGCGTCCCTGGCGGGCGCCGCGGCGGCCCTCCTGGCCGCCACCGCCCTCGCGCCGGCGGCGCTCGCGGACTCGGCCGACGGCGACGTGATGACCAGCAGCAATGTCGAGCACGTGGCCAATCTCCCCAAGGAAGGCCCGTTCGCCAACACCAGCGCCTACAATTCCGACCTGGCTTTCATCGGCGACTACGCCATCGACGGCAACTACAACGGCTTCGTCATCTACGACATCTCCGACCCGGAGTCGCCGCAGGTCGTGAGCCAGGTGCTGTGCCAGGGCGGGCAGGGCGACGTCAGCGTCAGCGGCGACCTGCTCTACTTCTCCGTGGACTACCCCCGCGAGAGCGACGAGTGCGGCGCCCCGGCCAGCACCCCGGCCGACGCCGACGCGTTCGAGGGCATCCGGATCTTCGACATCTCCGACAAGTCGGCTCCGGAGTACGTGGCCGCGGTGCCCACCGACTGCGGCTCCCACACCAACACCCTGGTGCCCGGCGACCGCGACACCGAGTACGTCTACGTCTCGTCCTACGCGCCGTCGGACAACTACCCCAACTGCCAGACCCCGCACGACAAGATCTCGATCATCGAGGTCCCCAAGGACGACCCCGCCTCGGCCTCGGTGGTCAGCGAGCCGGTGCTCTTCCCCGACGGCGGCAACGAGGGCGGCGGCCTGCTGCGCCCGACCGAGGGCTGCCACGACATCACCGTGCTGCCGCACCGCGACATCGCGGCCGGCGCCTGCATGGGTGACGGCGTGATCATGGACATCAGCGACCCGGCCAAGCCGCGGGTGACCGAGACCGTCCGCGACGAGAATTTCGCGTTCTGGCACTCGGCGACTTTCAGCAACACCGCCCGCACCGTCATCTTCACCGACGAGCTGGGCGGCGGCGGAGCCGCCACCTGCAACGAGGAGATCGGCCCCGAGCGCGGCGCCAACGCGGTCTACTCCCTCTCGGGCGGCAAGAAGCACCCCGACCTGGACTTCGCGAGCTACTTCAAGCTCCCGCGCCACCAGGGCGACACCGAGAACTGCGTCGCGCACAACGGCTCGCTGATCCCGGTGCCCGGCAAGGACTACTTCGTGCAGTCCTGGTACCAGGGCGGCGTGTCGGTGATCGACTTCAACAACCCGCGCAAGCCCCGCGAGATCGGCTACTTCGACCGCGGCCCCCTCAGCGAGGAGGAGCTGGTGCTGGGCGGCTCCTGGTCGGCCTACTACTACAACGGCTACGTCTACTCCTCTGACATCCAGCAGGGCTTCGACGTCCTGAAGCTGGACGACCGCCGCCTGCGGCCCGCCGAGCGCGTCACCTACGACGAGTTCAACCCGCAGAGCCAGCCCGTCTACCGGCCCGGACGCGGCTAGCGGCCACCGGCCCCGCCGCACCCCACCCACCACCCCCAGCGCGGCCCGCCCACCCGGCGGGCCGCGCTCGCCGTAGCGGGGGCTGACCCGGCCGCACCGCGCCACCCCGCCCCCGCCCCCGCACCCCCGACGGGCAACCGCCCGGCGGGTTCATTCGGTGTGCTACCGAGGAGTGATACATGCCGAAGTCCCCCGCACCCCCGACCCGGCGCAGAACCGCCCTGCGCCGCCGCCTCGCCGCCGTCACCGGCGCGCTGCTGGCGGCCCTGGTCGCCGGCACGGCGCTCAGCCCCGCGGCCGTCGCCGACACCAGCCCCAACGTCGAGCACGTCGCCAACGTGCCGCTGAGCGCCCCGCTCGACGGCACGGGCACCGACCTCGCCTTCAGCGGCGACTACGCCATCGACGGCAACTACAACGGCTTCATCGTCTACGACATCTCCGAGCCGGAGTCGCCGAAGGTCGTCAGCCAGGTGCTGTGCCCCGGCGGGCAGGGCGACGTCAGCGTCAGCGGCGACCTGCTGTACTACTCCGTGGACTCCCCGCGCGCCAGTGACGAGTGCGGCGCCCCGGCCAGCACCCCGGCCGACGCGAACGCGTTCGAGGG
Source organism: Streptomonospora nanhaiensis (assembly GCF_013410565.1). Lineage (NCBI taxonomy): Bacteria > Bacillati > Actinomycetota > Actinomycetes > Streptosporangiales > Nocardiopsidaceae > Streptomonospora > Streptomonospora nanhaiensis. The sequence goes on from NZ_JACCFO010000001.1 coordinate 5,347,106, forward strand.
CATCCGGATTTTCGACATCTCCGACAAGTCGGCTCCGGAGTACGTGGCCGCGGTGCCCACCGACTGCGGCTCCCACACCAACACCCTGGTGCCCGGCGACCGCGACACCGACTACGTCTACGTGTCCTCCTACGCGCCCTCGGAGAACTACCCCAACTGCCGGCCGCCGCACGACAAGATCTCGATCATCGAGGTCCCCAAGGACGACCCCGCCTCGGCCGCGGTCGTCAGCGAGCCGGTGCTGTTCCCGCGGGGCGGCAACCACGACCAGGAGAACCTGCTGCGCCCGACCGAGGGCTGCCACGACATCACCGTCTACCCCAAGCGCGACATCGCCGCCGGCGCGTGCATGGGCGACGGCGTGATCATGGACATCAGCAACCCGGTCAAGCCGCGCATCACCGAGACCGTCCGCGACGAGAATTTCGCGTTCTGGCACTCGGCCACCTTCACCAACGAGGCCAACGCGGTGCTGTTCACCGACGAGCTGGGCGGCGGCGGCGCGCCGACCTGCACCGAGGAGATCGGCCCCGAGCACGGCGCCAACGCCATCTACACCCTCAAGGGCGGCAAGAAGAACCCCGACCTCGACTTCGCCAGCTACTACAAGCTGCCGCGCCACCAGGGCGAGCAGGTCTGCGTCGCGCACAACGGCTCGCTGATCCCGGTGCCCGGCAAGGACTACTTCGTGCAGTCCTGGTACGAGGGCGGCGTGTCGGTGATCGACTTCAACAACCCGCGCAAGCCCCGCGAGATCGGCTACTTCGACATCTCCGCCGACGAGGAGGCCGGTGTCACCGGCAACGACACCTGGTCGACCTACTACTACAACGGCTACGTCTACTCCTCCGACATCGTGCGGGGCCTGGACGTGCTGAAGCTCAACGACCCCAGGCTCGAACCGGCCGAGCGCGTCACCTACGACGAGTTCAACCCGCAGAGCCAGCCCTTCTACCGGCCCGGGCGCCGCTGACCGGTCGACCCGCGCCGAACCGGCGGCCCGTCCGTCCCCGCAGGCCAGGGGGCGGGCGGGCCGCCGCGCGTGTGCCGGGGACGGGCCGCGCGCGGCGGTGAGTAGGGTGGAATCGGGTGCGAACCCAGCGCCGCGCCGTCGGGCGACGCCCGTCGCCGCGCCGAGGTGCCCACCCGCTGCCCACGTCCCGCCGTGCAAGTGAAGGACGCCCGTGAGTGACCCCGGTATCCACGACGCCTACGCCCAGGTCGTCGCGGAGATCACCGCCCGCCGGGTCGAGACCGACATCGACCCCTCCACCGAGCGGATCAGCGCGCTGATGGACCTGCTCGGGCAGCCCCAGCGGGGCTTCCGGGTCATCCACATCACCGGCACCAACGGCAAGACCTCCACCGCGCGCATGATCGACGCGCTGCTGCGCGAGCGCCAGCTGCGTGTGGGCCGCTACACCAGCCCGCACCTGCGCACCGCGCGCGAGCGCATCGTCATCGACGGCGAGCCGGTGTCGGAGGAGCGGTTCGTCGCCGCCTACAACGACATCCGGCCCTACCTGGAGATGGTGGACGCCTCCCACGGCGTGCCGATGTCGTTCTTCGAGGTGCTGACCGGCATGGCCTACGCCCTGTTCGCCGACACCCCGGTGGACGTCGCCGTGGTCGAGGTCGGCATCGGCGGCACCTGGGACGCCACCAACGTGGTCGACGCCGACGTCGCGGTGATCACCCCGATCGCCATCGACCACACCGAGTTCCTGCCCGACACCGTCGAGGGCATCGCCGAGGAGAAGGGCGGCATCATCAAGCCCGGCTCCATCGCCGTGCTCGCCCAGCAGCAGCTGCCCGCCGCCGAGGCGCTGATGCGCCGCGTCGCCGAGGTCGGCGCGCGGGTGGCCCGCGAGGGCCTGGAGTTCGGCGTGGTCCACCGCGACCTGGCCGTGGGCGGCCAGCAGCTCTCGCTCAAGGGCCTGCGCGGCGGCTACGACGACCTCTTCCTGCCCATGTTCGGCGCCCACCAGGCGGGCAACGCCGCCGTGGCGGTCGCCGCCGTCGAGGCGTTCGCCGCCCCCGGCGAGAACGACGACCGGCTCGACCCGGAACTCGTGGCCACGGCCCTGGCCGGGGTGGAGTCGCCGGGCCGGATGGAGATCCTGCGCACCACGCCCACCGTGCTCGTGGACGCCGCGCACAACCCCGCCGGCATGCGCGCGGCCGTCGAGACCCTCCAGGAGGAGTTCGGGTTCGTCCGGCTGATCGGGGTCGTGGCGATCATGGGCGACAAGGACGTCGAGGGCATCCTGGAGCCGCTGGAGCCGGTGCTCACCGAGGTCGTGGTCACCCGCAACTCCTCGCCGCGCAGCCTCGCGCCGGCCGAGCTGGCCGCCGTGGCCGAGCCGGTGTTCGGTCCCGAGCGCGTGCACCGGGCCGACCGCCTGGACGACGCCATCGACCAGGCGATCGCCCTGGCCGAGGCCGACGGGGAGCCCACCGGAACGGGCGTCATCATCACCGGCTCGGTCGTCACCGCCGGCGACGCCGTCCATCTCATCAAGGGGGAGTGACCGTGCGCAGGCTGTGCGCCGTGGTCCTGGCCATCGAGGTCGTCGTGATCGGCCTCGCCGTACCGGTGGCCGTGCAGATCGTGCAGATCCCCCCGGCCGTGGCCGGGGCGGTGTGGGGCGGCCTGGCCGCCGCCGCGCTCGTGCTGGCCGCGCTCCAGCGGTTCCGCTGGGCCTACTACGCCGGCTGGGCGCTGCAGGCGGCGTTCGTGGCCACCGGGTTCCTGGTTCCGGGGCTGGCGCTGATGGGCGTGGTGTTCTTCGGGCTGTGGGTGTGGGCGGTGGTGCTGGGCCGGCGCACCGACGCCATGCAGGCCCAGCGGGAGCGGGCGGCCGCCGAGGGCGGGGCCTGAGCCGGCGGTTCCACCCGGGGCGATGGCAGGCGATACAGTTACCTCGGCCAGGGGCGGCCTGCGCCGCGCGTCGGGCGCCGCCCGGTGCCGACCCCGGTCGTCAACCAGCCCCGACTCCCGAGGAGCACAGCACCGTGGAGCGCACCCTTGTCCTGATCAAGCCTGACGGCGTGCGGCGCAACATCATCGGGGAGGTCATCTCCCGCATCGAGCGGCGCGGCCTGAAGATCGTCGCGATGGACCTGCGCACGCTCGACGCCGACACCGCCAAGACCCACTACGAGGAGCACGCCCAGCGGCCGTTCTTCGACTCGCTGGTGGAGTTCATCACCGGCGGCCCGCTGGTGGCGATGGTGGTCGAGGGCGAGCGCGCCGTCGAGGCGTTCCGCGCGCTGGCCGGCGCCACCGACCCGGTCTCGGCGTCGCCGGGCACCATCCGCGGCGACTTCGCGCTGGAGGTCCAGCAGAACATCGTGCACGGCTCGGACTCCACCTACTCCGCCGAGCGCGAGATCAAGCTGTTCTTCCCGGACCTCGCCGCCTGAGGCCCCGGGCCCCACCGCCGCGCCGGGCTGTGCCCGGCGCTTTTTTTGGTCATCCCACGCCGGATCGATCCGGTGTGTTTGCGTAGCCAGGCGGCCACTCAGCGTTACGATACGGGTACTGGATCCACATCCGTGCTGGAACGAGTCCGTATTGACCGCCCCGCGAGGGCCTCACCCGTTTGGGGCCGCTGAGGATGCTTTATGACCAATAACCTCGCCTTCCTGGGCCGCGACATGGCGGTCGACCTCGGCACCGCCAACACCCTGGTCTACGTGCGCGGTCGCGGCATCGTGCTGAACGAGCCCTCGGTGGTCGCGCTCAACTCCTCCACCGGAAAGATCGTCGCGGTCGGCCTCGACGCCAAGCAGATGATCGGCCGCACGCCCAGCAACATCACGGCCGTGCGCCCCCTCAAGGACGGCGTCATCGCCGACTTCGAGATCACCGAGCGCATGCTGCGCTACTTCATCCAGAAGATCCACCGGCGCCGCCACTTCGCCAAGCCCCGCATCATCGTCGCCGTGCCCAGCGGCATCACCTCGGTGGAGCACCGCGCCGTCAAGGAGGCCGGCTACCAGGCCGGCGCGCGGCGGGTCTACATCATCGAGGAGCCCATGGCCGCGGCCATCGGCGCCGGCCTGCCCGTGCACGAGCCCACCGGCAACATGGTGGTCGACATCGGCGGCGGCACCACCGAGGTCGCGGTGATCTCCATGGGCGGCATCGTGACCTCCCAGTCCATCCGGGTGGGCGGCGACGAACTCGACCAGGCGGTCATGACCTTCGTCAAGAAGGAGTACTCCCTGATGATCGGGGAGCGCACCGCCGAGGAGCTGAAGGTCGCCATCGGGTCGGCCTACCCCACCGGCGGCGAGGAGCTGCACGCCGAGGTGCGCGGGCGCGACCTCATCAGCGGCCTGCCCAAGACCGTGGTCATGTCGGCGGCCGACGTCCGCCAGGCCATCGAGGAGCCTGTCACCGCCATCATCGACGCGGTGCGCACCACCCTGGACAAGTGCCCGCCCGAGCTGTCGGGCGACATCATGGACCGCGGCATCGCCGTCACCGGCGGCGGCGCCCTGCTGCACGGGCTCGACGACCGCCTGCGCCACGAGACCGGCATGCCCATCCACGTCGCCGAGAACGCCCTGGACTCCGTCGCCGTGGGCTCGGGCACCTGCGTCGAGAACTACGAACGGCTCAGCCAGGTCCTCGTCCCGGATCGGCGGCGCTGACATGCGGCGCGACAGTTCCCGGTCGCGGCTGGTCGTCGGGCTGCTCGTCGCCGCCGCCCTCGCGCTGATCGTGCTCGACTCCCGCGAGGGCGCCGATCCCGTCACCGCCGCCGCCCGCGGCGCCGGCGAACTCGCCTTCGGCCCGGTGTCGGCCGGGGTGAGCGCCGCGACCGCCCCGGTGCACGACGCCTACGCCGCGCTGGCCGCCGCGCCCGCCGCCCGCGACCGCATCGCCGAACTGGAGGAGCGCAACCGCGAGCTGCGCACCGAGCTGGCGGCGCGCGACCGCGACGCCCGCCGCGCCGAGAAGCTCGACGACCTCCTCCAGCTCTCGGGCATGGGCGGCTACGAGATCGTTCCCGCCCAGGCCGTCACCCGGGTGACCGCGCGCGGGTTCTCCGACGCCGTCACCCTCGACGTCGGCCGCGAGGACGGCGTCCGCGAGGACATGACCGTCATCAACGGCGACGGCCTGGTCGGCCGCGTCACCCACGCCGGCCGGCACACCTCCACCGTGCTGCCGGCCGTCGACCGCGCCTCGGCGGTGGGCGCCCGGCTGGAGGGCTCCCAGGAGATCGGCGTGGCCGAGGGCACCGGCGCCGTCGGCGGCGCCAAGCCGATGAGCTTCGAGCTGATGAGCGCCGACGCCCGGATGAAGCCCGGCCAGCGCATCGTCACCCTGGGCTCGCACGACAACGCGCCGTTCGTCCCCGGGGTGCCGGTGGGCACCATCACCTCCGTCAACGAAACCCCGGGCTCGCTGACCCGCACCGGTCACGCCCGGCCCGCCGTTGACTTCGGTTCTCTCGACGTCGTGGGGGTCATTGTGGCCGGACCGCAGGACGACCCCCGCGACTCCCTCCTTCCGGGCCCGCCCCGCGAGGCACCGGAACCCGAAAAGGCCGGCGACGAGGCCGACTCCCAGGATTCGGAGTCGGCCTCCGACACCGGCGGATCCGGCGACCCCCAGGAGGGCCGACGATGAAGACCGCCGCCGCCGTGCTGCTGGTGGCCGCCGCCGTCCTGGTCCAGGCCGCCGTCCTCAACCGCCTCCCGCTGCCGTGGGGCCTGGTGCCCGACCTCGTGCTGCTGGTGGTCGTGGGCGTCGCCCTGTGGTCCCCGCCCACGGCCGCCGCCGCCACCGGGTTCGCCGCCGGGCTGGCCGCCGACATCCTGCCGCCCGCCGACCACGAGATCGGCCGCCAGGCGCTGCTGCTGTGCCTGGCCGCTTTCCTGGTGGCCTCCATCCGCGACACCGGGGTGCGCGCCGGCGCCGGCCCCTACATCGCCGCGGCCCTGGCCGCCCTGGGCGTCTCCCTGGGCTACGCGCTGCTCGGCCTGGTCCTGGGCGACCCCCGGGTCGGCTGGGCCACCGGCGCCGCCGCCGTGCTGGGCGGCACCGCCGCCACCGTCCTGGTCAGCCCGCTGGTGCTCGTCCCGCTGGGTGCGGCCATGCGGCGGCTCACCGGCGAGGGCCACTCCGACCTGCCCGCGCCCTGGGAGACCGCGAGGGGGCTGGGACGATGAGCCCGCTGCGCAAGCGCTACCGGCTGGCCAGCCGGCGCGCCCGGCGCGAGGCCGGCGTGCCCGGGGTGCGCGGCGCGCACAAGCGGCGCGGCGTGCTGCTGGCCCAGGTGCTGGTGCTGGTGCTGTTCGCCACGCTGACCGCGCGCATGTGGTACATGCAGGTGCCCCAGGCCGGCCACTACCACGAGCTGGCGCTGGCCAGCCACACCCAGAAGCTCATCGTGCCGGCGGTGCGCGGCAAGATCCTCGACTCCCAGGGCCGCCCGCTGGTGCGCAACCGCACCGAGCTGACCGTCACCGCCGATTTCCACACCCTGCTCAACCAGCCCGACGACGGCGCGGCCGTGCTGCGCCGGGTGGCCGAGGTCCTCGACGTCCCTTTCGCCCGGCTGCGCGACCGCGTGCGGCTGTGCGGCCCCGACACCGGCCGCCCGTGCTGGCCGGGATCGCCCTACCAGCCCATCCCGCTGGCCGAGGACATCGACCCCCGCGTCGCGCTGCAGATCATGGAGCGCAAGACCGAGTTCCCCGGCATCTCCGCCCAGCAGATGGCGGTGCGCGACTACCCCAACGGCGACATGGCCGCCCAGATGCTCGGCTACCTCCAGCCCATCACCCAGGAGGAGTTCGAGGCCCGCGAGGAGCTGCGCGCCCAGTTCTCCGGTGTCGACCAGGTCGGCCGCGACGGCCTGGAGTACGTCTACGACGACCGGCTGCGCGGCACCGCCGGAACCCGCACCCTGGCGGTCACCAGCCAGGGCGGGGTCAACGGCGTCGTCGAGGAGACCCCGCCCAAGCCCGGCATGCACCTGGTCACCAGCATCGACCAGAAGGTGCAGCGCATCACCGAGGACGCGCTCAAGGCGGGCGTGGAGCGCGCCCGCTCCGAGGGCCGGCCCACCGACTCCGGGGCCGCCGTGGTGCTGGACGTGCGCACCGGCAACGTCATCGCCATGGCCAGCCTGCCCACCTACGACCCCTCGGTCTGGCAGGGCGGGATCGACCAGGCCACCTACGACCAGCTGCTCAGCGAGGACGCCGGCGAGCCGCTGATCTCCCGCGCCCTGCAGGGGCAGTTCCCGCCCGGCTCCACGTTCAAGGTGTCCTCGCTGTCGGCCGCCGTGCGCAACGGCGCCGACCTCGACGGCACCTACAGCTGCCCGGGGTCGGTCCACCTGGGCAACCGCTCCTGGCAGAACTTCGAGGGCGGCGGCCACGGCAGCGTCAGCCTGCACAAGGCCATCGTCGTCTCGTGCAACACCGTCTTCTACCAGTTCGGCTACGACACCTGGCTGCAGGACGGCGGCACCTCGCCCAAGGACGACCCCAAGGAGATCATGGCCGACACCGCCCGCGGGTTCGGCTTCGGGCAGCCCACCGGCATCGACCTGCCCCACGAGTCCAGCGGGCGCATCCCCGACCGCCAGTGGAAGCAGCAGTACTGGGAGGACACCCGCGAGCAGTCCTGCCGCCGCGCCGAGAAGGGCTACCCCGAGGTCGCCGAGGAGGACCCCGGCCACGCCGCCTACCTCAAGCGCGCCGCCCACGAGCACTGCCTGGACGGCAACCGCTGGCGGGCCGGCGACGCCATCAACTTCGCCATCGGCCAGGGCGACGTCCTGGTGACCCCGCTGCAGCTGGCCCGCGCCTACGCCGCCATCGCCAACGGCGGCACGCTGTACGAGCCCCGCGTGGCGCGCGGGTTCCTCTCGGCCGACGGCACCCGGGTCGAGGAGCTGGAGCCGGTCAAGGCGGGCACCCTGCCCATCGACGACCGCACCCTGGAGTACCTCCAGCGGGCGCTGACCCAGGTGCCCAAGGAGGGCACCGCGCGGGGGGCCTTCGACGGCTTCCCCCAGGACAAGGTCTCCATCGCGGGCAAGACCGGTACCGCCACCATGACCGGCAGCGAGGACTCCGCCTGGTTCGCCTCCTACGCCCCGGCCGACGACCCGCAGTTCGCGGTCGTGGCGATGCTGCCCGAGGCCGGCACCGGCGGTGTGGCCGCGGCCCCGGTGGTCCGCGAGATCTACGAGGGCATCTACGGGATCTCCGGTGCCGAGCCCGGCGCGGGCGGCGACGCCAAGCCCAAGGTCGGCGAGCCCGCCATGCCCGGCGCCGCCCCGCCCGAGGAGCTGCCCCGGGTGCGCTCCGACGGCACCGTCGCGCCGCCGCCCGACACCGGCGACTGACGCGCGGCCCGGCCGCACCCGCCATTGCCCGCCGCGAGTCCGGCAGGAGTGCCATGACCACCTACTCCACTACCAGCCCGCAGCCCGGCGGCCGCGGCCTGCGCGGCCGCGCCGGGCGGCTGTTCGCCTCGACCCTGCCGCACCGCATGGACTGGCCGCTGATCAGCGCCGTGGCCGCGCTGTCGCTGCTGGGCGTGCTGCTGGTGGCCTCGGCCACCTACGACCCCGCCGACCCCGGCACCGCCCTGGGCCACGCCGAGCGGCAGATCCTGCACCTGGGGGTGGGCGCGGCGGCGTTCGTGGTGGCCGCCGCCGTGGACTACCGGGTCTCCCGCGCCTACGCGCCGTTCCTCTACGCCGCCGCGGTGCTGGGGCTGGTGCTGGTGCTCACCCCGCTGGGCGAGACCATCAACGGCTCGCGGTCCTGGCTGGTCATCGGCGGGCTGCAGATGCAGCCGGGCGAGATCGCCAAGATCGGGCTGATCCTGGCGGTGGCGATGCTGCTGGGCGAGCCGCGCGACGGCGAGTTCGCGCCCACCAGCCGCGACGTGCTGGTCAGCCTGGTGGTGCTGGCGGTGCCGCTGGGGCTCATCCTCGCCCAGCCCGACCTGGGCACCGGACTGGTGCTCATGGCCACCTACCTGGGCATGCTGGCGCTGTCGGGGGCGCCGGTGCTGTGGGTGGCGGGCCTGGTGGGCGCCGGGCTGGCGTCGGCCTTCGGCGTGGTGTGGTTCGGGCTGCTGGAGGAGTACCAGCTCCAGCGCTTCACCACGTTCATCGACCCCGGGGCCGATCCGCGCGGCGCCGGCTACAACGCCAACCAGTCGATGATCGCGGTCGGCTCGGGCGGCCTCAACGGCACCGGCCTGTTCCAAGGCGAGCACACCCGCGGCCGGTTCGTGCCCGAGCAGCACACCGACTTCATCTTCACCGTGGCAGGCGAGGAGCTGGGGTTCTTCGGCGGGGTGCTGATCATCGGGCTGCTGGCGTTCGTGCTGTGGCGCGTCCTGCGCATCGCCGCCCTGTGCGAGCAGCCCTACGCCCGCATGGTGTGCCTGGGCGCGGCGGCCTGGCTGTGCTTCCAGAGCTTCATCAACATCGGCATGACCCTGGGGATCAGCCCCATCACCGGTGTGCCGCTGCCGTTCGTCTCCTACGGCGGCACCGCCACCATCGCGCACCTGGCCATCCTGGGGCTGGTGCTCAACATCTACGCCCGCGACCGGCGCGTGGACTAGCGGGGCCGGGCGCGCACGGGCCGGTGCGGGGGGCGCGGTGGCTAAGCTGGGGAGACCGACCGACCATACGGCACCAGCCGACCTAGAGGTGGACCATGCCCGTCGAAAGCGTGTTTTCCCAACTGGAGGCGCTGCTTCCGCAGGTGCAGAAACCCGTGCAGTACGTCGGGGGCGAGCTGAACTCCGTCGTGCGCGACTGGGACGCGGCCGAGGTCCGCTGGGCGCTGATGTACCCCGACGCCTACGAGGTGGGCGTCCCCAACCAGGGCGTGCAGATCCTCTACGAGATCCTCAACGAGCGCGAGGGCGTGCTGGCCGAGCGCACCTACGCGGTGTGGGCGGACCTGGAGCGGCTGATGCGCGAGCACGGCGTGCCGCAGTTCACCGTCGACGCCCACCGGCCGGTGGGCGCCTTCGACGTCCTGGGCATCAGCTTCGCCAGCGAGATGGGCTACACCAACATGCTCACCGCGCTGGACCTGGCCCGCATCCCGCTGCACGCCGCCGACCGCACCGGCGACCACCCGATCGTGCTGGCCGGCGGGCACTCGGCGTTCAACCCCGAACCGGTGGCCGACTTCCTCGACGCCGTGGTGCTGGGCGACGGCGAGGAGATCGCGCTGGCCATCACCGAGGTCATCCGCGAGTGGAAGCGCGAGGGCCGCCCCGGAGGCCGCGACGGCCTGCTGCTGCGCCTGGCCGCCGGCGGCGGGGTCTACGTGCCGCGCTTCTACGACGTCAGCTACCTGCCCGACGGCCGGATCGAGGGCTACCGGCCCAACCGCCCGGGCGTGCCGTGGACGGTGGCCAAGCACACCGTCATGGACCTCGACAACTGGCCCTACCCCAAGAACCCCATCGTGCCGCTGGCGGAGTCGGTGCACGAGCGCTACAGCGTCGAGATCTTCCGCGGCTGCACCCGCGGCTGCCGGTTCTGCCAGGCCGGCATGATCACCCGGCCCGTGCGCGAGCGCTCCAAGGACACCGTGGAGCGCATGGTGGAGCAGGGCGTGCGCTCCTCGGGCTTCCAGGAGGTCGGGCTGCTGTCGCTGTCCAGCGCCGACCACAGCGAGATCGCCGAGATCGCCAAGGGCCTGGCCGACCGCTACGAGGGCACCAACACCGGCCTGTCACTGCCCTCCACCCGGGTGGACGCCTTCAACATCGACCTGGCCAACGAGCTCACCCGCAACGGGCGGCGCTCGGGCCTGACCTTCGCGCCCGAGGGCGGCAGCGAGCGCATGCGCCGCGTCATCAACAAGATGGTCACCGAAGAGGACCTCATCCGCACGGTGACCGCCGCCTACGCCGCCGGATGGCGCCAGGTCAAGCTGTACTTCATGTGCGGCCTGCCCACCGAGGAGGACGCCGACGTCCTGGCGATCGCCGACCTCGCCAAGGCGGTCATCCGCACCGGCCGCGAGGTCACCGGCCGCTCCGACATCCGCTGCACGGTCTCCATCGGCGGGTTCGTGCCCAAGCCGCAGACACCCTTCCAGTGGGCCGGGCAGACCCCGGCCGAGGTGGTCGACTCCCGCCTGGCCAAGCTGCGGGCCGAACTCCGCTCCGACCGCCGCTACGGCAAGTCGATCGGCCTGCGCTACCACGAGGGCAGCCCTTCCATCGTCGAGGGCCTGCTCTCGCGCGGCGACCGCCGGGTGGGCCGGGTCATCGAGGAGGTGTGGCGCGACGGCGGCCGGTTCGACGGCTGGAGCGAGCACTTCTCCTACGAGCGCTGGGTGGCCTGCGCCGAACGGGCGCTGGTCGGCGAGCCGGTGGACCTGGACTGGTACACCGTGCGCGAGCGCGACCGCGACGAGGTCCTGCCCTGGGACCACCTCGACGCCGGGCTCGACCGCGACTGGCTGTGGCAGGACTGGCAGGACGCGCTGCACGGCGAGGAGTCGGTGGAGGTCGACGACTGCCGGTGGAGCCCCTGCTACGACTGCGGGGTCTGCCCCAGCATGGGCACCGAGATCCAGATCGGTCCCAGCGACCCCAGCCGGGTGCTGCCGCTCAGCGTGGTCTGAGGCGCGGGCGCCCCGCAACGCGATCGGGGCGCCGCGGCCAGGTGGCCGCGGCGCCCCGATGAGCCGCGAACGGCTTTCGAAGACCAGGTATGGCCCGGCGCCCCGCTCGCGCCGGGCCATACGCAAAGTAAGACGGGTAGGGGGTGCCGATGGTTTGCACGCCCGGCGGGATTGCTCAAAGATTTTTTGATCATGTGTCTTCACGCAGGTCAGCAGGGTGTGTGGCCTGATGCGGCCACGCGCGGGGCCGGGGGATCCGCCCCGAAGATCGCTTTTCAACCGGGGTGCCACCGGGAACAGCACATACGTGGGCGATCCGAAGCGGCGCGGCGCGGCATCCGGTCATCCGGTGTGCGGGCCGTTTCGGGCGGCCGCCGGGCCTACCCCGGCGCCGGTGGCGCGCGCTCCCCGGCGCGCACCGTACGCTGAAGTAAGACGTGAATCTCCCAGGTGGGTGGGTCGGGGAGGAATTCGGCCCGTCCCACCGGGAGTTACCGAGGAAAGGAGCAGCACTGCCCCCCGCACATGAGGGCACCACCGAGCCCTCCACCGGACGCACTGGCGCGCGGCTGCGAGTCCGCTACGCCAAGCGCGGCAGGATGCGGTTCGCGAGCCATCGCGACATCGCCCGCGCGCTGGAGCGGGCCCTGCGCCGCGCCGAGGTCCCCGTCGCGTTCTCCGCGGGGTTCACGCCGCACCCGAAGATCTCCTACGTCAACGCCGCCCCCACCGGGGTGGCCAGTGAGGCGGAGTACTTCGAGATCACGCTGGCCGAACCCGCCGAACCCGACGCGGTCCGCGTCCGCCTCGACTCCGCGCTGCCCGACGGGCTCGACGTGGTCGAGGTCGTGGAGGCGATGCCGGGCGGTCTGGCCGACCGCCTTGAGGCATCGGAGTGGACGGTGGAACTGCCCGGCGTCGCCCCCGACGACGCCGCGGAGGCGGTGGCCGCCTTCATGGCGGCCGATACGGTTGAGGTGGAGCGGCTCACCAAAAAGGGCCGCCGCCGCTTCGACGCCCGTGCGGCGGTCCGCTACCTGCGGGTGGACGGGCGCGCCACAGGGGTCCGACACGAGACATATGCCATACTTCGGATGGTCGTTCGGCACACGACACCTGCCGTTCGACCGGACGACGTGGTGAACGGCCTTCGCCAGGTGGCCGACCTCGCGCCGCTGTCATCGCCTGTGATGACCCGGCTGGCGCAGGGGCCGCTCGACGACACGTCCGACACGATCGCCGATCCGCTCGCAGCAGCGGATGCCCAGGCCGATCCGGTCGGACGCGCGCAGCCCGCACCACCGCCGTCCTCGCCCGCGCGGAGTGCGTCCGATGCGTGAACTCACTCGGGGGACGCGGGCGACCCAAGACGACTTTGCCCCGGTGGCCCACGGGCTGCCGGCGCCGACATAGCGACAACAGTCCGCGCGCGCAGCGGCCGAGGCGGCGAACGCCGACGCCGCGCCCGAGGACTTGACGGGAGACCGCCCGGATGCTCGAAAACGAGCCCAACAGCGGTGCCGAAGGCACCGCGGGTACAATTGAAACCACAGTGGCTGAAGCGGCACCGGCCGCCCGCACCGCGACCTTCGCCCCACCCCAGGAGGCCGAGGTCAAGGTGAGCGGACCGAGCCGGCGCAGGGGGGCGCTGCGCTCGGCGGGGCCGCCGCCCGAGCCCGAACCCGTGGTCCCCGCGGGCACCGGCCCGCTGACCACCGTCGCCGGCCAGCCGGCGCTGGAGGACACCGACCCCACCCAGACTGCGCCCGACACCGGTGCCGCCGAGGCCGAGCGCGCGCCCCGGCGCCGCACCCGCACCGCGCGCACCGCCCGCGCGGGCACCGGCGCGCGCACCCGCGCCGCCGAGGGCGCCGGCGCCGCCGCCGAGGAGCCGGCCGAGGCCGCCGTCGACCCCGCGGCCTCCGCCGACGACTCCCGCGTAGCGCCCGAGGCCGCCGGCGCCGCCTTCCAGCCGCCGATGGTGCTGTTCCAGCCCCCGGTCGCGCCCGCCGAGCCCGCGCGCGCCGAGAGCAACGGCTCCTCGGCCGCCGCTCCCACCGAGGAGCCCGAGGAGGAGCCCGACGAGGACGCCGAGGCCGACGACGACTTCGGCGACGACGACCGCCCCTCGCGCCGGCGCCGCCGCCGCGGTGGCCGGGGCCGGGGCCGCTCCCGCACCGGCGAGGACGAGGGCGAGCCCGAGCGCGCGGGCGAGGCCGCCGAGACCGCCGAGCCCGACACCGAGGCCCCCGCCGCCACCGCCCCGGCCGAGGACGGCGGCGAGCCCGCCTCGGAGACCGGCAGCCGCCGGCGCCGCCGCCGCCGTCGCCGCCGCACCAGCGGCGAGGGCGACGAGGCACCCGGCCAGGACGACCCCCCCAACACCGTCGTGCGCGTCCGCGAGCCGCGCGTGGGCAAGCCGATCGAGGACGAGGTCCAGTCGGTCAAGGGCTCCACGCGCCTGGAGGCCAAGAAGCAGCGCCGCCGCGAGGGCCGCGAGCAGGGCCGCCGCCGCGCGCCCATCATCACCGAGTCGGAGTTCCTGGCCCGCCGCGAGTCCGTCAAGCGCGACCTGGTCATCCGCCGCCTGGGCGAGCGCACCCAGATCGCGGTGCTGGAGGACAACGTCCTGGTCGAGCACTACGTCGACCGCGCCGCGCACAAGTCCCTGGTGGGCAACGTCTACCTGGGCCGCGTGCAGAACGTGCTGCCGTCCATGGAGGCCGCGTTCGTCGACATCGGCAAGGGCCGCAACGCCGTGCTCTACGCCGGCGAGGTCAACTGGGACGCCTCGGGCCTGGAGGGCCAGCCCAAGCGCATCGAGTCGGTGCTCAAGTCGGGCCAGTCGGTCCTGGTGCAGGTGACCAAGGACCCCATGGGCCACAAGGGCGCCCGCCTGACCAGTCAGATCAGCCTGCCCGGCCGCTACCTGGTCTACGTGCCCGACGGCTCCATGACCGGCATCAGCCGCAAGCTCCCCGACAAGGAGCGCGCGCGCCTCAAGCAGATCCTGAAGAAGGTCATGCCCGAGAACGCGGGCGTGATCGTGCGCACGGCCGCCGAGGGCGCCAGCGAGGAGGAGCTGGAGCGCGACATCTCGCGCCTGGCCGCCCAGTGGGACTCCATCAAGCGCAAGTCCCGCTCGGCCAGCGCGCCCTCGCTGCTCAACAGCGAGCCCGACCTCACGGTGCGGGTGGTCCGTGACGTCTTCAACGAGGACTTCTCCAGCCTGGTGGTGGCCGGCGACGAGGCGTGGGACACCGTGCGCGAGTACGTCGACTACGTCGCCCCGCATCTGGCCGAGCGGCTGTCGCACTGGACCGAGGACCGCGACGTCTTCGACGCCTACCGCATCGACGAGCAGATCGCCAAGGCGCTGGAGCGCAAGGTGTGGCTGCCCAGCGGCGGGTCGCTGGTGATCGACCGGACCGAGGCCATGACCGTGGTCGACGTCAACACCGGCAAGTTCACCGGCCAGGGCGGCAACCTCGAGGAGACGGTCACCAAGAACAACCTGGAGGCCGCCGAGGAGATCGTCCGCCAGCTGCGGCTGCGCGACATCGGCGGCATCATCGTGATCGACTTCATCGACATGGTGCTGGAGAGCAACCGCGACCTCGTGCTGCGGCGGATGCTGGAGTGCCTCTCGCGCGACCGCACCAAGCACCAGGTCGCCGAGGTCACCTCGCTGGGCCTGGTGCAGATGACCCGCAAGCGGGTGGGCCAGGGCCTGCTGGAGGCGTTCTCCCACTCCTGCGAGCACTGCAACGGCCGCGGCCTGGTGATCTCCACCGAGCCGGTGGGCGTCAAGGCCAACGGATCGGGCGGCGGCGGCCGCAAGAAGAAGGGCAAGGCCGACAAGGACCGCGCCGAGCAGCCCGAGCAGCCCGCCGCCGAGGAGTCGCCCGAACCCGCCCTCGACGAGCCGCTCGGCGGCACCGAGCCCGAGCCGGTGGCCGGGGTGGCCGCCGCGGTCGAGGCCGAGGACGCCGTGGAGGAGCCCGACGAGGCGGTGGAGCCGGCCGAGGCTGCGCCCCCCAAGGCCAAGCGCTCCCGCTCCGCGAAGTCCGCCGCCAAGACCAAGGAGGCCGGCAAGACCACCGCGCGGCGGTCCCGCAAGGCCAAGCAGGAGGAGCCGGCCGAGAGCGCCGACGACGGCGCCGCCGCCGAGCAGGACGCCGCGGCGGCCCCCGAAGGCGCCGCACCGGCCGGTGCCGCCGAGCAGGCCCAGCCCGCGGAGTCCGCCGAGGCGGCGGAGTCCGGCGAGTCCGGCGACCCCGACAGCTCCGCCGAGCAGCGCCCCCGGCGGCGCCGCACCCGGCGGACCAAGACCACCGCCTCCACGGAGTCGGCGGTGGCCGAAGCGACGTAGCACGCCCCCGTGCTCCGCCGGGGTCCGGGCCGTTCGGCGAACGGCCCGGACCCCGCGGCCGCGCGACGTGCGCGCGTGCCGGACGCCGTCCCACCGGTGGTAACCTTAAGGACGGTGCGTCGGCGCGCCCCAAACGTTCGCGCGCCCGAGACCTACTTCTCGACCTCGCGCCGCCGCGGGCGAGCGCCCGGGTCGAAGGTCGATTTTGAGCGCATTTCCCCTCGCCGCGGCGGTGGGGGATGTCCACACGAGCAGGAAGAGAGTTCCCCGGTGTACGCGATCGTGCGAGCGGGCGGCCGGCAGGAGAAGGTTGCCGTCGATGACGTCATCAACATCGACAAGGTCTCCGAGGAGGCCGGCGCCACCCTCACGTGGGAGCCGCTGCTTGTCGTCGACGACGGCAAGGTCATCAGCGAAGCCTCCGAGCTGAGCGGCTACTCCGTCACCGCCGAGGTGATCGGCGAGGCCAAGGGCCCCAAGATCAACATCATCAAGTACAAGAACAAGACCGGCTACAAGAAGCGCATGGGCCACCGGCAGAAGTACACCCAGGTGCGCGTCACCGACATCGCTTCGAAGTCGACGAAGAAGTAGGGGAGGGGCGCGAGATGGCACACAAGAAGGGCGCTTCGTCCAGCCGCAACGGCCGCGACTCCAACGCCAAGCGGCTTGGTGTCAAGCGCTTCGGCGGCCAGACCGTCAAGGCCGGCGAGATCCTCGTCCGCCAGCGCGGCACGCACTTCCACCCGGGCGACAACGTCGGCCGCGGTGGCGACGACACCCTGTTCGCGCTGGTCGCCGGGCAGGTGCAGTTCGGCAACCGGCGCGGCCGCAAGGCCGTGAACATCGTCCCGGCCCCGGCTCCCGCGGAGTAGGGCCGGCGGCACGCGACACCTTTCGCGCGTAGGGCGGGCCAGGCCTCCTGGCCCGCCCTACGCGTGTCGCGGGCCGGGCGGGCCGCCGGGGCGCCCGCCCGCCGCGGGCGCGACCGCATACGCTGGTCAACGCAAGCATCGGTACGGGGAGAGAGACATGCCTGACTTCGTCGACGAAGCGGTCTTGCACATCAAGGCCGGTGACGGCGGGCACGGCTGCGCCTCCGTCCACCGCGAGAAGTTCAAGCCGCTGGGCGGGCCCGACGGCGGCAACGGCGGCCGGGGCGGCGACGTCGTCCTGGAGGTCGACCGCAACACCACCACCCTGCTGGAGTACCAGCGCCGCCCGCACCGCCGCGCCGGCAACGGCCAGCCCGGGCAGGGCGGGCACCGCTCCGGCGCCAACGGCCAGGACATCGTGCTGCCCGTGCCCGACGGCACCGTGGTGCTGGGCGCCGACGGCGAGGTCATCGCCGACATGATCGGCGCCGGCACCCGCCTGGTCATCGCCCAGGGCGGCAGCGGCGGCCTCGGCAACGCCGCGCTGGCCTCGCCCAAGCGCAAGGCCCCCGGGTTCGCGCTCAAGGGCGAGCCCGGCGAGGAGCTGGACGTCCGCCTGGAGATCAAGACCATCGC
The DNA here is from genome assembly GCF_013410565.1 of Streptomonospora nanhaiensis. NCBI lineage: Bacteria > Bacillati > Actinomycetota > Actinomycetes > Streptosporangiales > Nocardiopsidaceae > Streptomonospora > Streptomonospora nanhaiensis. The sequence goes on from NZ_JACCFO010000001.1 coordinate 5,364,638, forward strand.
CGACGTCGGCCTGGTCGGGTTCCCCAGCGCCGGAAAGTCCTCCCTGATCGCGGCGCTGTCGGCGGCCCGGCCCAAGATCGCCGACTACCCCTTCACCACCCTGATCCCCAACCTCGGCGTGGTCGAGGCCGGCACCGTCCAGTTCGTGGTGGCCGACGTCCCCGGGCTGATTCCCGGCGCGAGCGAGGGCAAGGGGCTGGGGCTGTCCTTCCTGCGCCACGTGGAGCGCTGCTCCACCCTGGTGCACGTGCTCGACTGCGCCACCTACGAGTCCGACCGCGACCCCCTCAGCGACCTCGACGCGATCGAGGCCGAGCTGGCCGCCTACGGCGCGGCCACCGACGTCGACCTCTCCGACCGGCCGCGCATCGTGGCGCTGAACAAGGTCGACGTCCCCGACGGCCGCGACCTCGCCGACATGGTCGCGCCCCTGCTGCGCGAGCGCGGCTTCCGCGTCATCGAGGTCTCGGCGGTGGCGCGCGAGGGCCTGCGCGAGCTCTCCTTCGCCATGGCCGAGCAGGTCGAGGCCGCCCGCGCCGCCCGGCCCGCCGCCGAGCCCAGCCGCGTCGTGCTGCGCCCGCGCGAGCTCGGCGGGGCCCCCTTCGAGGTGGTTCCGCTGGGCGACAACACCTTCCGGGTCCGCGGCGACAAGCCCGCCCGCTGGGTGCGCCAGACCGACTTCGCCAACGAGGAGGCCGTGGGCTACCTGGCCGACCGGCTCAACCGCCTCGGCATCGAGTCCGCGCTGGCCAAGGCCGGCGCCACCGAGGGCGCCGAGGTCTACATCGGCGACGAGGACGACTCCGTGGTGTTCGACTGGGACCCCTCGATCGACGCCGAGGCCACCCCGATCGGCCCGCGCGGCACCGACTCCCGGCTGGGCTAGTCGCGCGGGGGCGGTAGGCAGCCAGCCGCCAACCACACCACGGAAAAGGGAAGCGACGTGCGCGAAGCACTGTCAGGACCGCAGACGGAAGAAGGGGAGGACACCGCCGACCGCCGGACCGAGCTGGCCGGGGCGCGGCGGATCGTCGTCAAGGTGGGGTCGTCCTCGCTGACCACGCCCGGCGGCGACATCGACCGCGACCGCATCGGCGAACTCGCCGACGTGCTCGCCGAGCGGCGCGCCGCCGGCGCCGAGGTCGTGCTGGTGTCGTCGGGGGCGGTGGCGGCGGGGCTGGCGCCCATGGGCCTGCCCGCCCGCCCCCGCGACCTCGCCACCCAGCAGGCCGCCGCGAGCGTGGGCCAGGGCCTGCTGATCGCCCACTACACCGCGGCGTTCGCCCGGCACGGGCTCACCGCCGCCCAGGTGCTGCTCACCGTCGAGGACATGATCCGCCGGGTGCAGCACCGCAACGCCCAGCGCACGCTGCGGCGGCTGCTGGACATCGGGGCCATGCCGATCGTCAACGAGAACGACACGGTGGCCACCCACGAGATCCGCTTCGGCGACAACGACCGGCTGGCCGCGCTGGTGGCCCACCTGCTGCGGGCCGACGCGCTGGTGCTGCTCTCCGACGTCGACGCCCTCTACGACGGCAACCCCGCCCGGCCGGGCGCGCGGCGCATCGCCCGGGTCGAGGACGCCGCCGACCTCGACGGCGTGGACATCGGCAGCGCCGGGCGGCGCGGCGTGGGCACCGGCGGCATGGTCACCAAGGTCGACTCCGCGCGGATCGCCACCGAGGCGGGCGTGCCCACGGTGCTGACCTCGGCGGCCAACGCGCGCGCCGCGCTGGCGGGCGCGCCGGTGGGCACCCTGTTCACCGCCCGCGCCCGGCGGCGGCCCTCCACCCGGCAGCTGTGGCTGGCCCACGCCACCACCGCGCGGGGCAGCATCGTGCTCGACCCCGGCGCGGTGCGGGCGGTGGTCGGCTCGCACGCCTCGCTGCTGCCGGCCGGCGTGGTCAAGGTCGAGGGCGACTTCTCGGCCGGCGACCCCGTGGACCTGCGCGCCGAGGACGGCACGGTGGTGGCGCGCGGCCTGGTCAACTACGACGCGGCCGAGGTCCCCGACCTGATGGGCCGCTCGACCCGGTGGCTGGCCCGCGAGCTGGGGCCCGACTACGAGCGCGAGATCGTGCACCGCGACGACCTGGTGCTGCTGGTGCGAGACCCCGAGCGGGTGGCCGGGCCACCGGGCCGGCCATAACCATCGCCGAGGGCGCGGCGCACCGGGTCGGCCCAGGTGGGCACGGCCGCGCGCGGGGCAGGCGCCCCGCGCGCCGCCCGGTAGGGTCCGACCGCCGCCACTAGGCTGGCGGAATGATGTCCTCGACCCACGAGTTCGACACCGAGCTGCTGTACGAGGGCCGTGTGGTGACCCTGGGCGCCGTGACCTACCGGGGCCGCACGGTGCTGCGGCCGGGACCCGACCGGTTCGCGCCGCTGCGGCGCTGGGCGCAGGACCTCGCCGACCTGCTCGGCGGGCCGGTGACCTGGCGCGCCAGCGCTGACGGCGAGGTGGTGGAGGAGGGCACGGTGCCTCCGGAGCCGCGCGCCGCCGTGCGCGGCGGCGCTCCGCGGGCGCGCTGAGGGGCACCCGCGGAGGCCGTGCCGCCCTGACTATGCCGTCGGCCGGCGGTTCAGAGGCGGCGGGCGCTCTCGGCGCCGCATTTGGAGCAGTGGAACTTGCGGTCTTGGCCTAAGACCCAGTCGTGCTCTCCTCCGTTGGGACACGCGGACATGCACACCACCTAAGCTCTCGGCGAGCAACCTGGCGCCGTCACCGTACCGGGTGGGTGCCCGGACTGTCTGGCAAATCGCGAAAGCTCCTCGCGTCCGCCCGGCCGGTGCGGCACCCGCCGGCCTCGCGCCCGAGCCCCCGGCGCGGCACGACATAAGCTGGGCGCAAGCAGCGCCCATCCCCCTAATGCGACCTGGAAAGCGAAACACCACCATGAGTGACATCGAGCGCGAGGTCCGCGCCTGCGCGGAGCGGGCCCAAGACGCCGCGGCCGACCTCGCGCCGCTGAGCCGCGCGGTGAAGGACGAGGCCCTGCTGGCCATGGCCGACGCGCTGACCGCCGAGGCGGAGTCGATCGTGCGCGCCAACACCGAGGACGTCGAGCGCGCCCGCGCCGGCGGCGTCAGCGAGGCGATGATCGACCGGCTCACGCTGACGGCCGACCGCGTCGGCGCGATCGCCGACGCCGTGCGCGCCATCGCCGACCTGCCCGACCCGGTGGGCGAGGTCGTGCGCGGCACGGTGCTGCCCAACGGGCTGGAGCTGCGCCAGATCCGGGTGCCGCTGGGGGTCGTCGGCATCATCTACGAGGGGCGGCCCAACGTCACCGCCGACGCCGCCGCCTTGTGCCTGAAGAGCGGCAACGCCGCACTGCTGCGCGGGTCGTCGTCGGCCTACTCCTCCAACACCCGCATCGTCGAGGTGCTGCGGGGCGCGCTGGCCAAGGCCGGCCTGCCGCTGGACGCGGTGCAGCTGGTACCGGGGTCGGGCCGCGACTCCGCCCAGGCGCTGATGCGCGCCCGCGGCCTGGTCGACGTGCTGATCCCGCGCGGGGGCGGCTCGCTGATCCAGACGGTGGTGCGGGAGTCCACGGTGCCGGTGATCGAGACCGGCGAGGGCAACTGCCACGTCTACGTCGACTCCGCCGCCGACCTCGACATGGCGCTGGCGATCACGGTCAACTCCAAGACCCAGCGGCTGTCGACCTGCAACACCGCCGAGACCCTGCTGGTGCACGCCGATGTGGCCGAGGCGTTCCTGCCGCGCGCGATCGCGGCGCTGCGCGAGCTGGGCGTGACCCTGCACGGCGACGACCGGGCGCGCGCGTTCGACGACGCCGTGGTCCCGGCCACCGAGGAGGACTGGAGCACCGAGTACCTGTCGGCCGACCTGGCCGTGAAGGTGGTGGACTCCCTGGACGACGCGGTGGCGCACATCCGGCGCTACTCCACCTCGCACACCGAGGCGATCGTCACCGACTCCCAGTCGGCGGCGCGCAGGTTCGTGTCGCGGGTGGACTCCGCGGCCGTCATGGTGAACGCCTCGACGCGGTTCACCGACGGCGGGGAGTTCGGGTTCGGGGCCGAGATCGGGATCTCCAACCAGAAGCTGCACGCGCGCGGGCCGATGGGCCTGCCCGAGATGACCTCGACCAAGTACGTGGTCACCGGCGAGGGCCACCTGCGCTAGGGCGGTGTGCGCCCGGCCGCCGCGCGGTGCGGCGGCCGGGCGTGGCCAGGAACGGTCGGGTCAAGGGCACGCGGTCCGGGCGCGAGGCCGTATGCCGCGGGTGTCAGGAGGACGCGGAGCCGGCGTTGGAGTCGGTGCGGCGGTTGCCGGCGTTCTTCCAGCGGTCGGCGACGGTGTCGAAGATCCGGCCGCCGGCGCTGGCGGCGCTGCCGGCGACGTCGCGCAGGGTGCCCAGGAGCGGGTCCTCGCTGCGCTCCCACGCCTCACGGTAGGAGTTGGCGGCGTTGCGCGCCTCCTCGCCGACGTTGGCGCTGCGGTCGGTGTCGCGGCGGGGGTAGTCGCCGTTGAGGATGCGCTGGTAGTCGCCGTTGTCGAGCCACCGGGTCAGCTCGGCCATGCGCATGACCGCGAACGGGTGGGTCTGGCCCATCAGGCTGAGCAGCTTGATGAGGCTGTCGCGGGCGTCGCCGCCGCGCTCGTACTCGCGCGCCTGCTCCATGAAGGAGTCGGGGTTCATCTCGGCCAGGCGGGAGCCGCCGGCCAGCTTCATCAGGGCGCGCTTGGCGGCGTCGGGGTTCTGCCCGGCCAGCACGCCGGCGCGGTCGCAGGACAGCTCGGACTTGCGGTACCACTCCTCCAGCGCGGTGACGATGGCGCGGATGCCGATGTAGCCCAGCGGGATCCAGGCGACGCGGGCGGCCAGCCGGATCAGCGCCAGCAGCATGGTGCGGTAGACGGCGTGGCCGGAGAGGATGTGGCCGACCTCGTGGCCGACGACGAACCGCTGCTCCTCGGCGTCGAGCAGGTCGAACAGGCCGGTGGTCATGACGATGAACGGCTTGTGGCTGCCGATCGCCATGGCGTTGGGCCGGGGGTTCATCTGGATGTAGAGTTCGGGGACCTCGTCGAGGTCGAGGATGTAGGCGGCGTCGCGGACGTAGTTGTGCACCTCGGGGAACTGCTGCTCGTTCACCCGCACGGAGCTGGAGAGGAACATCAGCCGCAGGGCGCGCTCGTTGAACAGGCCCGAGAGGCGCTTGAAGACCTCGTCGAACCCGCGCAGCGACCGCAGCGCGACCAGCGCGCCCCGGTCGGCCGGGTGCTCGTAGGCCCGGGAGCTTATGTTTTCGAGTCGGACGCGTGCGCGGTCCGGAGCGTTGGTGGCCATGTCGGCATGCTATGCGGCGCGGGTGCGCGACGCCACGGTTCCGGCCAACGAGATATGACGCGATTTTTCGGCACCGGCGGGGTACCGGCGGGGTAGGAAGTCGGGCGGGTGGGCGGCGTCGGTTAGTCTCGGCGTAGCCCGTGGAAAAACGGCGCAAATCAAGCAAAAACCGACCAACGCGCGCGATTCGCGCGGCCGGCGGAGCCGCCGAGGGGCGGAGCGGCCGGCACCACGGCGGTGACGAGGAAACGGAGCGGCACGTGGCCAGTGAACCGACCGGCGCGACCGGCGCGTTCTCCAGCGCGGAGCACCGGCGCCGGAGTCCGCGCCGCGTGGGGATCATGGGCGGCACCTTCGACCCCATCCACCACGGGCACCTCGTGGCGGCCAGCGAGGTGGCGCACCTGTTCCACCTGGACGAGGTCGTGTTCGTGCCGACCGGCCGGCCCTACCAGAAGGACCTGGCCAAGGTCACCTCCGCCGAGGACCGCTACCTCATGACGGTCATCGCCACGGCGGAGAACCCCCAGTTCAGCGTCAGCCGCATCGAGATCGACCGCGAGGGCCCCACCTACACCATCGACACCCTGCGTGAGCTGCGGCGGCACTACGGCCCCGAGATCGAGCTGTTCTTCATCACCGGCGCCGACGCCCTGGGCGCTATTCTGAGCTGGCACAACGTGGATGAACTCTTCGATCTCGCGCATTTCGTAGGCTGTAACCGTCCCGGGCACCGGCTCACCGACACCGGGCTGCCCGACGGCAAGGTCAGCCTCGTGGAGGTTCCGGCCCTGGCCATCTCGTCGTCGGAGTGCCGGGAGCGCGTCCGCAAGGGCGAGCCGATCTGGTACCTGGTGCCCGACGGCATCGTCCGCTACATCACCAAGACCGGGCTCTACCTCGACGCGGGGTAGCCGCCCAAGAGAGGCTGCTGCGACATCGTGTCCGCCACCGAACGGGCCGTCGGGCTCGTGAACATCGCCGCCGAGGCGGCGGCAGACAAGCTCGCCCAGGAGATCATCGCCTACGACGTCAGCGACCAGCTCGTCATCACCGACGCGTTCGTGCTGTGCTCGGCGCCCAACGACCGCCAGGTCCGCGCCATCGTCGACGAGGTCGAAAAGCGGCTGCGCAAGGAGGGCGGCGTCAAGCCGGTCCGCCGCGAGGGGGAGCGCGACGGCCGCTGGGTGCTGCTCGACTACGCCGACATCGTCGTGCACATCCAGCACGAGGAGGAGCGCGGCCACTACGGCCTGGAGCGGCTGTGGAAGGACTGCCCGCAGATCTCGCTGCCGGAGTCCGCCCAGGGCGCGCAGCGCTCCGAGGCGAACGGGGCGTGAGCGCCGCGACCGCGCCGGCGGTGGGCGGGAAGGGGCGGCCGTGACCGAGACCGCCGAGACCCGCCGGATCCTCTGCTGGCGGCACGGGCAGACCGCCTGGAACGCCGAGAAGCGCTTCCAGGGCCAGACCGACATCCCGCTCAACGAGCGCGGGCTGGCCCAGGCCGAGCGCGCCGCCGGGCTCCTGGCGCGGCTGCGGCCCGACGCCATCGTCTCCTCCGACCTCAGCCGGGCCGCCACCACGGCCGGGTTCCTGGCCCGGGCCACCGGCTTGCGGGTGGAGCTGGACAAGGGGCTGCGTGAGCGGTTCGGCGGCCGCTGGGAGGGGCTGACCACGCCCGAGATCCGCGAGCGCTGGCCCGAGGAGAACGCCCGCATGGAGATCCCCGACGGCGAGGACATCCTGGCCGTGGGGGAGCGGGTGCAGGAGGCCGTGCTGCGCGCGCTGCCGCGGGTGCCCGAGGGCGGCCTGCTCGTGGTGGTGGGCCACGGCGCGGCGCTGCGCGCGGGCATCAACCGGATGATCGGGCTGCCGCCGGAGATCCGCCAGGCGCTGGGCCCGATCGGCAACTGCGCGTGGTCGGTGCTGGGCCCCCACGGGGGCGGCTGGCGCCTGCTGGAGCACAACGCCACCAGCCTGCCGGAGACCCACCCCCTCAGCGACGACCGCTGAGACGGGCGGGGTGAGGCCGAGGCGGGGGCGGGTGCCGCGCCGGTTATTCGTTTCGACGTGGGAGCCGGATTCCGCTATTGTTCTGGTGCTGCCGGGGCAACAACCGCCTCGGGGGCACCTGTTCGGGGCTATGGCGCAGTTGGTAGCGCGCCTCCATGGCATGGAGGAGGTCTGGGGTTCGAATCCCCATAGCTCCACGCGATTCGTGAACAGGGCCACCCGCCGCGCAGGTGGCCTTTTCGCTGCGCCCGCGTCCGTCATGGCGGGGTACGTGCCGCCGGGGGGTCCGCGGGCCGCCTCGACCGCGGAGGGCGCAAGGGCCTGGAGGCGGCGCGGGACGTGCCCCGGGCAGGGGCAGGCGGCCGGCCGCCCGGGGGTGCGGGACGGCCGGGCCGCGTCGCAGAGGTGATCAGAGGTAGAGGCCGGTGCCCCGCTCGGGCGCCTCGTTGGCCACCGCGTGGATGTCGCGCTCCCGCAGGACCAGGTAGCGCTCGGCGTGCAGTTCGACCTCGCTCTGGTCCTCGGGGTTGAACAGGACCCGGTCGCCGGTCTTGACGTGCCGGGCGCCGGTGCCCGCTCCGCAGACCTCGCCCCACACGAGCCGGGTCGCCATCTTCACGGTGTCGGGGATGACCAGACCGGCGCTGCTGCGCCGTTCGCCCTTCTCGGGGATCTCGCGGACCAGCAGGCGGTCGTGCAGCATCTGGATCTCAAGCTTGGACTGGGACACCATTCCACTCTATTGCGCCCAACCGGAACCCGGAGCCCGCAGGGCCCCGCACCCGCACGTGCGCACCCGCCCTCAACTTCCGGTAATATGCTGGTGAACACGGGGCTATGGCGCAGTTGGTAGCGCGCCTCCATGGCATGGAGGAGGTCTGGGGTTCGAATCCCCATAGCTCCACATATCAGGGCGACCCTGCTCGCAAGCTCCGCTTGCGAGCAGGGTCGCCTTATCGCCTTTCGGGGGTGCCCCACCCCCCTCGACCCCCCGGATCCCTCCGGCGGAGCCGCGCCTTCCCGAGCACCTCGGGGCAGCCCATGTCAGCCCGCGGCCTCCGTGCTGCCCGGGGTGCGGGCTTTCGCGCTCCCGGTTTCCGGGGCTACCACGGTCGCACGACTCACGTGCGCAGGGCGTGGCGGAGCATGTCGATCATCAGTTCCACGTCGGACTCCACCATCGGCTCGCCGGTGATGCCCATGCGGTGCAGCAGGGTGCCCACCACGACGTCCACCACGAAGAGCACCCGCTGCTCCGATTCGCCCAGCGCCTCCTGGAGCGCGATCCGGTAGGGGTCCTGCAACCGGGTGGTCAGGACCTCGCGCAGGGCGGGATCGCTGACGGCGTCGGTGAACACGCCCGCGAAGGCCGCGGCCACGCCAGGTTCGCCGATCTTGGCGACGCCCCAGCGGATGGCCGCCGCCAGGTCCTCGTCCCTGTCCCTGCCGGTGAGCGGCAGCGGGCCGAACGTGTCGATGAGGCAGGCGGTGATCAGTTCGCCCTTGGACGGCCAGCGCCGGTAGATCGTCGTCTTCGCGACACCGGCCGCCGCGGCGATGCGGTCGACGGTGGCGCGGGTGTAGCCGAGTTCATGGACCGTGCGCAGGGTGGCCGCGAAGACCTCGGCGTCGACGCTGGAGCGGGGGCGGCCGGGCGGGCGGCCGGGCGGGCGGCCGGACGGGGTGCCTGGGGCCATGGCCGCATCCTAGCGGATTATGCTACTTTGAGTATCGATACTCTTAGGAGCGAAATGCGGAGTGAAGGGCTGGACATGAGTGGTGCCTCCCGTAGGCGGCGCCCCCCGCTGGGCGTGCGGCTGGTCTACGGCCTCATGCGGGAGCCGGACCTGGACGCGCTGTCGGACGACGAGCTGATCGCCGTCCGCGACGCGCAGAACCGCGCGGTGGTCTCCGGCCCCGTACGGGTTCTGACCGGCCGCCCCGACCCCGGGGCGGCCATCGCGTGGCGGCGGCTGGAACTGCCCGACCGGGTGCTCCCGGTCCGCGTGTACCGCCCGGCGCGCGGGCCCGCCGGCCCGGGGGCCGGGCTTCCCCTGGTGGTCCACGTGCACGGCGGCGGGTTCGCGGGCACGGCCGCGCAGTGCGACTGGGTCAGCAGCCGCATCGCCGCGCGGCTGCCCGCGGTCGTCGTGTCGGTCGAGCACCGCCTGGTCACGCCGGGGACCCCGGGCGTCCCGTTCGCGGCGGCCGTCGAGGACGGCTGGGACGCGCTGCGGCACGTCGTGGAGCACGCCGCTCAGTGGGACGTGGACGCGGGCCGGGTCGCCGTCATGGGGGAGAGCGCCGGCGGCGCGGTCGCGGCCCTGGCGGCGGTCCGGGCGGCGCGGTCCGGCCTGCCGCTGCGGGCCCAGGTGCTGGTCAACCCCTGCACCGACCTGACCCCGACGGCCCTGGACCACCCGTCGGTGGCCGAGTACGCCGACAGCCCCACGCTCACCCGGGCGCGGCTGGAGCTGTTCCGCCGACTGGCCGTCCCCGAGGGCGCGGACGCGCGCGCCGTGTCGCCGATGTACGCCGAGGACCTGGGCGGACTGGCCCCGGCCCTGGTGGTGGTGCCCTCGCTCGACCCGCTGGCCGACCACGGGCGCGCCTACGCCGCCCGCCTGCGCGAGGCGGGCACGCCGGCCCGGGTCGCCGAGTACCGCCGGGCCGGGCACGCGTTCATCAGCATGCCGACCCTGGTCCCGGCCGCCCGGCCCGCGCGCCGGGAGATCCTGGCGTTCCTGCGCGGCCATCTGCGCCCCGCGACCGCGTCGAGCGCGGCGGAAGCGGCGGACCGGTGAGCGGCGCCGTCCTGTCCGGGCCCGCGGGGCCCGCCGAACCCGGGCCCTCGGCGCCGGCCGAGCACGCCGCCGCGCCGGCGGGCGGCGGCCACCCGCCGGTGCCTCCGAGCGTGGCGCCCCTGCTGCGTCCGCACCTGCCGGGCTTCGCGGCCGTGGTGGCCCTCCAGGTCGTCGGCGCGGTCGCGGGTCTGGCCCCGCTGCTGGCGGTGGTCGAACTGGGCCGTGCCCTGCTGGCGCCCGGCCCGGCCGACCACGGCCACGTCTGGCTCGCCGCGGCCGCGGGAGCGGCGGGCCTGCTCGTGCGGCTGCTCTGCACGGCCGCGTCGTCGGGAATCGGGCACCTGCTCGACGGCCACGTGCAGCTGGCGCTGCGGCGGAGCCTGGCCCAGGCGCTGGGGCGGGCGCCCATGGGCTGGCTCGCCCGCCGCCGGACCGGTGAGCTGGCGAAGACCGTCGGCGAGGACGTCAGCGCCGTGCACCCGTTCATCGCCCACGCCCCCGGCGAACTGGTGTCGGCGTTCGTCGTGCCGCTGGTGTCGCTGGTGTACCTGTTCTCCGTCGACTGGCGGCTGACGCTCATCACGCTGGCGCCCGTGGCCCTCGCACTGGGCCTGGTCCCGCTGATGACGGCCCCGGACCGGCTGCGCGAGCAGCGGGAGTTCGACGCGGCCATGGGGCGGATCGCCGGGGCGGCCGTGGAGTTCGTGCGGGGCATCGCGGTGGTCAAGGCGTTCGGCGGGTCCGGGCGCGCCCACCGCGCGTTCCGCACCGCCGTCGACGACTTCGCCGACACGTTCCTGCGGTGGGCGCGCGGCATGTCGGTGATCGCCGCCGGGATGCAGGTGGCGCTCTCGGCCCCGTTCGTGCTGCTGGTCGTGCTGGCCGGCGGGGCCTGGCTCATCGCCGGCGGCGGCATGGAGCCGGTCGACCTGCTGCCGTTCCTGCTGCTCGGGCTGGGGCTGACCGCGCCGGTGGCGGCGCTGGGCCACGGCTTCGACGACCTCCAGGCCGCTCGGCGCGCCCTGGGGCGTGTGCGGGAGGTGCTGGCGGTCCCGCCGCTGCCCGAGCCCGCGCACCCGGTCGAGCCGCGGGGGCACCGGGTGGAGCTGCGCGGTGTGCGCTTCGGCTACGACGACGACCGCGAGGTGCTGCGCGGAATCGACCTGGTGCTGGAGCCCGGGACGCTCACCGCGGTCGTCGGCCCGTCGGGGAGCGGCAAGTCCACCATGGTCCAGCTGCTGCCGCGGTTCTTCGACCCCACCGAGGGCGCGGTCCTCCTCGGCGGGGTCGACCTGCGCGCGCTGGGGAGCCGGCGGCTCTACCGCACGGTCTCCTTCGTCTTCCAGGACGTCCGCCTGCTGCGCGCCTCGGTCGCCGACAACATCGCGCTGGCGGTGCCGCGCGCCGGCCGCGACGAGGTCGTCCGCGCCGCCCGGCTGGCCGACGTCCACGACCGGATCCTGGAGCTGCCGCGCGGATACGACACGGTGATCGGCGAGGAGACGGGGCTGTCGGGCGGCGAGGCGCAGCGGATCGCGCTCGCCCGCGCGCTGCTCGCCGACACCCCCGTCCTCGTCCTGGACGAGGCGACCGCGTTCGCCGACCCGCGGACCGAGCAGGCGGTGCGGCGGGCCCTGGCGACACTGCGGGGCGACCGGACGATGCTGGTCGTCGCCCACCGCCTGGAGACGATCGCCGACGCCGACACCGTGGTGATGCTCGACAACGGAACGGTCGTCGAGCGCGGCAGCCCCGCCGAACTGATAGCCAGAGGCGGGCGGTTCGCGGCGTTCTGGAACATGCACCGGTCGGCGGCCGCTGACGGAGACGGCGCCCGCCACGGCGGGCCGGGAGAGGACGCGCCCCGATGATCCGGATGCTGCTGCGCGTGCTGGGGCACGAGTACGCCCGGCCGGTGCGCCGCACCGTGGCCCTGATGGCGGCGGCCGCCGCGGCCGAGGGCCTGTCCTATGCGCTGCTGGTCCCGGTGCTGCGGGAGCTGTTCGGTCCGGCGCCCCGGGACGCCTGGCCCTGGCTGGCGGCCTTCGGGGCCGCGGTGGCGGCGTGCGCGGTGCTGCGCTACGTCAGCGACCTGTCCGGCTTCCGCGTCGGCACCACGCTGCTGCGCGGGATGTACCACCGGCTCGGCGACCACCTGGCCCGCCTGCCCGTCGGCTGGTACGACGCCGGCCGCGTCGGCGAGGTCTCGGTCATGGCCGGCCGGGGCGTGCTCCAGGCGATGAGTGTGATCGCGCACCTCCTGGCGCCGTTCGCCAACGCCTGCGTGACACCCCTGACGATCGTCGCGGTGCTGCTGGCCGTGGACTGGCGCATGGGGCTGGCCGCGCTCGCCGCCGTCCCGGTCGTCGCGGCGGTCCAGGCGTGGACGGCGCGCTCGACGGCCGCCGCCGACGCCGAGCGCCACGCGCGCGACCACGAGGCCGCCGCGCGGGTGCTCGAATACCTCCAGGCCCAGCCGGTGCTGCGCGCCGGCGGCCGGACCGGCGAGCGGTTCGAGGCGCTCGACACCGCGCTGCGGGACGTGCGGCGCGCCTCCCGCCGGGGCGTGCTCGCGGCGCTGCCCGGCGTGGTGGGCCTGGCGGTGGTGGTGCAGGCGGTGTTCACCGCGCTGCTGGTCCTGGGGGCCGTCCTCGCGCTCGGCGGGGACATCGGCGCGGCGGAGGTCGTGGCCGCCCTCGTCCTGGCCGCCCGGGGCGCGGAGCCGCTGCTGGCGCTGGCGGAGGCCGCCGGGAAGCTGCGCGCCGCGCGCGCCGAGCTGGCCCGGCTCGACGCGGTGCTGCGCACTGAGCCGCTGCCCGAGCCCCGCGAGCCGGTCCGCCCCGCCCACCGGGGCCTGGACCTGGAGTCGGTCGTCTTCCGGCACGGCGACCGCACGGTGATCGACGGCGTGTCCCTGTCCGTTCCGGAGGGGCGGCGCGTCGCCGTCGTCGGCCCCTCCGGCGCGGGCAAGACCACACTGCTGCGACTGCTCGCGCGCTTCCACGACGTGGACGAGGGCGCGGTGCGCGTGGGCGGCGCCGACGTGCGGGAGATCGGAACCGACGCGCTGATGGCGCGGATCGCCGTCGTATTCCAGGACGTCTACCTGTTCGAGGGCACGATCGAGGAGAACGTCCGGCTCGGCCGCCCCGGCGCCGCCGACGCCGAGGTGCGCGCCGCCGCCGCGGCGGCGCGGCTCGACGAGGTGGTCGAACGCCTGCCCGGCGGATGGGAGGCGAACGTGGGCGAGGGCGGCGCGCTGCTGTCGGGCGGTGAGCGCCAGCGGGTCTCGATCGCGCGGGCGCTGCTGAAGGACGCGCCCATCGTGCTGCTGGACGAGGTGACCTCCGCCCTCGACCCGGTCAACGAGGCGGCCGTGCACGCGGGGCTGGAGCGGCTGATGGCGGGCCGGACGGTGGTGATGGTGGCGCACCGGCTGCGGACCGTGCAACGTGCCGACCGGGTCGTCTTCCTCGACCGGGGCCGGATCGCGGAGGACGGCGGCCACGCCGAGCTGCTGCGCCGCGGCGGCCGCTACGCCGGGTTCTGGGCGGCGTCCACGGCGCCGGCGCCGGGCGGCTGAGGGGTCGGCGGGCGCGGGGGCGGCCCGCGCCCGCCCACCGGGCGGCCGCCGGGCGGACCGTGCGGCGGCCGACCGGCGGCCGGTGGACCGGGGCACTCCGCGGGTCCGTTAGACTGAACGCACTACGGGGCTATGGCGCAGTTGGTAGCGCGCCTCCATGGCATGGAGGAGGTCTGGGGTTCGAATCCCCATAGCTCCACGTAAAGTTGAACGTTCGAACCTTGCCCCGCGTCATCGCGGGGCAAGGTTCTTTCGTTGTGTGGCCTGGGGCTGGTGGCCAGGATGGTCTGGATCGCTTCGGTTGGTTGGAGGGTGGCGTCGTCCTCGTCATCGATGGTGATGCGGTCGAACAGCGCCCGGTTGAGCATCCGCCGCTCGGACGGTTCGGCCTTGGCGTAGACGTCGCCGATGTCGGTGAGGAGTCCGAGGATCGCGTCGAGCCCGACCTTGGCCTTGTCGTAGGTCGTCTCCAACGTGTCGAGCCGACCGGTGATCGCTTGAAGGCTCGCGCGGAGGCGGTCTTGCTCTGTCTTGAGCAGATCGATGGGGATCGCGTCGGCGTAGTGGGCTTGGAGGAGCTTGACCTGTTCGGCTTCGAGCTTCGCCATCTGCCCGGCGAGGAGCTTCTTCTCATCGCTGGTGGACTCGGAGAGGGTGTCGAACACCTGCCCGAGCACACCCTGGACCTGCGCGGCCTCGCCAGGGCTGAGGGAGATGTCCTGGTAGCCGGCCTCGATGGACTGCTCGACGCGGTGGGTGAGGACGGCGGTGCGCTGGCAGTTGTTGCGCTTGAACCGGCGGCCGGTGCAGGTGAAGTAGTCGTAGGCGACGCCCTGGTGGTTGCGGGGCCGCTCGAACATGAGCCGTTTCCCGCAGGCGCAGTAGATCGAGCCTTTGAGGTAGTGGTCGTACTTCTGGGGCTTGTCTCCGACGACGTGGTTCTGTCGCAGGATCGTCTGCACCTGCTCGAACGTCTCCGGCGTGACGAGCGGATCGTGCGTGCCGGGGTAGGTCACGTCGCGGAAGGTGACGATGCCCTGGTAGTAGGGATTGGTGAGGATCTTGTGCAGCGCGGTCGTGGTGACCGGCTTCGCGGGGAACGACGGCGTGGGCCGGGTGGTGAGGCCGCGGGTCTCCAGCTCGCGGGCGAGCTTGGATAGCGACCAGTCGCCGGTGGCGTAGGCGGTGAACGCGAACCGGATCAGCTCGCACCGGTCGGGATCGAGCCGCACCTCGCGGACCTCACGCCCGCCCGCATCGACGGTGCGGACGTTGAGGTAGCCGATGGGCGCCCGGTGCGGGGTGCCGCCGATCGTGGCTTTCTGCACGAGCCCCTTGGTGACCTCCTGGGCGAGGTTCAGGCTGTAGAACTCGGCGATGGAGGCCATGATGCCGTGCATCAGCATCCCGGACGGGGTCTCGTCGATGTTCTCCATGACGGACACGAGCGTGACCCCGGCCTGGCGGAGGGTGGCGTGGATGATCGCGTCATCGAGCCGGTTGCGGGCGATGCGGTCGACCTTGTTGATGATGCAGTACCGCACCGGGTGCTCGGCGAGGTAGTCCAGCATCTCCTGGAGCGCTTTGCGGCGGGCGGTCTTCCCGGACTCGCCGGGCTCGATGAACTCCGCGACGATGACCGCGTTCAGCTGGTCGGCCTTGCGCTGCGCGGCTTCGCGCTGCGCGGGGATGGAGAGGCCTTCTTCGAGACCGTTGCGGGTGGCCTGGTCCTTGGTGGAGACCCGCAGATACGAGATCGCGGGCACCTTCCCATCAGGAAGGGCCGCTGCTTCGCTGGTCTGCTTCGGGCCGGCGGCGAGGGTGCGCAGCGCGCTGAGGTCGAGGCCGGAGGGGAGATCGAGGAGCGTCATGGTCGTGACTGCCTTTCGGGCTCTCACCCAGCCCCAGCATTGGGGGTGGGTGCGGGCGCCGACGGGCGGTCACGACACAAATTGGGGAGGCCTGCCGAACCGCGACGGGTTCGGGCAACAGATGGGTAAGCCGGTAGCGCCCTGGGATGGACGTACGACAGGGATTCTACCGTTCGCTGCTCAGCAGCGCCCGGAGCTGGTCTCCGGCCTGACCGATCCGGCTTGTGGTGCCGGCTTCGCGCAGGGCGACGCGGATGAGGACTTCGGCGATCTTCTCGGTGTCGATCTGCTCCCGCCTCGTGAACGTGACCCGCAGCCGCCGGTCCGATGATGGGCGTTGGGTCTTGCGCTGATAGTTCCGCACCATCACCGCTCACCCGCCTTCGGGGTCGGCGCCCTCGTCGGGGTCGGCGTCGATGTCGAGGTCGGCGTCGTCGAGGCGGGCGAAGAAGGCGTCTTCGGCGGCTTTGCGGCGGGCGACCTGTTCGATCACGAAGGCCACGAAGTCCTCGCGCCGGTTCGTGATCGGGATGTCTTCGACTGGCGGGGCCGGGGGTTCGCCGGGCCAGGCGGTCTGCCGGTCGGGTCGGTCGCGATCCAGGCGGGTGCCGGAGGCGGCGACCCAGTCGCGCAGCCGCTGCCGGGCGGCGGCGAAGTCGCGGTGCCATCCGATCGCGGCCGAGGCGTCCTGTTCCGGGTCGTACGCGGCGAGCCAGTGCAGGTGCGGCGCGGATAGCTCCCATTTGAGTGCCGGATGCCGGTGCCACAACGGCGGGATCACCGAGGCGGGCAGCGCGTACTTTCTCCTGACCCACTCGACCCACCGGTTCAGGGCGAGCCATTCCTGCTCCAGATCGTGCGCGAGCAGCAGGTTCCAGTTCACCGGCCGCGGTGGCCCCGGCGCATCATCGTCGGGACCTGTCGGCCCGAACTCTTCGTCCTCCCACTCGTCCTGCTGACCCTCGTCGTCGGGGGTCGTCTCGTCGGCGGGCGGGCGTGTGGTGTCGTCGTTCATCATCGGGCTCCTCACATGGCCCGTGCGGGCTGCTCGTGGCCGGGCCCGTCGTGCTCGGGCGGCTCGAAGCCGACCTGCCGCTGCGGCTGCTGCCGGTTCGGGGACTCCATCTGGGAAAGCCGGCGCGGGCTGCCCACGTGGGTGTTCATGCGGGCGAGATCGTGGCCGAACCGGCTCGCGATGAACTCGGTCTCCTCGACCCCGGTCTTGGGGTTCGTGCTCGGCTCGGTGTGCCCGATCGCGAGGAACCAGTCGCCTTTGGCGAGCTTGCGATCGCCGGCTTCGGCCGCCTCGCGGAACGCGACGACATCGTGGAACGTGGTGGGGAGCTTGATCCTGGACCCGTCGGGTGCGAACTGGTAGTGCTCCTGCCCGGCCCGGAAGTACAGGCGCGGCTTGCCGTCGTGCGTGGTCGGCTTCGGATTCGAGGCGACGAACCCGTAGAAGGCTTCACTGATCTCCGGGTCGACGCCTGGTTTCTGCTCGCTCATCGTGTGCTCCTGCTCTGCTCATGCCGCTCGCTCCTCATCGGGGCTGCTCGTGGCAGGCAGGTGCACCCGACCACCCCAGAACCCAGCGAGGGGCTACTGCCCGTGGGCGTCGTGCAGGAGCTGTTCGACCTCGGCTCGATCCGACTGGAGCTGCTTGCCGTCGGGTCGGTCGGGCCAGGCGCGCAGGTCGGTGATGATCGGTGGGGCTGAGCGCAGCAGGGTGACGGCAGTGCCGAACGGGAGGCGTCGGATGTGATCGGGCGGCAGGATCGCGACCCGCCGCACCGAGCGTTGGTTGGAGCGGGAGCCGTAGTCGCCGACGGTGGTGGTGTCGGTGAGCTCGTCGCGTTCCCCGATCAGCGTGGAGAGGTCCTGGAGGTCGCGGCTGTTGGACGCGCCGCCGAGGATGATCGCGGCACTCTTCCCAGCGCCGGCGCCGGTGGCGAGGAGGAACAGGGTGCCCCGCTCCCGGATGAACGCCTCGGGATCGAACTCCTCGCCTTCTGCGGGTGAGACGGCATCGAGCACCCGCGGATCGGCCAGCGCCGCCAGGGAGAGGCTGACGCCCTGCCAGATCGAATCCCTCGTGCGCGGGTCGGCGTCGATCATCGACGCCAGCGAGTCGGCCCACCCGGTCGCCGCCTGCGCGTGGTTGGTGAGGATCGCGACCGCGTCCGCCGCGCTGGTGGGGTCGAGGGTCCATCGGAACAGCTCGGAAGGGCTGCGCCGGTCGAGGGCGGCGGCGTGCAGCAGTGCTTGGAGGGCGGCTTTGGTCTTGCCTTCCCAGAAGTCGCCGCCTTCGACCCCGCCCGCGGACAGGCCGGTGGCCGAGGCGAGGCCGGCGGCGCGGATCATCGCGGTCTGCGGGGACTCGCAGCCCCGGATCGGTGACCACCGCATCCCCGCCGGCAGGCCCTCGGCGAGACGCTGGGGGTCGAACACCGCCACCGGGCCGACACGCCGTCTCGCGCGGAGGCAGGCGGTGACGTTATCCGGGCGGGTGCTGGTGGTGACGACGGCGCCGGGGGCGTCGAGGATCGCCGGGATGATTAGGTGCAGGCCTTTGCCGGAGCGAGGCGGGCCGATCAGCAGAATCGAGTCCTCCACCGACGCCCACACCTCCCGCCGGTGCGCGGTGCCGAGCCGATACCCCACATCACCCGGCCCAGGGTTCTCCAAGCTGGGGCGCAGGGTGCCGGCCCGTCGCATGAGCGCCTTCGCCGACGCGGCCTTCGCGACCTCGTGCCCGGTGGCGGTGCCCTCCTGCCGGTGCGGATCGCCCGCGGCCTGCCGCATCGTGCGGCGGATCAGACTCCAGGCCCAGAGCCCTGCCGCGGTCAGGGCGGTGAGCATGAGGGCGGCGGTGATCCAGTAGACGACCGGGCTCAGACCGTCAGCGCCAAGCTGCCCGCCCGGGTCCGCCGGGTGGAAGAACACCGCGACCCCGCCCGTCGCCCCGGCGGTCGGCTGCGCGGTGCCGGTGAGGAACGCGGCGACGCTGCCCGCGGCACGGAGAACGAACGCGACCCCGAGCAGCCCACCGATCGCGATCAGCAGGACGTTGGTGAGTTCGTCGCCCATCGGCTGGCCGGCGCGGCCCTGCGGGCCGGTCACGACACGCCCCGGACGGCGATCGTGCCCGAGACCCGCCCGACCAGCACCACCTCACCCGCCTTCGCCGCGGCGACGACCGCCGGGTCGAGGAGGGCGCGGGCCCGACCGTCCGGGGTCGCGGGGGCGGTGATGGCGATGAGGCCGGTGTAGCGCAGCACCCCGTGCCCGGCGGTCAGGTCGGCTTCCTGGCGCAGCACGTCCTCGTACTCGGCGGTCTGGGAGGCGTCCTGGATCTGTCCGATCTTCGCCCGCTGGGCGCGGTCGCTGATGTACTCCACCTTCTTCTTGCGGATGTCGCGGACGGCTTGGTCGGTGCGGAGCGGGGTGCAGATCAGCGAGATCGACCGCTGTATCCCCGTCGACAACGTCACCGGGGCAAGGAAGCCCGGGTAGACCATCGCGCGGGGCCATTCAGAGATCCAGAGCACGGCGTGGTAGCCGGAATCGGTCCGCAGGCGCTCCCACGTCTCGGCGACCGCGACCGGGCCGGCGGTGGCGAGGTCCTGTCCGAGCCGGCCGTGGCGTTCCAGGGTCGGCCCGATGGCGGGGTCGTAGGCGGTGCGCAGCATCACCGCGATCTCCCCGGTCGAGAGCCATCCGGAGGGGGTGAGGTCGGCGGCGCGGAGCGCGGAGAGGAGGGTGGTCATCTCCTGGCGGAGCACGTTCGCCGCCCTTTTGAGGCCGCCGCCGGCGGTGCGGATCTGCCGGCCCGCCGCCTTCATATCCAGAGACAGCGACAGCGTCGTGGCGTGTCGTTCCCCTGCGGGCCCGGCACGGTCGATCAGCTCACTGTAGGTGGTCGAGGCCCAGGAGCCGTCGTGGGTGCCGTGCTCGGCCCACCATTCGGCGAGCCCCTGCCCGGAATCCGGCAGCGTGCGCTCCAGGACTTGGAGGGTGGCGACCCGGCCGGAGCGGCAGATCGTGGCGAGCACGCGGCCCCAGGCGGTGACGCGGCGGTGCTGCTCGGAGGGGTCCAGCAGCACGAACGCCGGATGCGTCACCGACACCACCACGGTGAGCGTGTTCGCGGTCGGGTCGTGGATCATCCCGGCCCCGGTCTCGGGGTCGGTGTACTCGCGCAACCTGGCCATGTCGCCGGGCAGCGCGAGCGTGCCCTCCGGTCTCGGGGTGACGATCCGGCGGCGGTAGAGAAGCTGGCCTCCGGTGGTGCGCCAGGCCCACCAGGCGCAGACGGGTATCCACTCGACCAGAGCTCGGCCGCTGATCTTCACCCAGGTCAGGGCGATTGCGGCCGCCCAGATGGGGGCGGAGTAGGCGATGAGGATGCCGCCGCCAGCGTAGAGCGCTCCGATCAGGGAGGCGCCGCCGATGCCGAGGACGATCATCTGCGACAGTGACAGGCCCAGGATGAGGCCGCGTCGGGTGAGGAGGGAGAACTTCACCGGCACCAGATCGCCGGTAGTCGTGGTGTCGTCGGTGCGGGGCATCGTCTACTCCTTCCCGCCGGCCGGGCCGGGTTCTGCCGGTTCGGTTGGGGTGTTGGGCACCGGCGCCGACGGAGCCGGCGGCGTACCGCCCGAACCGACATCGCCTCCGGGGGTGGTGGTGTTGCCGGTGTTCTGCGCTCCCGCGGCGGCGGTGTCGGCCTGCGTGCCGACCTCGTTGCCCGCTGCCGGGCCGGCTTCGGCGGCTTCTTTGGCGACGATCACGCCGGCCACGACCGGGGCGGCAGGCCCGCTGCTCGCGGCCGTCTCCGTTCCCGCCTCGGCGGTCGCGGCCTCCGTCCCCGCGGTCTCAGTGCTGGCGGGCGGCTTCGCCGCGGGCGGGCTCCCACCGCCATCCCCGTCACCACCACCGCCGCCGCTGGAGCCGTCGAGGATCTTCTTCGGGCCCTCACCGCCACGGGTGGGGATCGGGAGGGGCCGGTTCATGGCGTTCTTCGCGTCCTGCTCGGCGCCCATGGTGTTGTAGAGGTCGAAGCCCACGAAGCTCAGGAGCCGGTAGACCATGTAGGGGGCAAACGCCGCGATCCCGAGCAGCACGATCCCGGCGATGGGCTCGGTCACCGCGGTCAAGCCGGCGTCGATGGGGGTCGCGACCTGCGTGATCGCGACCAGGAACACCACGACGAGCACCAGCTTCGAGACGATCAGGGCGATCAGGAACGTCACCCATTTCCCGATCCACCCCTTCGTCACATCCCACGACGCCCCCGACAACGCCAGCGGGGCCAGCACCACGGTGACGAGGATCAGGGCCTTGCGGATCAGCAGGGAGAACCAGACGATGCCGATGGCCGCGATCATCAGGCCGGCGAGAAAAATACTGACGATCGCGCCGACGCCGGGTGCGGCGATGTTCAGCCCGGATAGGGCGCCCGCGAGGAGGAGGAGTTGGTTGCCCATTGATTCGGTGGTCTCCCCGGCGGCCTGGATGAGGCCGATGCACAGCTGGTCGACGATCTCCAGCAGCACCGTCGTCAACGTGATGACCACGAACGATCCGAGGATCGACTTGCCGGCCCCGAGTGCCGCCCGTGAGAGGGCGCCGGGGTCGCGCTGGATCATCCCGGTGATGAGTTGGAGGAAGAAGAAGATCGCGATGATGAACAGGGCGATTCCGAAGACGATGTTGTAGACCGAGACGAATCCGTCCTGGTTCAGGTCGACCAGGGTGGTGGTGTCGAAGACGGTCCACATCGTCTCCATCAGCCAGGCTGCGGCCCCGGCCATCGAGGAGGCGAGCCAGTCGAACGGGGCGGCGATCAGGGACGCGGTGCCCTCACCGACGGCGTCGCACACATTCGAGATGACGGGGATATCGCACACGCTCACGGCGCACCCCTCCTTTCACACGCAGAAGGGGTTAGACCTGCTGGCCGACCGACCAGCCGAAGTTCACGAGCGCGACGGCGGCGCCGCAGATCACGGCCGCGCCGCAGGAGATCAGCAGCCCCGTCTTCCCCCGCCCCGCCAGGTGCGGGTTGCTGCTGTTGGAGCCGTAGGCCCACACGATCGCGGAGACGATCAGCGCCAGCACGGACAGGATGAGGCCGACGGTCATCACGGCGCCGACGATGGTGCGCAGCTGCTCGATGCCCGGCAGTCCGCTGGAGTTGGGGTCGATGTCGATCACGATGTGCCCTTTCACGAGACGAGAGACAGTTCCGACCGCCAGGTGCACCACCCGCGCCCAGGAGCACACGAAGAAGCCCGCCCCCGGAGGTGCCGAAGCACCCGAGGGGCGGGCCAGAGAAAACCGACGACGAGCAGCAACCAGGGTTAGAGCTGGTTGCCGATCGTGATGAGCCAGTTCAGCCAGGCGACGCCGGCGCCGGCGAGGATCGCGCCGGCGAAGGACACGAACACGCCGGCCCGGCCACGGTGAGCGAGCTGGTAGTTGCCGTTGCTGGAACCGATCGCCCAGCAGATGCCTGAGACGATGAGCATCAGCACCGCGACGATCAGCACGAAGCCTGCCACCCGTACTCGAGCTGGGCCGGGGTCGGGTACTGGCCGATCGCGTTCCCGAACGCCACATCACACGCTCTGCCGATCGGGTGTTCGGACTTGGTGCCGGGGCGGGGCGAGTAGCACGCCCACGTCGACTCTGGGAATGCGGCGAGGGTCTGTTCGTAGACGCTGCGCATCCGCACCGTGATCTGCCCTTCGCTCGTGGGGTCGTCCACCAGCTCGTCCGGGTCGCCCTCGACCGGGGCCGGATCACCCGGCGTGCTCTGCTGGGTATCGCAGTCCTCGTGCTGTCCGGGTGGGGTGACGTCGGACTCGTCGAGGTCGGCGGCGTCGTGGTCGTTGAGCCACTTCGCGGGGTCGATGTACTCGCCGTCGGTGCCGCCGTCGCGGACCTCGAAATGCAGATGCGGCCCCGTCGACATGCCCGAGGAGCCGACGTCGGCGATGTGCTGCCCCGCCCGCACCGTGTCACCCGGCGCGACGTGGATGCCGTGCTCCCAGGAATGCGCGTACGCGGTCGCCAGGGTCTTCCCGTCGATGCGGTGCTCGATGACGACGAGACCCCCGTAGCCGCCGGAGAACTCCGCGACCGTGACAGTTCCGTCGGCGGCGGCGAGGATCGGGGTGCCGTCCGGGGCGGAGAAATCCGAGGCGGTGTGGAAGGACTCCAGTTCGCCGGTGATCGGATGCGTCCTCGGCCCGAACGGGCTCGTCGGCACCCAAGTGCCCTCCGGCAGCGGGAACACCACCCGCGCCGACTCGACCGGCTCCGCACCCACCAGGACCGGGGCACGGGTCGGGCCGGGATCGCCACTGCCAGTGCCGCTGCCGGTGAGGGTGGTGAGGATGTCTTCGGCGACGGGCTCGTAGTTGTTGTAGCGGTCCGGGAACGCGCTGACTTCGACCGACTGGGCGGCCTCGCCTTTGCCCATCTGCTCCCAGCCGGGAATGTCCAGCAGCCCCCTGGGTGAGCCGGCGTTGGGGCCGCCCGGGCCGCCGTAGAACGCGGCGGTCTGATAGTCGGGGTCCATGAGTTCAGCGACGGTGCCCCACCCGGAGGCCGGCCGCATCTGAAACAAGCCGAGGGAGTCGTTATCCGAGCCGTCGCCGTCGTTCGGGTAGTCGCCGCTCTCCGGATACGCGAAGGTGTTGGCGAGCATCCGCATCCGCGACTCGGTCAGCGCCGCCATCAACGCGATCACGATCCCATCCCGGCCCACCCCCTCGGTGCGCGAACCGGTCTCGATGATCGTGGCCGCGTGGGTGAGCTCGGCCTTGCCAAGCGTCACCTGTTCCCCGTCGCGGGTGGTCGAGGTCAGTTCGTCCGGCACGTCGCCGACCTGCACCCTGCCTCCGGGGGCGGCGCAGTAGGCGGCGGAGGGGTTGACGAGCAGCCCGACCGAGACGAGGACGACCATCGGACCGAGCAGGACGAGGGCGGCGATCCCCGCGATCGCTTTGCGCAGCATCAGCGTCTCCTCCCCGGTGTCAGCGCAGGGGCTGGTCGAGGACGGACAGCCGCAGCAAATAACAGGGGTCGCCACCCGGCGGGCAGGTCAGGAAGATCGTGAACGCCACCTCATGCGCACTCGACGTGGCCTCGTCGTTCCAGACGCCCTGCCGATGGCGGACGCCCTCGACCGTGTACGCGGTCGTGCCGGGCGCCAGCTGCGCCGGCTGCGCCTGCGCTTCCGCCTCCGCCCACGCATCGGGCACGAACACATCGGTGATCTCCAGGCGCTGGGTCGTGCTGTACTTGCGCAGCTCGACCCAGGTGTCGCGGTTCGGGAGGTAGCCGGCGATATCCGAGGCCAGGCCCGCCTGCTCGACACCGGAGGGGTCGGCAACCTTCAGGAGCACGCTGGTGTAGTCCAGCGGCATCAGCCCGCTGGTCGTATCCCAACCGAACAGCGCCTCCGCAACGGCGCGGGCGAACTCCTCGGGGTCGTCGGTCTCGGGGATCGGCGCCAGCTCACGCGGCCCCTGCTCCGCGGTACTCGGTGCGGTCGGTGACGGGCGCGCGGGGGGCGGGTCGCTCGTGGTGCGGGGGCCGGCGACCAGGCCGTAGACACCGACGCCGACCAGGAGCAGCACGACGACCGCGGCCGAGATCAGCACGACCAGTCGACGGCGGGAACGAGAAGCATCTGTCGAGTTCATACCCACCAGGTGCACCCGAACGCACATCCGCCCCGACACCCCTCATGAGGGTCCGGGGCGGCGAAACAACGTGAGGATCAGAGGGCGCGCAGATGCCGCACCCCACCCTCGCCCTCTTCACGGTCTTCGTCGTTGTCGATGTTGCGGTTGCGTGCGGCACGGAGGGCGGTGGCGAAGCCGGCGGTGCCGTCGGCGATCGTCAGGAACATCTCGATCTGCTCCTCGGTGAGCTCGCCGGCGAGCACGGCCGGGTCGTAATGCGTCCACCAGTCGGCCAGTTCACCCCAAATCACGACGAACGAGCGGGCCGTCCTACACCGTGAGCCCCGCCGCCGCGGGAACGGCAGGGTTCTTCGTGCGGCGGGGCCGGTTCTTGGCGCGGGCGAGGGCGTCTTGTGCGAGCCGGTCCAGCTCCGCATCCCGGGTCCGGGCGGGGTCGTCGACGAGGGCGCGGACCTCCTCGAAGATCGGATGCACCGGCGCGCCCGCCTCGATCCGCGCCAACGCATCCGCCACGACCGCGCGGGTGTCGTCGGGGAGGTCGTCACGGTCGGCGGCCTGCTGGATCGCCTCGATCTTGTCCAACGTCCGATACGACGCCGCGCCCGGGATCATCGCCGCCGCCTGCTGCCGCGCCTCACCCGCCGCAGTCGGTGAAGGTGTTGGTGACGGTGCCGGAAATTTTCCGCCACCGTCCTGACCGCCCTCGGCGGGTTGGTGGTCGGTGCTGAACCGGGAGGCTTCCTGACGACGGGCCGCATCCTCAGCGAGGAGGGTCTTGAGCTCGCGGTAGAGGGAAGCTGCTTCGAGCGGGGTGAGGTCCTTGTGCAGCAGGTTGTCGTCCTGCTCGGCAAGGAGATGCCCGAGACGGTCGGAGATCCCTTGCCGCACCCACACGTTCACGGTGCGCCAGCCGAGCTGCTGGATCGCTGCCAATCTGCGCCGCCCGCAGACGAGCACCCCGTCCGGGGTGATCGTCGAGGGCTGGAGCAGCCCGTCGCGCTCGATGGACGCGGCCAGGGCGTCGATCTCGCCCAGGTCGGTGCGGTGCCGGTTCCCGATCCTGATGGAGGACACGGCCCGTTCCAGCTCGATACTCATCGCCGACCCCCACCCTTGCGTGGTGCCGCGAGTGACACGGTGAGGACGAGGTCGTCGTCGTGCAGCAGCACCGGCAGCGTCTCGCCGATCAACAACCTGAGCAGGATGCCCCGCCCCGCCGAGGTTGCGGCGATCCCGGGGGCGGGGTTGCCGAGCAGTGCCCGCAGCAGCGCCGTCCATGAGGAGCCGGGCAGGTCGAGCAGGGCGCGGGAGTGCTTGTCGCGGCGCAGCACCTCGAACGCGGACTGCCGCGATCCGGCGCGGGCGAGGGCGTGGCAGACATGCTCGACTGCGGCGCGGGCGGTCTGGGCCGGCCAGCCGAGGACGGTGACGAACGCGATCGCGTCCTCCACCGCACCAGAGGCCGACGTGACCACCCCGGCAGGCTCCACCACCTCCCGCTCGCCCTCGTTCTCGCCGTCGTGCTCGTCGTCGGGGTGGGGGTCGGTGATGTGGAACGCGGGATGGTAGTCATCCAGCGGGTTCTCACGGTCGGAAAGGCGTTCGGCGTCGTGGAAGACCGAGTAGTGCGGGCGGCGCGCCTGATGCGTCGAACAGAGCAGGCCTTGGGCGCGTTCCTCGGCGATGCAGGTGATCCGCACCGCATGGGTGACCACGCCCCACGGGTCATCGGCCCCGCGCGCGGAACGGGTGCGCATCACATCGAACGCCGCAGCCGCCGCCTCCCACGGATCAAGACCGTGCTTACGCGCCAGAGCAGCGTACTTCTCCGCCGCATACTCCATGAGCTTCGCGGCGATCGGATCGGTGCGCCACGCGCCCGGCCCTTCCGCGTGCAGCCGGGCCAGCAGAGCGCGCAGGCCCTCGCCAGTCGTGTAGTCCTCGCCGCCTCCCCGGCCGGCGGCAGTCGTCGTGTGCGGGATCATCTCGGCACCTCCTGCCAAGCAGGTGCACACCGGCTCCCACGAGCAGCGGGGCGGTCAGGGAAAGAACGTCGGATCGTAGACATGACGGCTCACCCCTGGTCACTTCCTGCCCAGACCCGGCGCCTCCGGCGCGGGCTCCTCGCGGCCGAACGCCGAGACCGGCGGCAGCCGCCTCGCGCCCGCGGCGATCTGCCGACCGGCATACTTGGCGCTGACCGCGATGCCGTGCCGGGTCCCACGAGCGAGCCTGGCGTCCAGGTCGATGCCGCGCCGCGACACGTAGCCGCTGCCACGAGAGAGCAAGTCGGAAGCGCGCACCCAGTCCACCCCGCGGGTCGGCCTCTCCACGTCCACGCCCTCCGCGCTTTGCTGCTCGCGGTCGACGTCGGCCGCCTGGATCGCCTCGGGCGCCATCCCCGCCGCCGGATCAGGCCGCTCCGGCCCTGCCGCCTCGGATGGTGGCGGCTGCTCGGGCGACTGCTGGTCGTGCGGGTGCTGTTCAGTGTTCATGACAGTTCCTCCTCGGAATGTTCAGGTGGGGTGCCGGCCTCCTGCAGGCCGGACGACTCAGACACCTCGGCCTCGGGCCGTCGGGGAAACCAGCGGCCCACGGTCGAGGGGTGCACATCGAGTTCGCGGGCGATCTGCTTGTTCGACCAACCCTCCGCACGCAGCCGCGCCGCCCACTCCCGCCGACCAGCACCAACCACCGTCGGAGCCGACTCGCCGGCCTCGGGCACGGACGGGACTACTTCGCCCTCGTCCTCGGGCTGCGGTGAGGGATCGTCGGGCTCCGTCGCCGGGCTCTCGGTTGGGGTCTCGGGTGCGGTGCCGCCCGCCGGCAGAGCCGGCAGCGGCTCCTCGGTCGGCGGCGGGGTGGTCGTGGTGCGGGTGGAGCGGATGAGCACGACGGTCAGATGGGTGGAGGCCAGCAGCACCAGGGGCGGGACGGCGGCGACGGTCGCGGCGAGCAGGCCCGGCACGGACGCCTCGGCGGTGACCAGGGCGTGCGCGGCGTTCGCGATCACCGAGACAAGTGCGCCGCCGATGAGCAGCGCCCACGGATACCAGGCCGCCCGGTGCCCATCGAGAGCGACCACGGCGACGGTCGCGACCACGATCAGCCCATCGACCAGCAGCGGCCAGATCCACGCCTGCCCGCCCCCGATCCCGGAGCGCACGGCGAGGTCGGCCAGCGCCGTGAACGACAACCAGAACGCGCCGGCACCGATGAGCACAGTGCCCGACGCGGCCGTGACCACCGCCCACCCACGCCGCCGAGACATCACAGCCCCCTCGCCGGCGTCAGCCGCTGCTCCTGAGATGCGCCGACGGTGGCGCGCGCAGGCCCTCCGAGGGGCGCTCTGTTCCCACGGACTGAGGGCGGATCACCGTGGATGCGCTTGTAACCGGAGGCGACGGTCCGGGTGATCTCCCGCTGCCCGAAGTCGGGCTGCTCGACCGCGAGCATCGCGTCCAGCGCATCCCGATAGGGCACGCCTTCCTCGGCGAGGACGCAGGAGGCCCAGAACAGCTTCCGGTTCCGGTCGATGCGCTCTCCGCCCAACCAGTTCGCGAGCTTCAGCGGATCAGTCCGCCCCTGCCCGCGCATCCGGGGCGGGAATCGGCGCGGCGATCTGGGCGGGTCGAGAAAACGCCGCAGACGGCCGGCGCCCAGCGGGTGTGTGGGCGCGGTGCCGAGCTCGGTGATCCGGTAGGGCACCATCTCGCCGTCGATCACCCGGAGCGAGGGTGGGGCGACGATGTAGCCGCCGTCGCCGCGGAAGTCGATCCCCGCATCCCCGGCCTGCCACGACCGCTGCTCCATCTCGTCGGCGGCTGGGTAGCAGAGGTGCAGGCCGCCCGTGGGCGAGCGCACCAAGAACTCCCACCCTGTGACGAGGCCGGCGCGGTCGGCGCGGTTCAGGGCGTCGTAGCCGTTCGTGCCGTGCACGTCCACATCCACCACGACCAGGCCGGAGGCAGCGCCGGTGGGGACGCCGATGTTCGCCTGTGGGAAGCGCCGCCACCACGCCTCGACCTGCCGCAGGTCAGTTGTTGCGTCCCGGAAGCCGCGGCCGTTGCGGATCAGCGGTGCCTTGTCGCGCGGCGCGACCGGGAACACCGGCACCCCCGACGCCGCAAGCCTGGCCGCGGCCCGCGGGAGGGGCTGGTCGGTGGCGTCGAGGAAGATCGCCGACAGATCACGGACCGTCATCACAGCCCCCGCCCCGCTCGCTCGGGCCGCGCCTCCTCAGGCTCCACGGCAGGCGCCGCCCGGGCGACGCCACGTTCCGGCGGCTGACGCTGGGTGTCGCGGTCGAGGCCGGGCGGGGTGCCGTCGCTCACCTGGATCGTGTCGAGCTGGTCGAGGATGTCGATCGCGGTCTTGCGGATACGCTCCCCGGCGGCCTGCACCACCTCGACCGGGTTCTTCCCATCCACGGCCGTCGCCCACCCGGCCACGTACGGGATCGTGTACTCGCTGGTGTCCATCCCGTGAGCGGCGCCGATCATCAGCGCCACCGATTCGGCCTCGACCTCCCCGATCCCGCGATGCTGCCTCGCTTCCTCCTGGTCGGGCCCGTGCATCAGGACGTGGGCGAGCTCGTGGCCCTCGGTCTTCACCTGCGCGGCGTCGGGCATGTTCTCCCGCACTGCGACCTGGCGGGTCTCGAAGTTCGTCAGCCCGATCGCGCCGCCGATCATGCCCTCGTGCGGCACCCACAGCAGCTCGAACCCCTCCGACCCGATCCGCCTCGCCAGTCCCTCGCGCAGGCCTTCCGGCGCCTCCCCGGTCAGCAGCCGCGGCTCCGGCTTCTTCGGGAGCGGGTCGCCGGTGGTCTGGGAGACATCCCAGACGTAGGCCGGGCGCACCCCGACCATCTTCGAGCGCACGGTCTCGCCCGGCTTGGGCTTCTCGCCCCGGTTCAGGCGCCGCCACGACGCCGGATCGGACGGGTTCGCCGATGCGAACCTGCCGGTCACGGGGGCGAGGATCTGGTATCCGGCCTGGCCTTTGCCGACCTGGCGGCCGAGCTGCTGCCACTGCTTGTACCCGGCGACATAGGTCGGGAACGGCTCCGGGACCCGGCCCTGCTCGAACGCTGCCAGGTGCTGCTCCCAGGTCAACAGGACGTTGTTGAACGACCGCGACCGGAACCGGGCCGCGCACCGGAGCGCGTCGGCCCAGTCATCCCCGGTGACGAGCCGCTCGACCGCACCGGTGAGCTTGTCGTGGAGCTCGTCGAGCTTCGCCTCCCGCGCCTGGCGGGCCTCCTCTTGCCTCGTCGCCATCGTCTCCCTCCTCCCGGAGGGCTAGCCACCAGGGGGGCGGCTGGCCCTGTACCTGCGAGGTGAGCCAGGCACATCCGGCGAGTCGAGACGGTCAGCGAACTACGGGATCGGTAGGTTGGCCGCCAGGACAACTTGTGGTCGTGCCTGACGTAGGACATACCGGACTACCAGCGCTCCCGCCGACGGTGGGCGGGAAGCGGGGATGTCCGGTCGGACGCCGGACGAAGTGAGGGTTTACCGGACCACGGTGCCGTTCTCGGGGTGATCGGCGGTGACGGGGTGCATGGCGCGGTAGCGGCTCGGGCTGAGCCCGGTGTGCTCGATGAACGCCTCCGTCGCCCGCGATCGGCTCGACCAGCCCACGCGTCGGCCAGCGGCAGCGACGGGCAGGTCGGTCTCGCGCAGCAGCCGCGCCATCTCCTGCACCCGCAGCATGGTCAGGTAGGCGATCGGGGTCTTCCCGAACGCCTCAGCGAACACCCGGGTGAGTTGTTGCGGAGATAGCCGCACGGTCTCGGCCAGTTCGCCGAGCGTCCACGGGTGCGCGACGTTCTCGTGGAGGGCTTCGCGCGCGAGCATCGCTTCACGGCGCAGCGGCGCGAACCGCCGGGTACGCGGCAACACGGGACGCGAGCGCGCCCGCTGCAACGGCGTCAACCGCACCGGCGAGATACGGATGTGAGGGGCGAGGACATCCATCACCGCGAACCAGAGCGCCTGCAACCTGTTGAACCGCTGCGGGAAACAGCCCTCAATACTGAGGGCGACCATCTCGTCCAGCCACGGCATCACCATGCCCGCCCGGTCCCTGCCCAGGCGCAGGACCTGTGCCGGCTCGGAGTAGACCTTCTCGGCAAACCCTTGCGCGTCGAGCCGATCGTGCAGGACGGTCGAGTGCTGCCAGAAGAACTGATCGAGTGCGAAGTCGGTATCGACGTGGATCGCGGTGAGAGTGACGTAGTCTTCGGGTTCGGCGCTGAACAACACGTTCGGGCCGATCAGGATCGCATCACCGAAGCTGACCGGCTGGTGCCCGAACTCGCTGAACACGATCGCCGACCCCGACCTGACGAACACGAGCTTGAGACAGTCGTAGACCATCGGCCCGACCGGACGACGGATTGAGCGGGTGCGGGCCAGGACTGGCAGAAACCGTCCGCGGTCAGGGGCCTTTACCATCCGCACCGGTCGGCGCTGATCCGCAGAGCGAGCAATGGCTCGACGCTGTCCGCGCTCGGCGTGGAGAGCAGAGCCCACGCCGCAGATATCATCTTCTTTGAAGCGCCGCGAATGAGTGTTCTGACCCATCGAGCCGATCAGTCGTCGAGCAGAGGGTTGTACTTCATACTCAGGCTGCGTTCGAGCCCGGCGGCTCCGGCCAGGATGATGAGTGCCACGTTCGTCCAGCCCGGTAGCGTCAGTGCCGGGACCTCGAACGACGGCAGTCCGACGAGCGGCGTCAGGTTCCCGGCGAGGTTGATCAGCTGGGGAAGCTCGATCCCGAGTACAGCCAGTAGGACGACGAGCGAGACCCAACCGACGACTCGGCTCGCGGTAGGGTGAGCGGTACCGACCCGCGCCCGCCATGCCTCGGCCGTTCCTTCGGCCGGTGGAAGCTGCACTGTGCCGCCAGTTTCGCCCTGTCGCAGGCGAACGTACTTCATGCCGGCCTTAGCGACCGCGGCCTCGATCCGTACGCCACCGCCGAGATGGAACGTGGCACGCCCGCGAGCAGTGTCGACGAGTCGCCCGTTCCGGTAGAGGCGGATGCGCTCGTCCAGGTCGAGGTAGTGAGCGTCGACGACGTAGGTCGCCCCGTCGTGCTCGGTCTCGAAACGGCCCCGGACCAGCCCCTCCCCGCGCCGCAGCGGCCGCAGGACCTCGGACTCATTCGCCATGGCCGCCCTCCGTGTCGTCAGTCGTGCTCTTGCCGAGCCCGCAGGCCAGCGCCGCGTCTAGGACCCGGTGTGCCTCGTCGGCCCCGAGATGGCCGTGCAGGACTTCACTCGCGAGCCCGCTGGCCGTCGCAAGCAATCCATCAGAGATCATCTCCGGGGACGTGATGCCGGCTGCTTCCAGCGCGGAACCGGGTCTGCGTAAGACGAGCGCAACCTGATCGACCAGCAGCATGCGCAGCTCTGCGTGACCCTCCAGCAGTGCCCGCCCCAACGCCGGCTCGGTGAGCGCCAAGGTCTCAAACATGGTGACCACACGGAGATCTCTGAAGTCCTCGGGACTCCGCGGGATCATCGTGCGCAGAATCGCCGCGACCACCTCCGCAGGGCTCGGCTCGACTTTCGCGAGCGTCGCCTCCACACGAGAACGCGCCCTATCCTGCACAGCATCGAAGCAGGCCTGCACCAGCCTGGCGCGGTCGGTGAAGTAGTGCTGGACCCGTCCCGGGGATACATCCGCGGCAGCAGCGACCCGACGGAACGTCAGCGACTCGAGGCCCCCCTGCTCGACCGCGGTGCCCGCTGCATCGATGATCGCTTGCCGGACCACATCGTGATCGCGTCCGCGCCCTCGCGCCACAGTCCATCTCCCTTCCTTCCGCAGTGTAATACAAGTGTATCGAAGTAAGTACGCGGTGTCCATCCCTTCTGGCAGGCGGGCGACGGCGGCAGGCCGACATTGGCGCTCTACGGTCACTTGGCGATTTCAGAGCCGTGGGAGCGACCGGACGCCAGGCGCGGTGTCAGGGTTCGGCCACGGCCGAGCCTTGAACCCCGGTCGCGAAGGGTGCCGGGCATTGGGGAGCGGAGAAAGCTGTCACATAATCTTCTTGATTCCCGGGATCGTGCGCACGACTGCAGCGAGCAGCCAGCAGGCCGGTACTGCCAGGAGGAGCAGGACGCCGAACTTCGCGATCGCCGGAGCCGTGACGTCCCGAAGCATCAGTGCAAGACCGACCAGGATTGCGGGATGAATGACGTAGACGGTGAACGCGTTCGCCGACAGAAACCTCCGGATCGGTCCGGTGTCCGGCGCGAGTCGTCTGAATATCACCAGCACTACCACGCTGAGCCCGACGCCGAGCGCGGCCGTGAGAACTCCCGCCGCGACCGCAGACACGCGAGGGTCGGGCGACATCATCCCAGGCGCGAGCGCTGAAAGCGTGACTGCGGACAGGGCTGCGGTCATCGCGGCGACTGAGGTGGGCACGCGTTCCAGCCATCGATGCCGGGACGCGAGCACGCCAGCGGCAAACATCAACGCGTACTGCGGAAGAAAGGACGGCGTCGGCAGACCCACGACCGGCCAATGAGTGCCATCGGGAACAATGAGCCGCCAGGCCGCCCCCGTTGCCGCCATGACGGCCATGAGCGCGAGGAGTTGGACGACGGCAACTCCGAGGCGAAGTTCGGAGGCGGTGTCCCGGCCAGGTGGAGGGGTTCTGCGTGCGGTGCGGTAGATGGCGTAGATCAATGAGAACACCAGCAGCACTTCGAGGAACCAGGCCGGTCCCGCATCGATAGTGCGAAGGTAGTGCAGAGCGAAGGGCGGCCGGTCCGAGTCGAGTAGCCAGGAGTGGAAGTTGGCAAGTGGCCGCACGATCAGCACGAAGCTGAGCAATGGGAGACCCAGACGGATGAGCCGATCCTGGGCGAATGTGCGCGGCCCGTGTCGGTCGACCGACACAGGAACGAAGTAGCCCGAGATGAGGAAGAATAAACCCATGAACCAGGTCTGGTTCAGCACAACCAGCGCGTCTAGCGCATAGGCCGACGGATCCTGTGGGGGCTCGTTGTAGAACCAGACGGGGATGTTCCCGTAGGTGACCGCGCAGTGGTGCGCTATGACCAGGACGGTAACTGCCACCCGGACCGTGTCAATCCACGGCAGTCGAGGACGAGCAGCGGCCTCGGCGCGGTGCAGCCCCCGCAAGTTCGGTTGAGACTCTCTATGCATCAGATTGGCATCCTGTCTTTGTTCTCGGCGGTGAACTGTCGCGGCATAGCCGAGTTGGTTCGCATTGCTGTGGCGTGGGCAGAGACCCTGCAGGGCTTTGCCCGCCGAGGCCTAACCTCCGTTTGGGGGCTGCGGGCTTACCCCCGGGCGTCACAGCACTACGATACAATTGTATCGTTCAGGGTGTGAAGTCGATGGTTGCATCGTCGGGGTTGCGTGCATCGGGGGTTGCTCCTTCCGGGGTGGGGCGGACTGCGGGTGCGGAGAGCAGGCCGCGGACGTTCTCGATGACGACGAGCTCGGGTTGTAGCGCGTCGATCGCGGCCGCCATGTGCGACCAGAGCCCGGAGCGCGTGCCGGGTGCGAGGCCGGCGCCTTTGCCGACCGTGCTCACGTCTTGGCAGGGAACCGTCCGATCAGCACGTCCACCGGCAGCACCGTCGCCCAGTCGACGGATGTGATGTCGCCGAGGTCTGGGAAGCCCGGCCAGTGGTGGGCGAAGACGCGGATGGAGGTGTTGGTCTCGGAGAACCAGATCGTCTCCCCGCCGGTGGCGTACTTGACGGCAAGGTCGAGGCCGCCGTAGCCGGAGGACAGCGACCCGACCTGGAGAGGGCGGCCGCGAAGGGGATGGTCGTCGCGCATGAGGTGGCTCCGCAGGCTTCGTGAACTCGGGATCTCGACGCGACTGAACGGGCGCCGACGCTCCGGGCTGAACACCTGCCAGGTGTGCCACCAGACGACCGGCGCGTATCGAATGACCGCAACCCGAAGCGTCTTCGGCCGACTGCCTCCTCGAACCCGCGGCAGCGCGCGACTCGACCTCCTTCGTGACCGTCGCTCTCGCCGCCCCAACGAGCCGCCACACGTCTTTCAACAGAGGTAAAAGCGGCTTAATCGCACCAGAGGCTAGAGCCCGCGAGACCCCCGAGCGGGTGAACGACGACGCGCCGGGTGGAGTCCATCTGCGAACTGTGCGACAATTGTCGCACCATCAAGTGTGCGATTCTTCTCGAACGATTGGAGGCGGTGGATGCCTCCCCGCACCTATGAGCACCCCGACACCTGTGACATCGCAATCCCGCGTGTCCTCTTCGCGTTGAGTGAGCCGCTGCGGTTGAACATGGTGCGGATGCTCGCCGATCGAGGCGAGGTGGACAGCATCGAGCTGGGCCCCGACCTGCCGCGCTCCACGCTCACGCATCACACCAGTTTGCTGCGTGAGACCGGGGTGGTGTTCGTGCGCGCCGAAGGTCGCAAGTGCATGATCCGGCTGCGCAACGACGATCTCGAACAGCGGTTCCCCGGGCTACTGAGCACCGTGCTCATCGGCTACGAGCGCGCCGGGAATGACGAGGCGGGTGCGTGATCCGCAAGGTCTGGCCGCTGGTCGTCGCAGCGATCGCACTCGGTATCGACGCCTACGTGCTCGCCGGGGTGCTCCCTCAGATCGCCACCTCCCTCGCCACCACGGTAGCGATGGTCGGTCTGGGCGTCACCGCATTCACCGCCGCCTACGCCATCGCCG
Organism: Streptomonospora nanhaiensis; assembly: GCF_013410565.1. Taxonomy (NCBI): domain Bacteria; kingdom Bacillati; phylum Actinomycetota; class Actinomycetes; order Streptosporangiales; family Nocardiopsidaceae; genus Streptomonospora; species Streptomonospora nanhaiensis. The sequence continues at coordinate 5,399,672 of NZ_JACCFO010000001.1, forward strand.
GCCCTTTGCTCTCGGGGCCGCTGACCCGCCGCAACACCGCTCGCGCACTCCTGATTGCGCTCGGTGTGTTCAACCTCGGCAACCTCATCACCGCCATTGCACCGAGCGTCGAGGTCTTCCTCGCCTCTCGTATCGTCGCGGGCGCCGGTGCGGGCATTCTCACCGCCGTCGCGACTGCAACCGCTGCGGCGATTGTCACGGATGAGGAGCGCGGCCGTGCGATGGCGATGGTGACGTTCGGTCTTTCCACCGGGACCGTGGCTGGCGTGCCGGTCGGATGCTCATCGGGCAGAGCGCCGGGTGGCGGTGGACTATGGGTCTGGTCGTGCTCATCGGTGTGCTCAGCATGGCCGCCCTCGCCGTCCGCGCGCACACCCTTCCGCGGCTCGCCGCTGCCGGGAGCGAACCCGCGTTCCGTGTACTGCGGTCGGGCAGGGCCAGTGTCGGGGTCATCGCGGCGTTCCTGCTCGGCGTGGCGAGTCTCGGCCTTTACACCTACCTGCTGCCCATGGCCGAAGCGCGAGGACTCGCCGACTGGGGCTTCGCCCTCGTCTGGGCCTGGGGTATCGGAGGCGTCACCGGCTCCGCGCTCGTCGGCAAGCCCCTGGACCGTTACGGTGCGAAACCGCTCCTACTCCTCCTCCCTGTCCTGCTCGCGTTGAGCTTCGCGGCAGTCTGGCTATTCACTTCGCCGATCGTATGGCTGATCGCCGCCGCGGTCTGGGGCGGGACCGGTTGGGCAAGCGTGCCCACCCTGCAACAAGCGCTCACCGCCGATCGGCGCCGACAGTCCATGCCGATCATCGCCCTCCAGATGGCCGCGATGTACCTCGGCTCCGCCGCCGGCGCGGCCATCGGCAGCAGCTTGCTTACCGCCGGCGCCGGCGCTGCCGACCTCGCAGCCTGGGCACTCCTCCCGGCACTGCTTGCATTGGTGCTGACCGCCTGGATCGCCTTCGCGGGACCGCGTCGCCCAACGGCTTCAGCAAGTACGAGCGAGGACCGCACAGCCACGCTATAACCCCGACGTGATGTGGAGAGACAACAGCTACGCTCGACCACGCGGTTCCATGCGTCATGGCACGTCGGCTACGAAGGGTCGCATGTCGCGATATCGGCTCGGTGCGATCCCCGTGTGCGCGAGGAAGGCCTCAGTCGCACGCGAGCGGCTACGCCAGCCAGCCGCCGCCCGGCTGCCGCAACGGCGATGTGTTTCGCGGAGCAGACGCGCCATTTCCTGTACTCGCAGCATTGCGAGGTAGGCGGTCGGGGTCGTACCGAAACGCGGTCGTGAACAGGCAGGGGAGCTGGTTCGGGGAGAGATGCACGAGGTTGGCCGGTTCCATCAGCGTCCAGGTACCGCGTCTGGGCTGGCATCGGTGCGGTCGCAGTCGCCGTTGCGGGCATCCTCGCTGGCGAACCGGCGTCACCGCAGCGCGTGATGAGTCTCGCCGCGACGATCCTCGGCATCGTCGGCCTGAAGCTGCTGGATGGTGACGTGGCAACTCCGCCCGAACCCGCTCGGTCTCAGACTAGGTCGTAGGTGATGCGGACGAGGCCCTCGGCTGTCACGTGCGATCCGCGCACGCGCAGCGAGCGCTCTGGCGTGCCCTCCCCGAAGAGCGGCACGCCCTCACCGAGGATCATCGGCGCGATCGACACCGTCAGCTCGTCGATCAGTCCCCGACGCAGGAAGGAGCGGATGGTCACGCCCCCGTCGACGTAGACCTCGCGGGCGCCACGGGCGGCTAGCCGCTCGGCCGCCTCGTCGACGGTGCGGACCAGCTCGATGTTGTCGTCGTCGGTGTCGAGCGCACTGCTGAGCACCAGCGTTGTCAGACCGGGGAAGGGCCAGTCGCCGAACGTCAGCACCTTCTCGTACGTGTTTCGCCCCATCACCAGCGCGTCCATGTCCGGGAAGAACGTCTCCCATACCAGGGCGGGGTTCGCCGCGCTCGTCGTGACGTGGCCTCTGTCCGTCGGCAGACTTTCGAGCCACCGCACGTCACCATCCGGTCGGGCGATGAAGCCATCGAGGCTCATGGCGAGGAAAGAACGACCACGCCAAGTGCGACCAAGTGTCATTAGCTCTCCTCTCGGGTCGTGGAGTTGCCGACAGCAACGAGCGCCGCCGTGATCTCCTCCGGGGACGGAAGCGAATCCGGGTCCAGGAGCGCCTGCATGGCGAGACCGACGATGAGCGCGTGGACAATGCTGCCCGCGGCTTCGCCTCGTTCCCCTGCCGCTGGCGGGTCGTCCAGTACGAGTCCGGCCAACTCACGCCGGGCCTCGCCCGTCGCGTACGCGAGCGATTCTCGGATGTCCTCGGCAAATGCGGCATGTGCGAAGGCCTGGGCGCTCGCGACTAGCAGTTCCCGGTGCTCCGGCATCGACGACAGCAGCGCACGAAGAGCGATCGTCAGCCGCTCCGACGAGCTGGACGCTTGCGCGTTCTGCACCGCAGCCGTAATGAGGTCACCCCATTCGCTCTGGGCCTCGAGTGCGGCGAGGTTCATCAGGGCGTCCTTGGACCCGAAGTGGTAACCAATCGACGCGAGATGAGATCCCGCAGCCGTTGCGATGTCGCGCGCGGTGGTGCGGTGGTACCCCTTCTCGACGATGCAGCGCTTTGCAGCCTTGAGCAGATCTTCTCGTTGAGTCACGACGGCATGCTATCGTACGTACGTATAATTTGACGTACGTACGAACGGAAGGCTCATACAACATGTCCTCCACAGCGCCGCCCCACGCACGTGCCACCGCTAGGACGTGGGTGGGCCTCCTGCTGCTACTTCTGCCAGCGCTTCTGGTCTCCATGGACATTTCAATCCTGTTCGTGGCCGCGCCGGAGATCTCCGTCGCATTGGAGCCCACCGCCTCGCAGATGGTGTGGGCGATGGACATCTATGGCTTCGTGATTGCGGGACTGCTGCTGCCGATGGGTGGTCTCGGCGATCGGATCGGTCGGCGGCGGCTGCTCATTATCGGCGCGGTCTTGTTCGGCATCGCCTCCGCCTTGCTGGCTTTCGCGCCGACGGCGGAGATCCTGATCGTGGCAAGAGCAGCCCTCGCTGTCGGGGGAGCCACGCTCGCCCCCTCCACGTTGGCCCTGATCCGAGACATGTTCGCGTCGGAGCGACAGCGAGGCGTTGCGGTGTCGGCGTGGACGGTGGCGTTCGCCGGTGGGTCGGTGCTGGGACCCATCGTGGGCGGGGTGCTGCTGGAGCACTTCTGGTGGGGGTCGGTCTTCCTCGTGAACGTTCCCGTGATGCTGGTCTTGGTCCTGGCGGCACCCTGGTTGCTCCCGGAGTCGCGCAGCACCACGCCGCATCCGTACGATCTTCCGGGAGCCGCGCTCGTGACCGTGAGCATCATCGCGGCGGCGTTCGCGGTGAAGCATACGGTGTCCGAGGGGCCCGATGCCGCATCCGCGGTCGCGGTCGTGCTCGCTGCGATCGGGGTCACCGCGTACGTCCTGCGCCATCGACGCATCGCCTACCCGCTGATCGACGCATCGCTGTTCCGTAACAGGCGCTTCAGCGCGGCGGTGGCGGCCAACGCGACAGTCGCATTGGCGCTCACCGGCCTCGGCTCCCTCGCCTTCACGTTCGTGCAGACGACCCACGCGCTCAGCGCGCTGCAGGCGGCTCTGTGGGCGCTGCCCGCATTCGCCGGCACGCTCGTGGGTGCCGGTGTCGCCGCGGCCATCCCGGCCAGCTTCCCCCGCGCGGCGATCCTGGTCATCGGTGTGGCGATCGCCGGAGCGGGGTTCTGCGTCGTGGCGTGGTGGGGTGTGCCGGGCACGCTGTGGACGTTCCTGCTCGGCTACCTCGTGATCACAACGGGCGCCGGTCTGGCCACGCCGACGGCGAGCGCGCTCATCCTCTCCGAGGCGCCGCCGGCGCGCACGGGGAGCGCATCCGGTCTGGCGGAGAGCAGCACCGAACTCGGCGGCGCGATGGGCATCGCGATTCTCGGGACGGCGGCGGCCACGGTGTACACCCGCGCCATGCACGAGCTCGCGCCGTCGGAGCCCCGAGCATTCGAGACGGTCGGCGGCGGCATGGAGGTCTTCCGGGGTGACGCGGAGATGTTGCAGGCGGTGATCGCGGCCTATGGGGACGGCGTCGTCACCGCCTCGCTGATCGGTGCCGGGGTGTGCCTGCTCGCTGGCGTCGTGCTGGCCGTCGCCCTTCGGCACCGTTCCGCCGGCTCCTCGGCTGACACCAAAGCGTCTGCTGTGCCGTGATACAGAGGACGAGCGGGTCGAACGGAGGAAGGAGATGAGGATGACCGACGACACATTCTTGAACGGCATCGCCGACGCTCTCGCGGCTCTGCCGACCGTGGAGGGCGTCGCACTCGGCGGCTCGCGCGCGCAGGGCACCGCCGCAGAGGGCAGTGACTGGGATCTGGCGGTCTACTACCGTGGCGCGTTCGATCCTGAGCATTTGCGCGCCGTCGGATGGGAGGGCGAGGTGTCCGCCGTCGGCGGGTGGGGCGGAGGTGTGTTCAACGGGGGAGCCTGGCTCACCATCGGGGGGCGCAGGGTCGACGTGCACTACCGCGACCTCGATGTGGTCGAAGCGGAGATTGCGCGTGCTCGGCGCGGCGAGTTCGATGTCGAACCCCTGATGTTCCACCTCGCCGGGATTCCGACCTACCTGGTCGTCGCGGAGCTGGCGCTGGGGCGGACGCTGCGTGGGGAGGTGCCCGCCGTCGACGAGTTCCCCGATGCGCTTCGCCGTTCCGCGTCGGCGCGGTGGTCTCAGATGGCGGAGCTCACCTTGGCGTACGCCGCCGCCAATCACGCCCCCCGCGGCATGGTGACCCAGTGCGTGGGGTCGATAGCGGTCGCCGCATGCCAGTTCGCCCATGCCGTCCTCGCCGCGGAGGGCACGTGGACGACGAACGACAAGAGGCTGCTGCATGCGGCCCGCCTGCAGGAGATCGACGGGGTGATAGCGGCGGCCGACCATGGCACACTCGCAGATGTCGTGGCTCAGGCCGGCACCCTTGCCCGCGCCCGTCTGCAGAGCGCGACGGCTCACATCGCTGACGGGATAGACGTTGCGTGACCGCGAGCGACGAGCGAAGATCGCCGACCGAGCGGGACGGTCAGGAGCCGCTTGATGGCGACACGGCGCGCCTGGCCGCGCTCGTCGCCCGCCCGGCCGTGCGTCGATTCGATCCCCAGCGGAGCGTCTCCTCGTCGACGGTGGCGCACCTCGTCGACATCGCCCGTCGGACCGGATCCGCGCGAAATCGGCAGCCGTGGCGCTTCGTCGAGGTGCGCAACCGGAGGATGCTTAAGCATCTGTCGCATCTGGGCGCTTACGCCCAGTTCCTCGCGCGGGCGCCCGTGGCCCTCGCGATCGCGTCGGAGGACAACGGGTTCGCCGACACGGAGTTCGATGTGGGGCGCGTGACGCAGACGATCGTCCTGGGCGGCACCGTCGATGCCGTACGCGCCGCCGGAGACCACGATCTGCTCCGCGTGCGACGCATCGTGGGCGAGCTCGCCGGCGACGTGATCGCCGTAACTGGTCGAGGCCAGTGAACCGGTGATCGTCATAAGCGCGCCCTTTTGCGTCTGATGCAGGATCCTGTTGGGCGGCATCGACGGACCATTGGGCACCGCGCTCGGCGTCCCGCAGAACGTCTGGCGCGGTCCCGTCGGCCAGGCCGCCGCGGACCTCCGAGAAGGGGCGACGGTTCCTGGCGTTCATCAACGAGCCCGACTCCCTCGCCGCGGACCCGCCAGCATCGCTGTGATGGCCGGCGAGCCCGTCGACGTCGACGGCGTCCCACCCGGCCGGAGTTGCCCGGCCTGCGGTGAGCCGCTCGAGCCCGGTCACATCGACGACTCGCTGCAGCTGGTCTGGCTCTGCCCCTCCCACGGCCTCATCGAACGCACCATCGATCCGCTGCGGGGGCAGTGACGCGCGAGCTCCCGTCCGGGCCACGCCGGCCGTGGTGTCGTCGGGGTCGTCTATGGTGACCGTGATGGCCGACACTCCCACCCCACCGATCAGCATCTCGCTCGACGGGTTCTCCGAGGACTACGACGACCCGGAGCTCGCAGGCGCGTTGTCGTTCATGATCGAGCAGCAGGGACTGCTGCAGACACTGGTGACGGGGATCGTCGAACTGCTCCCGGACACGTCGCTCTGGCGGTTGACGCTCACCGGCGACATGGTCGCGACCGTGAACCGGGTCACCGAACGCACCGACGACAACCCCTACACCACGGACCGCGGCGCCGGTCATGCCGGGGCGATCACGCTCCCGCACGACGACGGCACGTTCGACGACATCGTGGTCTCCGCGAACGTCCTGTTCGCCACCCGGGAAGACGTCGGGTCCGTCGAGGCGCTCATCGAGCACGTGATCGCCGCGGCCGAGCACCTGAGCCGGCACGAAGCCGGGCATGCCGCGCTGCGGCTGCGTGGCGAGGACGCGGACGCTTACCAGGACGTCGAAGGCCTGAGCAACAGCGACGCGGCTTGCCGCGAACCGCTGGCCGCGCACGTCGACGACAACCGCATCGAGCAATACACCACCGTCCACGCGCCCTCGCCGTTGCACCATGTCGACAACCTCACGGATGCGATCGCGCACTTGCGCGCCGAGCTCAACGAGGCCAAGCGCACCTGGCGCGCCGATATCGGTGAGGCCGCCTACCGGACCCTCAACGCCGCGAACGGGCTGGTCCGCGTCCTGGCCTATCTTGCCCCCGAACTCGGGCTCGACGAGAGCGGCAAGCCCCGTCGCCCCGACCCGCTGCCTGCCGGCTGGACCGAATACGTCGAAGAAAGCTGGGACGCCTGGAGTCTGACCTTCCACCGGCTGCGGCCCGTCGACGAGCCCATGACCGTCGAGGAGCTCGGCGCCGTGCTGGCCGATCTCTGCCGGCTGATGAACGCATGGCTGCGGTCGGTTGGCGTCGACTGGGGCCTCACCGACGACGACCAGGAATACATCTTCTGGGAGAAGACCAGCTACTAGCCGGGTCTCCAAGCCCCGTCCTGCGGTGGTCGGTTCAGCGGTCGATCGCGGGTTGCCGCGCGCGGGTGAGGGCCGGGACGAGCCGCATGAACACGACCATGCCGACCAGTTCCACGAGGGTCTGGGTGACCACTGCGAGCGGCGCGATCGCGAGCTGAGCCGGCAGGGCAAGAGCGAGCGGAAGCACCACGAGGGAGTTGCGGGTCGCGCCGCTGAAGATCACGGCCCGAGTCTCCGGAACCGGCAGCCTGACGGCTCGACCTACGCCGAGGCCGACGAGCAGCATGATGCCGAGGAACGCGGCATACAGCGGCACGACCCGCAGCAGGGTGACCGCTTGGCTGCCGACACCGGCGATCTGCGAGCCGACCACGACGGCGAGGGTCGCCATCATCAGCGGCACCATCGCTGCGGCGAACACGTCCTCGATGGCCCGCCCGGCACGGTGACGGCGGGCGATGGCCTGCACGATTGCGGCCGCGGTGAGCGGGATGACGATAAGGATCAGGAACGCCTCGAGGAACGGCTCGAGCTCGACATGGGCGACGACGTCGCCGCCCGCGAACAGCCACAGGTATCCGGGCAGCAGCACGATCTGCAACAGCATCAGCAGCGGGGTCGCCGCGAGCAGACGGGCGCGGGCACCGCCGGCGAGACCGGTGAACACGATCACGTAATCCACGCACGGGGTCAACAGCACCAGCAGCACCCCGACGAGCAGCCCCTGATCATCGGCGACGAACCGGGACAGCCCGAACGCGATCAGCGGGACGAGCACGAAGTTGACCACCAGCACGGTCCCGAGGAATCGGATGTCTCGGAACGCCCGACCGACCTCGACCAGCGGCACGCCGAGGAACGTCGCGAACAGCAGCAGCGCGAGCACCGGGTTGGTCGCGCCGGACAGCACCGGTGCCGTCGCCGGCCAGAGCAGCCCGACCGCGCTGCCCCCCGCAATCGCGGCGACATACAGCGCGACCTGGTGCCGATCCCACCACTCCACCGCTACGCGCATGCGCACCAGCCTAGAGAATCCGCGGGCTTGACCTTGAAGCGGCTTGAACGCATAACGTCGCCGTCATGACCGATCTGCAATGGGCACCCGAAACTTGCACTATCCCGACCATCGAACGCCCGGTTCGGGAACGCGAATTCACCGACCTGTTCCGCACCGCGCTGCGCGACATCACCCAGACAAGCCCCGAGCGCGCCGACTTCGTGCTCGCCGCCGACGCCGAACACACCGCACGCGAACTGGCCGCGCGGGAGGCGTCGTGCTGTTCGTTCTTCGCATTCACATTCACCGCGGCCATCGCGATCTGGGGCGTCGGCGTTCACCCAGGAGTGAAGACCGCACTCGACGGCTACGACCCCGAGGAGTTCGAGCGTCTCATCGCCCGCACCCCCTACGTCGGCGAAATCGGACTCGACGCAAAAGTCCCATCCCGCCTCGCCAAACAGCACGACGTGTTGACCGCGCTGCTCACGCAACTCCAAGCGAAGCCCCGCCTCACGTCGATCCACAGCTACCGGGCAACCAACCAAGTCGTGGAGCATCTCGAACACACCCCGATCACCGGCGCGATCCTGCACTGGTGGCTCGGCGACCGATCCACCACAAGGCGCGCAGTTGAACTCGGAGCCTACTTCTCGATCAACACCGCCACCGTGCGCCGAAGCGACGCCATCGACCTCATCCCCACGGACCGTCTCCTCCTAGAAACAGACCACCCCGATGGGAACCGCAGCGGAGCCCGCCCGCACCAACCTGGCAACGTCAGCGACGTCGAAGCAGCTCTCGCCAAGCAGCGCGGAGTCACCACCGCTCAGATCCGAGCCCACGCCTGGCGCAACCTCGCCACGCTTGTGAACACCACTGGGACGAAGCCTCTGCTGCCACCCCGAGTCGAAGCAATCCTCGGGGCTATTGAGTAACACCCCCGACAGGGGCGCCGAGACTCACCGCACTCGCCCATGCGTGTCCCGAAGCTTCACACCCGCAGCGAGGAGCGCGACACGCACGGAACTGGGGTTGAATCCAAGGCGCGCGCCCACGCTCGCCAACGACTCACCCTGTTCGTAACGGCGGCACATCTCAAGCACCAGCGCAGGAGAGGGCTTCTCTCGACGGAGCCGGACCCCTCGCTCGCGCAAATGGCTTGAGAGGCGTTCACGACTCACGCCCAGATCCTTCGCGATGGTCCGCAAGATCTCCCCACCCCGATACCTCCGCGCGGCCTCAAGCAGCATCGTTTCCGTCAAGCGCGTCACCCGACGCGGCAACTGCTGCAAAGACTCCTGGTGAACCAACGAGTCCCGACGCCGAATCGCGTGATGCGACGACACGGCCCGCGTCAGCGCCGGGGCAAGGTTCGAACACTGTCGCGCTACCTCCACAACCGTCGAGAGACCGAAGACCGCCCCGCCTGCCGGCGGGGCGTTTTCGTGTGCGCTCCGGGAGCGCTCCGCGCCGCCGCCGCGGGGTCCGCAGCAGCCCCTCGCCTTCGGACGCGGCCACGCAGGTCGGCACCAGGCTGCCGTCGGCCAGGGCGTCGGCCGTCGCGTGGCCGGCCTCCCTTGCGGCAGCCCTCATAAGCGCCGGTGCCGATGTCCGCCACCCGGGCGTAGCCCTCGCCGCGCGCAGTCGAGGGCGTCGTCGGGCGCCTCGGACGCATGGACCACCGCGCCGAACCCCACTGTGCTGTGCGAGGCGTCGCTGCCGGGCCGCTGACACGCCGGGCCGCCTCCCGCGGGGCGCCGCGGGGGGCCGGCGGCGGCCCGCCGGGAACTGCGGCCCCGGCCCGGGCGTCTAGCGGGGGGAAGACGTCGACCCCTACGTCCGCGCGCGGTCCCGCCGCGCCGAGCACCGCCCCCGCCCGTGGGCGGCCTCGCCCGTCCGGGCCCCCGGTGCGGGCACCGCCCTCGGGAGCCGCCCGGCTATGGGAAGCCGGGCGCGGAATGTAAGTTCGGAGTAGCCCCGTTGAACGGCCGCGGATCCCCGTGCGGCGCCCCCGGAACCGCCGCCCGGCCCCGTGGTCGTTGACCCTGCAGAGGACGACCGTGACCTCGAATTCCCCCATTCGGTCCCGCCGCGGTATCGCGGGCCGCCTCCTCGGCGCCGCCGGCGTCGCCGGCGCGCTCGCGTTCTCCGCCATCCTGCCCGCCGCCGCCGACCCCATCGCCCCCTTCCTCCCCGGCGACCCCGACCACCCCTCCGCCACCGCCCGCATCGCCTCGGTGGAGTGGTGCCGCACCGGATCGGTCGGCGAGATCGGCACCGGCCCCGCCGACGGCTCCGTCACCGCCGACTGGTCGGCCGACCCCGACCACGTCGCCACCGTCCGCCACTTCAGCCACCGGCCCGCCTCCGCCTACAGCAGCGTCAGCCGCGACGGCGACCGCCTCACCGCCAAGGCGGGGATCACCGACGTCAGCTTCGCCCCCGACTGCAAGCCCGCCGGACGCGGCGGCGACCCGCTGGGCATCCCGCTGAGCACCGCCTTCGGCGGCGCCGCCCTGGTCGCGCTCGACTCCGCCGCCTCATCCGCCTGGTGGACCCCCTCCGGAGGGCTGGGCGCCGACATCGCCGTGGAGGGCCTGGAGATCCTCGGCGCCCCCGCCGACCTCGCCGACGGCCGGCACACCGACACCCTCACCACCGACCTGGGCCGGGGCACGCTGAGCGTGCGCGTCAGCGCCGAGCGGCGCGAGCGCGAACCCGACGGCTCCGCCGGCAGGGGCGACGGTCCGGGCACCGCCTCGGCCTGGCTGTCGCTGCGCTTCGAGGTCGCCCGCCTCGACGCCGACGGCACCCGCGTCGACGGCTTCGACTACGGTGTCGAGTTCACCGGCGTCTCCGTCCACACCACCGACACCGACCCCTCCACCACCGGCGACTCACCCGAACCCCCGGCCACGGGCGCCACCGGGCCCGACCCCACGGGCCCGCCCGGCGGCAGCGGCGGCTCCGGGCACCAGGACGGCCCCGCCGACCCCACCGCGCCGGGCGCGGACGACTCCCCGGCCGCCACCGGCCCCGACCCGGGCACGGCCGAACCCGACACCACCGGCGACCGGCCCGCCAGCGAGGAGTCCGGCGGGGGAGGGGGCGGCTCCGTGCCCGCCGACGACCCCGTGCCGCGCCCCACCGTCTCGGCACCCATCCCCGACTCCGACGAGATCCCCACCGGCCCCGCCGGCTCCAGCGGCCCGCCGGTCACCTCCCCCGACGGCCGCCTGCCCGTGGCCGGAAGCGCCCTGGCGGGCCTCATCGCCACCGGCCTGGCCGCCCTGGGCGGCGGCGGGGCCGCCCTCTACCTCGGCCGCTCCCGCAAGTCCGGACTGGACGACGACCTCCGCCACGCCCCCCGCGACGACCGCTCCTGGCACTCCGGCACCCCCTACCGCGACGGCGACTGGCTCTGACCCGCCCGCCCGCCCCCGGCGGCGCCCCGCCGCGCCCGGCGCCGACCGCCGATCCCGCGGCCCGCGCCGGGGGTGAGGCGGCCCGCCGGGGGGTATGACCCGCCCGTTGGTCGATTCAACGGTGAAGGAGACCCCGGATGTCGCTGACCATGGGCGGCGGCCCGCTGGCGCACGACGCGCCCGCCACGGTGAACTACCGGCTGGAGAGCCCGCGGCACGCGCTGCTGCTGCACCCGTTCCCGCGGCGGGTGCGCGCCGAACTGGCCGGCCGCACGGTGCTCGACTCCCTCCGGGGCGCCCTGCTGCACGAGACCGCGCTGCCGCCGCAGCTCTACGTGCCCGCCGAGGACATCGACCCCGGCCTGCTCAGCCCCAGCGACCACACCACCCACTGCCCCTACAAGGGCGACGCCGCCTACTGGCACCTGCGCGTGGGCGAGCGCGTGGTCGAGAACGCGGTGTGGGCCTACCCCGAGCCCACGGCCGAGGCCGCGTGGCTGCGCGGGCTCTCCGCGCTGTACTGGACGGCCGCCGACACCTGGTACGACGAGGACCAGGCGGTCCAGGGGCACCTGCGCGACCCCTACCACCGCGTCGACACCCGCCCCACGTCGGCGGCCGTGCGCGTCACCTACGGCGACCTCGTCCTGGCGGAGTCCACCGCGCCGCGGCTCCTCAGCGAGACCGGCCTGCCCAACCGCCACTACTTGCCGCCCGGCGACGTCCGCCGCGAGTACCTGGTGCCCAGCCAGACGGTCACCCACTGCCCCTACAAGGGCCGCACCGTCTACTGGAACCTGCGCGTGGACGGCCGCGAGGTCCCCGACGTCGCGTGGTCCCTGCCCGACCCGCTGCACGAGGCGCTCGACGTGCGCGACCACCTGTGCTTCCTGCACGACGACATCACCGTCGAGGTGGAGCGCCGCTAGGCGGCGCCCGCCTTCGGCCCGGGCGCGGGCCTGTGGACAACGGGCCCGCGCCGTCACCGCCAGCGGGTACTGTCGCACGCGTGGCTGAGATTCCCGATGTCGACACCCTGCTGGACGCCGCCGTACGCGCCCTGGGCGGCGCCCGGCGCGACGGCCAGGTCGCCATGGCCGAGGCGGTCGCCACCGCCATCGACACCGGCGAGCACCTGGTCGTCCAGGCGGGCACCGGCACCGGCAAGTCGCTGGCCTACCTGGTGCCCGCGCTGCGCCACGCCATGGCCGAGGACACCACCGTCGTCGTCTCCACCGCCACCCTCGCCCTGCAGCGCCAGCTCATCGACCGCGACCTCCCCCGGCTCGGCGCCGCGCTGGCCCCGCTGCTGCGCCGCGAGCCCACCTTCGCCATCCTCAAGGGGCGCCGCAACTACCTGTGCCGGCACCGCGTGCACGGCGCCGACACCTCCGACCCCGACGACACCGAACTGTTCGACCCCCGCCAGCTCTCCTCACTGGGCCGCCAGGTCAAGCGGCTGCACGAGTGGGCCGAGGAGACCTCCACCGGCGACCGCGACGAACTCGTGCCCGGCGTCAGCGACCTCGCCTGGCGCCAGGTCTCGGTCTCGGCCAACGAGTGCGTGGGCGCGGCCGCCTGCCCTTTCGGCCAGGAGTGCTTCTCCGAGCAGGCCCGTGCCGACGCCGCCGGCGCCGACATCGTCGTCACCAACCACGCGCTGCTGGCCATCTCGGCCATGCAGGGCTACCAGCTGCTGCCCGAGCACCGCGTCCTGATGATCGACGAGGCGCACGAACTCGTCGACCGCGTCACCTCCGTGGCGACCGGCGAACTCGGCGAACGCGTCGTGGCCGCCGCGGCCAAGCGGGCCGCGCGGCTGTGCGAGGCCGACCTCACCGAGCGCCTGAGCGAATCCGCCGACGGCCTGGCCCTGGTGTTCGCCGACGCCGAGGCCGGCCGCCTCGACCACCTGCCCGACTCCCTGGCCGGTGCCGTCGCCGCCGTCCGCGACTCCGCCCACGCCTGCCTCACCGCGGTCCGCTCCTCCGCCAACGGCGAGCAGGACCCCGACCACGCCGCGCGGCGCAAGCAGGCCCTGGCCGCCCTGGAGGAGCTGCACGACACCGCCGTGCGGGTCCTGGAGTCCTTCGAGCCCCCGCTGCGCGAGCGCCGCGACGTCGTGTGGCTGGCCAAGGGCCCCAAGCACGCGCCCACCCTGCACGTGGCACCGCTGGCGGTGGGCGGGCTGCTGCGCGAGCGCCTCTTCGGCGACCGCACGACCGTGCTCACCTCGGCCACGCTGGCCCTGGGCGGGTCGTTCGGCCCGCTGGCCGCGCAGTGGGGCCTGGGCCGGGAGTCCACCGGGCCGGCCGCCGCGTCCTCCGGGACCGGCACGGGCGCAGCCGATGACGCCGCCTCCGGTGCCGAGGCCGACGATTCCCACACCTCCGCCGGCGAACCCCGCTGGCGCTCCCTCGACGTCGGCTCGCCCTTCGACCACGCCCGCAGCGGCATCCTGTACGTCGCCCGGCACCTGCCCCCGCCCGGCCGCGACGGGCTCGACCCCCGCTACATCGACGAGATCGCCGAGCTGGTCGAGGCCGCCGGCGGCCGCGCGCTGGGCCTGTTCTCGTCCATGCGCGCCGCCGCCCAGGCCACCGAGGAGCTGCGCGACCGCCTCGACGTCCGCATCCTGTGCCAGGGCGACGACTCCACCGGGCGCCTGGTCGAGGAGTTCGCCGCCGAGGAGACCTCCTGCCTGTTCGGCACTCTGTCGCTGTGGCAGGGGGTCGACGTCCCCGGGCGCTCGCTGCAGCTGGTGATCGTCGACCGCATCCCGTTCCCCCGCCCCGACGACCCCCTGGCGTCGGCGCGGCAGCGGGCGGTGGGCGCGCGCGGCGGCAACGGGTTCATGGCGGTGGCGGCCACCCACGCGGCGCTGCTGCTGGCCCAGGGCACGGGGCGGCTGCTGCGGTCGGTCCACGACCGCGGGGTGGTGGCGGTGCTCGACCCCCGCCTGGCCACCGCGCGCTACGGGGGGTTCCTGCGGTCCTCGCTGCCGCCCTACTGGGGCACGACCGACCCCGAGGTCGCCCGTGCCGCCCTGCGGCGGCTGGCCGCGGCGCCGGTGCCCGGGTGAGCCGGCGGACGGCGGACGGGCGGGTTCAGCGGCGCACGCGGTAGCCGAACAGCCGGACCGCGTAGCCGGGCGTGTCCTCGTCGGCGGGCTGGATGTACCAGCGGTCGTCGTTGTCGCCGGTGGACAGCTCGTTCCACATCAGGTCGATCAGCTTGAGGCGGGCCACCAGCGACGCGTTGGGGTCCAGGACGATCGCGTAGGACAGGTCGGTCAGCCGCTGGGTGACCATTCCCACGGGCTGGCCGTCCCAAATGGCGGGCACCGGGGCGTGGCCGATGTCGACCCCGCACAGCCGCAGCTGCTCCATCTCCTCGTCCAGCGCCTCGGCGGCCAGCGCGTCGTCGAGCTTGAGCGCGTCCTCCAGTTCGTCGCGGTCGGGGTCGTCGCGCAGGTAGGCGTGGTAGGTGCGGTATCCGCAGGTGCGGCAGGCGCGCCAGACCACGCAGCGGGCCAGCCCGTAGGCCGACTGGGCCTCGCCGATCGCGCGGTAGGCGCTGACCGGCCGGCTTGTGCCGCATTCACAGCACAAAGCGGTGAGATCCTGCTTCATCCTTCAGTCCCCCTCCCAGGCGAGTATGCGATGGGAACCCCTGATTATGGAACCCGGCCGCTGAAGGAGTTCCGGCAAACTGTCGTCATCAATGACCAAAAACGCCCGGCCCCGCCGCGGGCCGCGCGTTGGGGGGCTGGATGCGGGCGCTCAGCCTGATGTAGGGTTTCCGCCCTCGCCGGAGGAGCGGGCCGAGGAGCCCCGCCGCTGCGGGCCGGCCGGCGCCCGGCCGCCCTCGGCCGCATCGGGGTCGGCGCCCGGCTCCGAGCCGTCCAGCAGCGGGTGCTCGGCCACCTGGTAGCGGCGGATGTAGACGCTGAGGAACGCCTGCAGGCTGGCGCCCGCCGGCAGCGCCAGCAGCGCACCGGGCGCCCCCATGATCGCCGCCCCCGCCATCACCGCGCCGAAGGCCACCGCCGGGTGCATGTCGAGGGTTCGCGCGGTGATGCGGGGCTGCAGCAGGTAGTTCTCGAACTGCTGGTAGAGCACCACGAAGACCAGCAT
Organism: Streptomonospora nanhaiensis; assembly: GCF_013410565.1. Taxonomy (NCBI): domain Bacteria; kingdom Bacillati; phylum Actinomycetota; class Actinomycetes; order Streptosporangiales; family Nocardiopsidaceae; genus Streptomonospora; species Streptomonospora nanhaiensis. Next base: position 5,415,241 of record NZ_JACCFO010000001.1, read on the forward strand.
CCACAGGGCCGGCCACGTGCCCTGCATCAGCGCCACCAGCACCGGCACGGCGCCGCCGATGTAGGTGCCGATGGTGGGGATGAACTGGGACAGCACGCCCACCCACAGCGCCAGCGCGAACGCGTAATGGACGTCCAGAACGGCCAGCGCCAGGTAGTGGGCGAGGGTGGCGATCAGCGCCAGCAGCGCGCGGGAGTAGATGTAGCCGCCGGTCTTGCTGATGGCGATCTCCCAGGCGCGCAGCACCTCGCGCTGGGTGCGCGGCGGCAGCACCGAGCAGATGGTGCGGCGGAACCGCGGGCCGTCGGCGGTCAGGTAGAAGGTGAACAGGGCCACCGTCAGCCCGTTGAACAGCAGCACCAGCAGCGTGGTGCCCGCGCCCCAGGCGTTCTCGGCGACGCTGGAGGCGTACTGGTTGATCAGGCCCGTGGCGTCGGTGATCTCGCTCAGCAGCGTGTTGGGCGAGAAGTCGGTGTGGAAGGTGACGTTCACCCAGTTCAGCAGCCCGCGGCTCATGGCGGGCACCTGGTCGACGAACTCCAGCACCTGGCCCACCAGCATCGAGCCCAGCACCGAGAAGAAGACCACCACCACGACGACCACGCCGAGCATGACCACCCCGGTGGCCGGGCCGCGCGGCCAGCGGTGCTTGTGCAGCCAGTTGACGGCCGGCTCCAGGGCCAGCGCCAGGAACAGCGACATCAGCAGCAGCACCAGCAGCCCGCGCAGCTGCAGGAAGAGCCACGCCGCGACGGCGAACCCGATGACGGTCCAGGCGACCAGGAGCAGCGCCCTGGGCAGCCACGACGGCATGCCGTTCTTGCCCGGCCCGGGCGGCGGCGGGGTGCTCATGGGCGCTGGCGGTGTCCTTCCTGCTGCGGGCCGGCCGAGGGCTCCGCGGGTGCGCCGGGGCGCGGTCGCGCACCCGGCCGCGGTGTGGAAGACGGGACGCCCCGGCGGACGACCGCGCCCCTACTCCATGGACAGGCCGCGCTTGTTCCGGGTGGTCCAGTCGCGCATCCGCTGCGGATAGCCGACGACTTGTACATCGTAGACGGGCGCGGCCAGTTTGCGGGCGACCCGGGCGATGACGGCGGGGGAGCCGACCCGGCGGCGGATCCACTCGCCGTCGGAGGCCACGGCCACCGCCGTGGTGCCGGTGGCGAAGGTCTCAGGCTCCACGAAGAACTCCACGCCCGTCCGGCTGCCGTGGAACTCGATCAGGGCCTGGAGGTCGGAGTCCTCGGCCGCGCGGTCGAACCGCGCCTTGCCGCCCCGCTTCGCCCGCCGGAGTCCGAACCGGTCTCGCCATCCCACCGTCGCGCTCCATTCCTCGTGCCGCGGGGCCGCACCGCCGCCACGCGGATCCGCGCAAACCGCACCGGCGCCGGAGCACCGAGTCTATCGGCACATTCCGCCCCCAGTTTCCGGGTTTCCGCCCGCAAACCGTGACCGCGCTGCTACGTTCGGTCGCACCCCGGGGCGGTGGGCGCCCGGCGGGGACGGGGGAGACGGGGGAACACCGATGGCGAAGTGGAGATGGCTGGCCGGTGCCGTGCGGGACCTCCGCGCCCAGGGGAGCGCGGACCTCGCCGAGACCCTGGTGCGCCTGGCGCGCATGGCGGTCGACGGCCAGGCCGCGCGCATCGCCGAGGCGATGCCCGAGGCGCTGCGCCTGGCCCGTGCGGGCACCGCCCCCGCGTGGGCTCCGCCGCTGCTGGCCCACCTGGCGCTGACCGCCCGCACCGGCGACCTCGCCGAGGGCGAGTCCGCGCTGCCCGAGGCACTGGCCCGGCTGCGCGCCGCGCACGCCCCCGGGGCCGCGCTCCTGCGTCCGGCGGACACCGACCCCGGCGCCGACACGGCCGGGCCCGCGGACGCACCCGACGCCGCCGACACCGGGGGCGCAGCCGGCCTGGTCGGCACGGCCGACGCCGCCGACCCGTTCGGCCTCTCCGGGGCCGACGCGCCCCTGCACGCCTGCACCCCGGCGGCCTGCGCCGCCGAACCCGTCCTGGCCTGCTACGCCACCGTCGACGGCCCCGGGCACGTGGTCGAGCGCGCCACCGTCGTGGCCGAGGGCCTGGCCCACGTCCGCCCCGGCGACCCCGCCTGGGAGGCGCTGGTGCTGGCCCGCGCCGACATGCTCGTCGACGACGAGCGCCCCGACGAGGCCGTGCGCGAACTCGACCTGCGCGCCGCCCAGGCCCGCGCCGCCGGCCACGACGTCACCCTCGGCTACGCCTTCGGCTACGTCCGCGCGCTGCGCCACCAGGACCGCCACGCCGAGGCCCTGGCCGCGCTGGAGCGGGTCGAGGCCGGCGCCGCCGCCGCGTGGCCCGCCGGGGCGCCCCGGGCCGCCGCGCTGCGCCGCGCCCGCGCCGAGCGCGCCCGGCTGCTGGCCTGGCTGGCCCGCGCCGGGCGGGTGCCGGCCGCCGACGCGCTCGCCGCCCTGCCCGACCCCCGCGAGGCCGACGCCCACCCCCGCCTGCGCCGCGCCTGGGCCGAGGCCGCCGAGCACCTGGCGGCCTGCGGCGCCCTGGACAACGACTGGCGGCTGGGCGTGCGGCTCACCACATGGGCCCGGTACTTCGAGCGCGTGGGGGCGCACCGCCCCTGCCTGGAGGTGGCGCTGGCGGGCGCGCGGCTGGCCACCGACCGCGGCGCCCGCTGGGTCGCCGCCGCCGCGCTGGGACGCGCCCGCCGGGCCCTGGGCCGGGTGCGGCGCGGCGCCGACCTCGCCGCCGACCTGGACGAGGCCGCCCGCGACCTCGCCGCCCGCGGACCCGCCGCGCTGCCGGTGCCCGCCGCCGACGTGCTGGGCCTGCTGCGCCGCCAGCGCCCCGAGGAGGTCGACCCCGAGCACCAGGCCGACCTCGTGGCGGCGGCCCTGGAGCACCGCCCCCACGACGCCTCGCTGCTCAACGCCCTGGGCCAGGTCGGGCGCACCCTGCACCTGGCCGACGTCGCGGCCGGCGCCCACTGGGCGCGGGTGCGCTCGGCGCCGGGCGACCAGAAGGCGGCGCTGTCGCTGCTGGAGACCCTGCTGCACGACAACGACACCGGCGGCGTGCGCGCGCTGGTGCGGGTGCTGACCGAGGCCGCCCTGCGCGCCGTGCCGCCGCCCGTGGAGGCGTGCCCGCAGGCACCGGCCGCCGAGGCCCCCGACGCTCCCGAGGCCGCCGCCCCGGCGGCAGCCGAGTCGGCCCCGCCCGCGGCCGGGCCGCAGCGCGGTCGGGCCGAGACCGTTCCGGCCGCGCGGTAGCGGGTCGGCCCGGGGTCAGGGCTGGGGCACGCCCGCCAGTTCGGTCCCGGGCGCGTAGGCGAGCGCGGCCGGCGGGAGGCCGGCCGGGCGCCCGCTGGCCAGCACGGTTACGGCGCCGGTCGGAGCGCGTTCGGGAGCCGCCGATTCCCCGAGGCGGCGCAGCGTCTGCGCCGCCACCGCGTCGGCGGCGGTGAACAGCGCCGCGGTGCCGCCCAGCGCCGCGGCGATCCGCTCGCCGACCAGGTCGTAGTGGGTGCAGCCGAGCACCACGGCGGCCACGTCGGCGGGGGTGCGCTCGGCGGCGTAGGCGATGGCCGCGTCGACCTCCTCGGGGCGGGCCGTCTCGATCGCCTCGGCGAGCCCGGCGCAGGCCACCGCGGTCACCGGCAGGCCGGGGGCGAACCGCGCGACGAGGTCGGCCTGGTAGCGGCTGCGCGAGGTCGCCACGGTCGACCACACCGCCACGGGGCCGCCCAGCGCGGCGGCGGGCTTGATCGGCGGCACCGTGCCCACCACGGGCACACCGGGCTCGAACTCGGCGCGCAGCGCGGTCAGGCCGTGCACCGAGGCGGTGTTGCACGGCACGACGATGGCGTCGAGCGCCGCGCCGGCCGCGTCGTGGGCCGCGCGGGCGCCGGCCAGCACCCGCTGGACCACCTCGTCGGGCGTACGCGGCCCCCACGGCATGTGGTCGGGGTCCATGGACAGGAAGAGATCGGCGTCGGGCCGCGCGGCGCGCAGCGCGGCGGCCGTGGACAGCATCCCGATCCCGGAGTCGACAAAGGCGATGCGCACGTCAGCCGATCCTATGCGCCCCCTCCGCCGGGCGCGCCCGCAGCGCCCCGGGCGGGCGCGGCGGGCCCGCGGTCCTGCGGTCATGGCCACCGCCGGGCGATCCCGACAGAATGGGAAGCCGTGCCGGCGACGCCTCGCCCGGGGGGCGCTGAAACGGGCTACTCACGGGTAGGCATAGGCTGTCTGGCGGCCTTGGCAACCGTCGGTACAGGTCAGCAGCGACGACGACGGCGCGCGGCGCCGCCTGGGGAAGAAGCGGGTGAGGGTGATTCGTCAGCATTCCGAACAGGACTTCGCCGACCACGTCGAGGCCGTCCAGCGGCTCAAGCGCGACTACGCGCGACTGTCGGCCGCCGGCGCCCCCGTCCGCCTGGCCAAGCCCACGTCCAACCTTTTCCGCTTTCGCGAGCCCGCCGACACCGCCCGGCTGGACGTCTCGGCGTTCACCTCGGTGCTGTCGGTGGACCCCGCCGAGCGCGTGGCCGAGGTCGGCGGCATGACCACCTACGAGGACCTGGTCGCGGCCACCCTGCCGCACGGCCTGATGCCGCTGGTGGTGCCGCAGTTGCGCACCATCACGCTGGGCGGCGCGGTCACCGGCCTGGGCATCGAGTCCTCGTCGTTCCGCAACGGCCTGCCGCACGAGTCGGTGCAGGAGATCGAGATCCTCACCGGCGCGGGCGAGACCGTGGTGGCGCGCCGCGACAACGAGCACCGGGAACTGTTCTACGGGTTCCCCAACTCCTACGGCACGCTGGGCTACAGCCTGCGGCTGCGCATCGAACTGGAGCCGGTCAAGCCCTACGTGCACCTGCGCCACCTGCGGTTCGGCGACGCCAAGGAGGCCATGGACGCCTTCGGGCGGATCTGCGCCGACGCCGAGCACGACGGCCAGAAGGTCGACTTCGTGGACGGCGTGGTGTTCGGGCCCGACGAGCTGTACCTCACGCTGGCCACCTTCGTCGACCGCGCGCCCTGGACCAGCGACTACACCGGCACCGACATCTACTACACCTCCATCCCGCGCTACGCGGGCACCGGTCCGGGCGACTACCTGACGACCCACGACTACCTGTGGCGCTGGGACACCGACTGGTTCTGGTGCTCGGGCGCGTTCGGCCTGCGCAACCCGACCGTGCGGCGGCTGTGGCCGCGCTCCCTCAAGCGCTCCGACGTCTACCGCAGACTGGTGGCGCTGGACCGGCGCACCGACTTCAGCCGGCTGCTCAACCTCTACCGCGGGCGCCCTCAGCAGGAGCCGGTGATCCAGGACATCGAGGTGGGTGTCGAGCGCGGCGCGGAGTTCCTCGACTTCTTCCACTCCGAGATCGGGATGTCGCCGGTCTGGATGTGCCCGCTGCGGCTGCGCGAGACCGCGCGCCCGGCCGAGGGGCAGTCCCACGTGTGGCCTCTTTACCCACTTGAGCAGGACCGCCTCTACATCAACTTTGGATTCTGGGGAATGGTCCCCATGCGTCCCGGTCAGCGCCGCGCCCACCACAACCGGCTGGTGGAGGAGGAGGTCGCCCGGCTGGGCGGCCACAAGTCGCTGTACTCGGACGCCTTCTACGCCGAGGACGAGTTCTGGCGGCTGTACAACGGCGAGGGGTACCGCCGGCTCAAGCACGCCTACGACCCGGAGGGGCGGCTCCTCGACCTCTACGCCAAGTGCGTCGGAAACAGGTGACACGCCTGCCCACCGCGTGGGCGACGTGGGTGAGAAGGGAGCAACAACCATGCGGTTAGCGGAGATCTTCGAACGCGTCGTCGGCCAGGACGCGCCCGTTCACTTCCGCGCTTACGACGGCAGCACCGCCGGAGACCCCACCAGCGACACCGCGGTGGTCGTGCGCACGCCCGTGGCGCTGAACTACCTGGCGCAGTCGCCGGGTGCGCTCGGGCTGACCCGGGCCTACGTGTCGGGCCACATCGACGTCGAGGGCGACATGTACACCGCCCTCAAGCGGATGGCGGACGTCACCTTCAGCGAGGGCCACCGGCTCTCGCCGCTGGAGATGGCCAGGATCGCCCGCAGCATCGGCTGGGTGAAGTTCGTCAACCGGGTGCCGCCGCCGCCCCAGGAGGTCCTGCCCACCCGGCTGTTCAACCTGGGCGCGCGCCACGCCAAGGGCCGCGACGCCGAGGTCATCCACCACCACTACGACGTCTCCAACGCCTTCTACGAGCTGGTGCTGGGCCCGTCCATGACCTACACCTGCGCGGTGTTCCCCACCGCGGACGCCACGCTGGAGGAGGCGCAGGAGGCCAAGTACGAGCTGGTCGCCCGCAAGCTCGACCTGCGCGAGGGCATGCGGCTGCTGGACGTGGGCTGCGGCTGGGGCGGCATGGTGCGCCACGCCGCCAGGAAGGGGGTCAAGGCGCTGGGCGTCACCCTGTCCAAGGAGCAGGCCGAGTGGGCGAGCAAGCGCATCGCCCAGGAGGGGCTGTCCGACCTCGCCGAGGTCCGGCACATGGACTACCGCGACGTGCCCGACGGCGCCTACGACCGGATCAGCTCCATCGGGCTGACCGAGCACATCGGCAAGAAGAACCTCCCGGCCTACTTCGCGAGCCTGTACGCCAAGCTCAAGCCGGGCGGCCGGCTGCTCAACCACTGCATCACCCGCCCGCGCAACGACCTGCCGCCCATGCACCGGGACGGCGTGATCAACCGCTACGTCTTCCCTGACGGCGAGCTGGAGGGCCCGGCCGAGATCCAGCGGGAGATGAACGACGCCGGCTTTGAGATCCGGCACCAGGAGAACCTGCGGGAGCACTACGCGCTCACGCTGCGCCAGTGGTGCGCCAACCTCGACCGCAACTGGGACGCCGCGGTGCGCGAGGTGGGGCAGGGCACCGCGCGCGTGTGGCGGCTCTACATGGCCGGCTGCGTGCTGGGCTTCGAGCGCAACGTCGTGCAGCTGCACCAGATCCTGGGGGTCAAGCTCGACGGCACCGACGCGCACATGCCGCTGCGGCCGAACTTCCAGTAGCGTCGGACGGGTGGGACCCGTTCCGTCCGGCTCGGTGCCGCGCGCCCGCCGCGAGGCGGGCGCGCGGCCGCCGTCGGCCCGTTCCCTGGGCGAACGGCCGCCCGCCGCGGCCCGGCGTGGCCATCACGTCCGCGGCACTGGGCATCATGGGGGTATGCCTGGCACAGAGGACACCGACCGCACCAAGCGGCTCGCCATCGCCCTGGTCGACTCCTACGTCCGCAAGGACCGCGACCTGCTGGCCCAGACCGCGGCCGAGGCCGCGGCCGACACCGAGGGCACCGTCTCGGAGCTGAAGGTCTTCGCGGCCTTCCTGTCGCGCCGCGTCGAGGAGACCGGGGTGGTGTGGAAGCCGGCCGACTCCCGCGACGCCGTGGCCGCCACGGTCGCCGACATGCTCCCGCCCGAGGTGGAGTTCGCCGTGATCACCGCCTGGGAGGCCTACGCCGTGGGCGAGGAGGCCGCCGCCGAGCGGCTGAGCAACGGCGACCCCGCGGTCTACCTGCACATGCTGGCGGCGTTCTCGGCCGCCGTGGGCCAGGCGGTCTACAAGCCGGCCGAGCTGATCTCGACCCTGCGCATCGCCACCGGCACCGCCGACTAGCGCTGCGCGGTCCGGCCCCGCCGGGGGCCGGACCGCGCGCGGGGCGGCCCTCCGCCCCGCCGCACTTCTTGACACCATGCGACTCCGTGTAAAGAGTGGGTGATCCAGGCCATACCGCTAGGAGAGCCCCCATGGTCCAGCCGACCCCCCGCTCCGGCGCGCGCCCGGCCCCCGCCGGGGCCGCCGCGTCCGCCGCCCCGGCCGCGCTCCCGGACGTCTCCGACATCGACCTGTCCGACGACGCGTTCTGGGCCCGTCCGCTGAGCGAGCGCCACGACGCCTTCGCCCGGCTGCGCGCCCACCCGCCCCGCTTCTTCGCCGAGCGCGAGATGGGCCCCATCCCCACCGGACCCGGCTACCACGCCCTGGTCACCCACGCCGACGTCGCCGAGGCCAGCCGCGAGCCGCGCGTCTTCGCCTCCGAGCCCAGCGCGATCTCCATCCCCGACCTGCCCGAGGGGTTCGCCGAGTACTTCGGCTCGATGATCAACCTGGACGACCCCCGCCACGCCCGGCTGCGCCGCATCGTCTCGCGCGGGTTCACCCCCCGGATGCTGGCCAAGCTGGAGGACGACGTCACCCGGCACGCCGCGCGCATCGTGGACCGGCTGCTGGAGACCGGCCCGTGCGACTTCGTCGCCGAGGTCGCGGCGCGCCTGCCGCTGGTGGTCATCTGCGAGATGATGGGCATCCCCGAGTCGCACCACGACATGGTCCTGGAGAACTCCAGCACCGTCCTGGCCGGGCAGGACCCCGACTACCTCGGCACCGACGTCGACACCGCCGTCACGCGGCTGCTGCAGGCCGGCGCCGACCTGTCGGCGCTGCTGGCCGACCTGGCCGCCCACCGCCGCGAGCACCCCACCGGCGACCTCACATCGGCGCTGGTGACCGCCAACGTCGACGGCGAGAGCCTGAGCGACCAGGAACTCGGCTCCTTCTTCATCCTGCTGACGGTCGCCGGCAACGAGACGACCCGCAACGCCATCAGCCACGGCCTGCACCTGCTCACGCTGCACCCCGGGCAGCGCCGCCTGTGGTGGTCGGACTTCGAGGAGCACGCCGGGCGCGCGGTCGAGGAGATCGTCCGCTACGCCTCGCCGGTGGTGTGGATGCGGCGCACCCTCACCCGGGACTTCGTCCTGAACGGCCACCCGCTGCGCGCCGGCGACAAGGCGGTGCTGTACTACGCCTCGGCCAACCGCGACGCCGCCGTGTTCGACGACCCCGACGCCTTCGACATCACCCGCCACCCCAACCCGCACCTGGGGTTCGGGGGTCCGGGGCCGCACTTCTGCCTGGGCGCCCACCTGGCGCGGCGTGAGATCACCGTCATGTTCCGCGAACTGCGCCGGCGGGTGCCCGGTATCGCCGCCACCGCCGAGCCGCAGCGCCTGGCCTCCAACTTCGTCAACGGGATCAAGTCGCTGCCCTGCGCGTTCTGACCCGTCCGCGGCGGGCGGCCCCCCGGCTGAAAGCGGACGGTTCCGGCGTTACCGGCGGTTCCGGCGATTCCGCCCGCACGGCGCGGAGCCGGGCGCCAGCGTTGCGGAGAGTGTCCCGGCCGAAGCGCAAGCGTTGCCGTGCCGTTGTGTTGTTTACTTCACAGTCACCGCATTTTTTGCGTAGGTTTCTTACCACCCACGGGGGATCGCGAGTGGACGGGAGACCTCCGATGACACGCATCCGCGCCCTGCCGGCCGCCTCGGCCGCCGCCGCCCTCGCCCTGCTCGCCACCGCCTGCGGATCCGGCGGCGGTGGCGGAGGCGAGACCCTCGACGTCTGGATCATGGAGGGCACCAACCCCGACGCCACCGCCTACTTCGAAGAGGTCGGCCGCCAGTTCCGCGAGGAGACCGGGGTCGAGGTCAACGTCGAGTTCGTGCCCTGGGCCGACGCCCACGACAAGTTCACCACCGCCATCGCCGGCAACACCATGCCCGACGTCGCCGAGGTCGGCACCACCTGGACCCTGGAGTTCGCCGACGCGGGCGCCCTGCTGGACGTCTCCGACCGGGTCGGCGACACCGGCGGCTACGTCGAGGGACTCACCGAGGCCGGGCAGCTCGACGGCAGCCTCTACGGGGTGCCCTGGTACGCCGGGGTGCGCTCGGTCATCTACCGCACCGACGTCTTCGAGGAGCTGGACCTGGAGGAGCCCACCACCTGGGAGGAGCTGCGCGAGACCGCGATCACGATCTCCGAGGAGCGCGACGACCTCACCGCCTTCCCGGTGGCCGGCGACGCCATGTACCAGATGCTGCCGTTCGTGTGGGGCAGCGGCGCCGACATCGCCGAGCAGGGCTCCGACGGCACCTGGACCTCCGGCATCGACTCCGCCGAGGCGCGCGAGGGCCTGTCCTTCTACACCGGCCTGGCCCTGGAGGACGGCGTCTCCAGCACCGGCGCCAGCACCTGGCTGGAGACCGACCTGCAGGACAACTTCATCTCCGGCGACGTCGCCATGATGATCGCGGGCAGCTGGACCCCGGCCGCCATCCTCGAGGCCGACCCCGAACTGGAGGGGCGCATCGGCGCCTTCCCCATCCCCGGCCCCGAGGGCGGCTACAGCCCGTCCTTCCTGGGCGGCTCGCACCTGTCGGTGTTCAGCGCCGCCGAGGACCCCGACCTCGCCTGGTCCTACGTCGAACTCCTCACCAACGACGAGAACGCGCGCCGCTGGTCGGAGGAGACCACCTACTTCCCCGGCAAGACCGAGCAGTTGGAGCCCTACACCACCTCCGACGACCCGCTGGTGCGGCCCTTCGCCGAGCAGATGGCCGAGGCCGGGCGCGGCCTGCCCGCCAGCGCCAACTTCGGCAAGGTCCAGGGCGACGCGGTCCTGCAGGCCATGCTCCAGGACATCCTCAACGAGAAGGCGTCGGTGGAGGAGGCCACCTCCCGCGCCGCCGAGGAGATCGAGCAGACCCTCAACGACGAAGGCTCCTGACCGCCGTGGCCCCGCCCGTCTCCACCGAGCAGGCCGCCCCGGCGGCCGGTGCCGCGGCCCCGGCCCCCGGGCGGCGCCGGCGCGCGCCCCTGCTGCGCGCCGCCACGCGCCGCCGCGCCCTGCCCTGGGCGCTGCTGGCCCCGGCGCTCGCCGTCATCGCGGCGCTGCTGCTGTTCCCGCTGGGGCGGGTGCTGTGGCTGTCGGTCCAGGACTACGGCCTGGACAACGTCGTCTCGGGCCGGCCCGACTACATCGGGCTGGACAACTACGCCCAGGTGCTGGGCGACCGCTACCTGTGGACCGTCGCGCTGCCCAACACGGTGGTGTTCGCGGCGGTGGCGGTGGCCGGCACGGTGGTGCTGGGCACGCTGGTGGCGCTGCTGCTGGCCACGCTGCGCCCGCCGGCGCGCACCGCCGTGCTCGGCTGCGTGCTGGTGGCCTGGGCGATGCCCGCCGTCTCGGGCACCTACGTGTGGGTGTGGATCTTCGACGTCGACGGCGGGCTGGTCCGCCAGGGCCTGGAGGCCGTCGGCGCCGTCGGGCCCGAGGGCTACAACTGGTTCACCGACCGGCTGGCCTTCTACGCCATCGCCACGCTCAACGTGGTCCACCACGGGTTCCCGTTCGTGGCCGTCACCGTGCTGGCCGGGCTGCTGACCGTGCCGCGCGAGCTGCACGAGGCCGCGCTGCTGGACGGCGCCGGCGCCTGGCAGCGGTTCTGGAACGTCACCGTGCCCACCATCCGGCCCGTCTTCGCGGTGGTCACCATCCTCTCCACCATCTGGGACTTCAAGGTGTTCGCGCAGGTCTACCTGATGCCGGGCGGCTCGGGCGGCAACCGCGACGTGCTCAACCTCGGGGTGTGGTCCTACATGCAGTCCTTCAGCCAGCAGTCCTACGGGCTGGGATCGGCGATCGCGGTGCTGCTGACGCTCATGCTGCTCGCCGTCACCGTCGTCTACCTGCGCGCCCTCTTCCGCGACGAGGAGCTGCGGTGAGGGCCCGGCCGCGCGGGGCGCGCGGCGCGGCGGCGGCCGCGGCCCGGTGGGCGGCGGTGGCCGCGCTGCTCGCCTTCACCCTGTTCCCCGCCTACTTCATGGTGGTCAGCGCGGTCTCGGAGCGGCCCCGCACCGGAACCGACTCCCTGCTGCCGACCTCCTTCACCCTGGAGAACTTCCGGCACGTGCTCCAGGAGGCCGGGTTCCTGGGCTACCTGGGCAACTCGCTGGCCGTGGCCGGGCTGACCGTGGCCGGAAGCAGCCTGCTGGCGCTGCTGGCGGCGGTGGCCGTGGCCCGGTTCCGGTTCCGGCTGCGCACCACGGTGCTGGTGATGGTGCTCACCGTGCAGATGGTGCCGCTGGAGGCGCTGGTCATCCCCCTGTTCCTCCAGGTGCGCGACCTGCGGATGCTCAACTCCCTGCTGGGGCTGAGCGTCGTCTACATCGCGCTGGCGCTGCCGTTCGCCATCTGGATGCTGCGCGGGTTCGTCGCGGCCGTGCCGGCCGAGGTCGAGGAGGCCGCCTACATCGACGGCGCCTCGTGGGGGCGGATGTTCTGGTCGGTGCTGTTCCCGCTGGTGGCGCCCGGCCTGGTGGCCACCGGAATCTTCTCCTTCATCACCGCCTGGAACGAGTTCATCCTGGCGCTGACGTTCATGAACGAGGCCGACCGCTACACCGTGGCCGTGGGCCTGCGGCAGTTCTTCGGCCAGTACACCACCGACTGGGGGGCGGTCATGGCCGCCTCCACCGTCATCACCCTGCCCGTCATGGTGTTCTTCCTGATCGTGCAGCGCGGGCTGGTGGCCGGACTGGTGCAGGGGGCGGTGAAGGGATGAGCGGGCCTGCCGCCGACCCGGCCGTGCGGCGCATGGCCCACACCGTCCTCATGCCCGGGTTCACCGGCACCGGGGTCCCGGCGTGGCTGGAGCGCGCGATCGGCGAGGGGCTGGCGGCCGTGTGCTACTTCGCGCCCAACCTCGCGGCCGACCCCGCCGGGCTGTCGGCGCGGCTGCGCGCGCTGCGCCCCGACCTGCTCACCGCCTCCGACGAGGAGGGCGGCCGGGTCACCCGGCTGCACGCGGCGAGCGGGTCGCCGCACCCCGGCCACGGCGACCTCGGCGCCGAGGGCGACCCCCGGCGCACCGCCGCCGTCGCCGAGGCGATGGGCCGCGACCTGCGCGCCGCCGGAATCGCCGCCGCGCTGGCGCCGGTGGCCGACCTGCGCCTGGACACCGCCAACCCCGTGGTGGGCGGCCGGTCCTTCGGCGCCGACCCCGACCAGGTCGCCGCGCACACCGCCGCGTTCGTGCGCGGCCTGCACGCCGCCGGGGTGCTCGGCGCGGTCAAGCACTTCCCCGGCCACGGCGCCACCCGGGTCGACTCCCACGTGGCGCTGCCCGTTGTCGACGTCGCGCTGCCCGTGCTGCGCCGCCGCGAACTCGCACCCTTCGCCTCGGCCGTGGCGGCCGGGGCCGACATGGTGATGGCCGGGCACATCGTGGTGCCCGAACTGGACGCCGCGCCGGCCAGCGTCTCGCCGGCCGCCTACCGGCTGCTGCGCGCCGAGCTGGGGTTCACCGGAGCGGCGGTCACCGACGCGCTGGACATGCGCGGGCTGGCCGCCCACACCGGTGTCGCCGAGCCGGCCGCGGCCGTGGCGCGCGGCGCCGTGGCGGCGCTCGCCGCGGGCGCCGACCTGCTGTGCCTGGGCAACCCCGGCAACACCGCCGAGGCGGGGCGGCCGCCCGAGCCGGGCTTCGACGGGCGGGTGTTCGGCGCGGCGCGCGACGCCGTGCTGGCCGCGGTGGACTCCGGCGCGGTCCCCGTGGCGCGGCTGGCCGAGGCGGCCGAGCGGGTGGCGCGCCTGCTGGCGGGGCCCGCGTCGGCGCCTTGACCGGCCGGGCCGGGTTCGCCAGGGTGGCAGCACACCAGACGCCCGGGGGACAGGCAGACAGGAGAAGGGGAGATGGCCGACGACTGCGCCGAGCACCCGATCGAGCCCGACGAGCCCTGGCCCCGCAGCCCCACCACCGTGCCGATCCGCTGCAACGTGTGCATGGACCTGCGCTACTTCGCCGACCGGCACGCCGAGCACCTGGGCGACTACAGCCCCGGGCCGCACTGCAAGACCTGCGGCAAGCCCATCGAGTTCCGCTGCGTCGTCTGCGACTCCCAGTGGCGCCCGCTGTCGTGAGGCCCGCTGCCGTGGGGTCCGGCGGCGCGGGGGGAGCGGTCGCCCGGGAAGCGCGGCGCGCGGCCGCCCCGCACCCCCGGGGCGCGGCGGGCTAGGCAGTGTTTGTTGAACGGGTAAGGTCGCGCAGCCAGATTCTGATCGAGGCCACCTGGACGGTGCCCTCGAAGATCACGGCCCGCTTGTCATAGCGGGTGGCCACCGCGCGGTTCTGCTTGAGCAGGTTGATCGCGCGCTCGACGGTGTTGCGCAAGCGGTAGGCCTCCCGGTCGAAGGACGGGGGCCTGCCGCCCGCCGAACCGCGCCGCAGCCGGTTGGCCCGCTGGTCGGCGGGCTCGGCGATGGTCGCCTTGGTCTTGCGCCGGCGCAGGTAGGACCGGTTGGCGCGGCTGGAGTAGGCCTTATCGCCCAGCAACCGGTCCAGGCGGGTGCGCGCCCGCCCCCCGGAGCGCGCCAGGCGCAGCCGCTCCAGCAGAGGCCGCAGCATCACCGTGTCGGCGTGCTGGCCGGGGGTGAGGGCCAGGACCAGCGGCCGCCGGCGGGTGTCGGCGATCAGGTGGAGCTTGGTGGACCAGCCGCCCCGCGAGCGCCCGAGTGCTTGGGCCCTGTCCCCTTCGTCCCGGGCCGCCTCCCCTTTTTTGGGGCTCCGGCGGCGTGGTGGTGGGCGCGGATCACGGTGGAGTCGATACCGGCGGTGAGTTCGGCGCCGGTGAGGGCGTCGATGCGCAGCCGGTCGGCGATGCGCTGCCAGGTGCCGTCCAGGCACCAGCGGCGGTGGCGTCCGGCGGCGGTTTCCCAGGGGCCGTAGCGTTCGGGCAGGTCGCGCCAGGGGATGCCTGTCCTGGTGCGGTAGAGGATGGCGTTGATGACGCGGCGGTGGTCGGCCCACCGCTTGCCTTTGCGGGGGTGGGCGGGCATGAGCGGGGCGAGCAGGTCCCACTCGGCGTCGGTGAGTTCATGGCGTCGGACCATGGATCCCAAGGATTACCGAAGACCAGCCCGCCCCGCAGACCTTTCAAAAAACAGGACCTAGCGCAGTTCGCGCTTGAGGATCTTGCCGGTGGCGGTCATCGGCAGTTCGTCGCGGAACTCCACCAGGCGCGGGTACTTGTAGCCGGCCAGCCGCTCCTTGGCCCACTCCACCAGTTGCCGCTCGGTGAGTTCGGAGCCCTCCTCGCGGATGACGTAGGCCTTGATCTCCTCGCCGTGGGTCTCGTGGCGGACACCCACCACCGCCGCGAGGCTGACGTCGGGGTGGGTCATCAGCACCTCCTCCAGCTCGCGCGGGTAGACGTTGTAGCCGCCCCGGATGATCATGTCCTTGGAGCGGTCGACGATGAAGAAGAACCCGTCCTCGTCGCGGCGGGCGATGTCGCCGGTGCGGAACCAGCCGTCGCGGAACACCAGTTCGTCGGCGTCGGGGCGGTTGTGGTAGCCCTTCATCACGCAGTGCCCGCGCACCGCGATCTCGCCGGGGCCCTCGCCCTCGACGTCGTTGAACTCGCTGTCGACGAGCTTCATCTCCACACCCCAGATGGGCAGGCCGATCGAGCCCGGCTTGGCCTTGACCCGGGGGTTGTTGAACGACACCACCGGCGAGGTCTCCGACAGGCCGTAGCCCTCCAGGATCTCCACGCCGAAGCGCTCCTTGACCTGCCGGGCGAGTTCGGCGGGCAGCGCGCTGCCGCCCGAGACCGCGACGTTGAGCCGCTTGGCGATGCCCGCGATGTCGTGCTCGCCCGTGGCGCCCAGCAGGCCCCAGTACATGGTGGGCACGCCGGCGAAGACGGTGACGCCCTCCTTCTCCATCAGCGACAGGGCCTCGTCGCCGTCGAAGCGGGGCTGCAGCACCAGCGTGGCGTGCCGGTACAGGCCGCAGTTGAGCATCGTGGTCTGGCCGAAGATGTGGAACAGCGGGAGCACGGTGAGGTAGACGTCGTGCTCGGTGCGCTCGAACAGGGCGTCGGAGGCCACGGCGTTGAACAGCAGGTTCATGTGGGACAGTTGGGCGCCCTTGGGGCTGCCGGTGGTGCCGCTGGTGTAGATGATCACCGCGGTGTCGTCGGCCTCGGTGCGCACCGTGGAGAACGTGCCGGGCCGGCCGTCGAGCGCCGCCCACAGGGTCTCGGCGCCCTCGATGGTCGACTCGGTGGCGCCGGGGGTGGCCGGGAGGTCGATGTAGAGCTCGCAGGTCTCGGTCTCGCGGAAGGCGGCGAAGGCGCGCTCGCCCAGCGGAAGTTCGGGGGTGCCGGCGAAGGCGAACAGCGCCTTGGCGCCGGAGTCCCGCAGGTGGTAGGCGATCTCCCGGCTGGTCAACAGCACGTTGAGCGGTACCACGACCGCGCCCGCCTTCAACGCGCCGAAGTAGACGAACGGGAAGTAGGGCGTGTTGGGGGAGGCGAGCGCGACCCGGTCGCCGGGGGCGATGCCCCGGGCCACCAGCAGGTTGGCGACCTGGTTGGCGATCATGTCGACCAGCGCGTAGTTGAGCCGCAGGTCACCGAACACCAGGCAGTCGCGGTCCGGAGTGGTCCGGGCGCCGTCTTCGAGCAGTGCGGCGAGGTTGAGCATCGCGCCCTCCAGCAGTGTGACGTGGTATCGGTCACCTTCTTACCGCAGGGTAACTTGTCGGCCGGTCGGCGGGGTGGAGCTAAGCGGCCTCGCGCGTCAGGGTGACGCTGGCCGGCTGGTTCGCCGACCCGCTGATGCCGATCTCCGACACCCGCCAGCTCGACCCGGCGGCGTCGAGGTGCTCGCCCAGCCGCAGCGTGAACTCCTCGGCCTCGCCGCCCTCGGGGCGGGCACTGATCACCACGGCCGGCTCCTCGCCGTCCTCGTACCCGGTGAGCTGGAGCTCCACGGGGTCGCCCGAACCCCCCTCGACCGAGGCCGGCGTGCCCTCCAGCAGCTGCACGCGGTCGTCGTCCACGCCCAGCACCGGCGCCGGGCTACTGGCCTCGGGCTCGGGCTCGCCGCCCTGGGCGCACGCGGCGGCCCCCAGCAGCACGGCGGCGCCCAGGGCGGCGGCGAGGAGGGTGCGGCGGACGCGGCGGGCGGCAACGAACTCGGTCATGGTCGGCGGGTCTCCACATGCTGGTCGGGTGCGCCGTGCGGCGAAAGCGGCACGCGGCGCAACGGGTTGGCGCGGGATGGGGGCGGGGCGGCACGAACGGGGCGTGCGGCGGCAAGGGGGGATACCGCACGGTCGCACGGCACGGCCGGAGGCGGGCGGCCGCGAACCGCGGGATCGCCTGCATTCTCCCACCGCTGAGGCGATCCCGGCGCCCGACAGGCGTTCACACGCCGATTCTGCGGGCAGGGGACTACGCAGAGGCACGACACGAGCCCCGAGGAGACTCCCATGTCGTCAGTTTGGGCCGTTGGCATCCTGCTCGCCGCCTGCGCGGTGTTCGCCATCTGGTGCCTGGTCCGCTGGACCCAGCAGCCCCGCACCTACTTCCGCGGCGGCCTGGCCGACCCCGAGCGCCGCCGCTTCCCCTGGTGGCGGCGCGGCCGGCTGGCACCGCAGACGGTGGTGGAGGAGCCCGCCGACCGCGGGATCATGGACACCAGCATCGACCACGAGGCCGCAACCCTCATCGAGGGCCCCCGCCACGAGTCCGTCCCCATCACCACCAGCATCGACCGCGAGACCCGCGCCCTGGTCGACGAGGACGCCACCGGCCGCCCCGCCGTCGACCGCTCCATGGAGGTCCACCGCCCCGCCGTCCGCCACGAGGCCGAACTGGAGCCCGACCCCGTCCGCCAGCGCCGCCTGGCCGCCGAGGAGCACGAGAAGGCCGCGGAGGAGTACCGCCGCGCCGCCGAGGCCCGCGAACCAGGAGGCGCCCCCGCCGACGAACCCGCCGCCGGCGAAATCCGCCGGGCCCACACCTTCGACCGCACCAACCGCGACAACGTGTAGGCGGGCTCAGGGCGCCAGGGCCGCGCCCGCCCGCCGGTCGCGACCAATCCCCGCCGACGCCCGCGGCGCCTCGCCGCGGGCGCGCCGCCCATCGCGTCGAGGAGGTGCCGCGAACCGCGCTAACCTTGAGGTGGACACCCGGCTGGTGAGAATCCGCGGCGAGGCCGACTCCAGCGGGCGCGGTTGGACCGCCGCCCTCCAGCCGCTCTGTGCCCCCAAGTGCGACCCGTTAGAGGACGATCCAGCGATGACAGCGGTAGACGGCGACCAGACCGCGGGCGACACCTACGACGCCCGCGCGGTCCAGGAGAAGTGGCAGGCCCGCTGGGCCGAGCAGAACCCCTTCGCGGCCAGTGAGGACCCGGCCGACGACCGTCCGCGCCGCTATGTGGTCGACATGTTCGCCTATCCCTCCGGCGACCTCCACATGGGCCACGCCGAGGCGTTCGCCATCGGTGACGTCATCGCGCGCTACGCGTTCCAGCGCGGCGAGAACGTGCTCCACCCCATCGGCTGGGACTCCTTCGGGCTGCCCGCCGAGAACGCCGCCATCAAGCACAACACCCACCCCGCCGAGTGGACCTACGCCAACATCGAGACCCAGGCGGAGTCCTTCCGGCGCTACGGCATCGCCGTCGACTGGTCGCGGCGGCTGCACACCAGCGACCCCGAGTACTACAAGTGGAACCAGTGGCTGTTCCTGCGGTTCTTCGAGCGCGGGCTGGCCTACCGCAAGGACGGCCTGGTCAACTGGTGCCCCAAGGACCAGACCGTGCTCGCCAACGAGCAGGTCGTGCAGGGCCGCTGCGAGCGCTGCGGCACCGAGGTCGTGCGCCGCAGCCTCAACCAGTGGTACTACCGCATCACCGCCTACGCCGACCGGCTGCTCGACGACATGGACCAGTTGGAGAACGGCAACTGGCCCGACGACGTCCTGACCATGCAGCGCAACTGGATCGGCCGCTCCCACGGTGCCGACGTCCGGTTCGCCATCGAGGGGCGTGAGGAGCCGGTGTCGGTCTTCACCACCCGGCCCGACACCCTCTACGGCGCCACCTTCTTCGTCGTGGCCGCCGACGCCCCGCTGGCCGACGAGCTGTGCGCCGACGACCACCGCGCCGAGTTCGAGGCCTACCGCGAGCAGGTCGCCAAGCTCTCCGACATCGAGCGGCAGTCCACCGAACGCCCCAAGACCGGCGTCTTCCTGGGCCGCTACGCGATCAACCCGGTCAACGGCGAGCGCATCCCGGTGTGGGCCGCCGACTACGTGCTGGCCGACTACGGCCACGGCGCGATCATGGCGGTCCCCGCCCACGACCAGCGCGACCTCGACTTCGCGCTGAAGTTCGGCCTCAAGGTCCGCGAGGTCGTCGACACCGGCGAGCCCAGTCCCGCCGAGTCCGGCGTGGCCACCGCGGGCGAGGGCCGCCTGATGAACTCCGGCCCGCTGGACGGCCTGTCCAAGAGCGAGGCCATCCCGCGGATCATCGAGATCCTGGGCGAGCGCGGCACCGGCTCGGCGGCGGTCAACTACCGCCTGCGCGACTGGCTGCTGTCGCGGCAGCGCTTCTGGGGCACGCCGATCCCGATCGTCCACTGCCCCGACTGCGGCGAGGTCCCGGTCCCCGACGACCAGCTGCCGGTGAAGCTGCCCGACAACCTCAAGGGCGCCGACCTCGCGCCCAAGGGCGTCTCGCCGCTGGCCGCCGCCGCCGACTGGGTCAACACCGAGTGCCCCAAGTGCGGCGGCGCCGCCAAGCGCGACACCGACACCATGGACACCTTCGTGGACTCGTCCTGGTACTTCCTGCGCTACTGCTCGCCGGGCGACGACTCCGCGCCCTTCGACATCGACAAGGTCGCCAAGTGGGGCCCGGTGGACCAGTACATCGGGGGCAAGGAGCACGCGACGCTGCACCTGATGTACGCGCGCTTCTTCGTCAAGGTCCTCTACGACATGGGCATGGTCGGGTTCACCGAGCCGTTCCGGCGGCTGCTGAACCAGGGCCAGGTCATCAACCAGGGCAAGGCGATGTCCAAGTCCCTGGGCAACGGCGTCGACCTCGGCGAGGAGATCGACAAGTACGGCGTCGACGCCGTCCGCCTGACGATGATCTTCGCGGGGCCGCCCGAGGACGACATCGACTGGGCCGACGTCTCGCCGGCCGCGTCGCTGAAGTTCCTGAACCGGGCCTACCGGGTCATGGCCGAGGCCGGTGCGGCGTCGGCGCCCGGGGCCGATCCCGCCTCCGGGGACCTCGCGCTGCGCAAGGCCACGCACCAGGCCCTGGACAAGATCACCGCCGCCGTCGACGCGCAGCGGTTCAACGTCGCGGTCGCGCGCATCATGGAGCTGGTCACGGCCGCGCGCAAGGCCATCGACTCCGGGCCCGGCGCCGCCGACCCCGCCGTGCGCGAGGCCGCCGAGGTGGTCGCGATCACGCTGGCCCTGTTCGCGCCCTACGTCGCCGAGGAGGGCTGGGAGCGCCTGGGGCACACCGGCTCGGTCTCGGTGGGCAACTGGCGCCGGCCCGACCCCGCGCTGCTGACCCAGGAGTCGGTGACGTGTGTCGTGCAGGTCGCCAGCAAGGTCCGTGACAAACTGGAGGTCGCTCCGGACGTCAGCGCCGAGGAACTCGAACGCCTCGCGCTGGCCTCCGAGAAGGTCCAGGCGTTCATCGACGGCAGGGAGGTCCGCAGGATCGTGGTGCGGGCGCCCAAGCTGGTCAACATCGTGGTGGGCTGACCCATGGCGTGGGCCGGCCGTGCCGTCGAGGCGGCGACCGCCTCACCCGCGCGCCTGTGGCTGACCGCGGGGACCGGGGTCGTGCTGCTGGTCGCCGCGTCGCTCACCGCGGGACTCGTCCTGGGCAGCGACGACCCCGCCGTGCAGGCCGACGAGGCCGACGCCTTCGCGTCGGCGCCCGCCTGCTCGGCCGTGCCGGCCGACGCGGTGGAGTCGCTGCTGCCCGGCGCCGCGCTGGAGACCAGCGAGCACGGTCCCATGACCGACGCCGACAGCTCCACCTGCGTGTGGACCTCCATCGGCTCCGACGACGGCCCGCCGCGCTCCCTGCACCTGGACTTCACCGCCCACTTCACCGACAAGGCGGGCGAGGTCAGCGGGGCGCGGGCGGCGGCCCAGCGGCTGGAGCAGCTCGCGCCCATCGGCCGGCTCGACGGCGCCGACCCCGTGCCCGAGCTGGGGGAGGCCGCGCTCGTGTGGCCCGCCACCGGCGACGGCACCTCCGCCGAGGTCGCGTTCCGCCGCGAGAACATGCTGATCCAGGTGTTCTACGGCGGCGACGAGAACGACCAGGGGCAGGGCCTCAGCTACGAGGACGCGCGCGAGGGCGCGATCGAGGTCGCCGAGCGGGTCGCGGAGTCGCTGTAGGCGCCGCGAGCCGCACGCCGCCGCTCCCCGGCGCACCGCCGGCCGCCCGGCGCGGCGCGGTTATCCAATCCGGGCAGCGCACTAGTAGCGTGACGGTCGGTTCACATCCTCGGCGGTCCGGGAACCGGACGGCGCCGGGCGCGCTCTTACCCCAGGGCAGGCCGCGACGCACCGCGCCCGCCTCCGGCCGGGCCACGTAGGACAGGAGGGCACCGATGACCCAGCCACCTTCCGGCGGCGCCGAGCCCGACGAGGGCGAGCCGAACGGCGGGTCGCCCTCGGCGCCGCGCCCCACCCCGCCGCAGGGCGCCCCCGCGCCCCAGCCCGGCCCGCGGCCCCCGTACCCCTCCGTTCCCTCCGCCCCCGGCGGCGACCGGCCCGCGCCGCCCGCCGGTCCGGGCGCGCCCGGACCGGTGCCGCCGCCGCCCACGGCCGGACCGGCCGGACGCGGGCCCGCACCCGGCCGCGCACCCGGACCGGACGGCCCGCCCCAGGGCGGCGCCCGACCGCCCGGCGGCGACGCGCGGCAGGGCGGCGGCGCGCCCGAGGGCCGGGGCGCGCCCCCGGTGCCCGGCAGCCCCGGTGGGGCCGGTGGGACCGCGACGCCACCGCGGGGTGGCGACCGCGCCGCCGGGCCGTCCGCGCCCACGGCCACCGGTACCTTCGCGGCCCCGCCCGCCGCCCCGCGCGGACCCGCGCAGGGCGCCCCCCGACCGCCCGCAGGACCGCCGCAGGGCGCTCCGGGCGGCCCCGGCCTGCCCGCGGCCACCGCCGGGGGCGGCGGACCGGCTGCGCCCGGCTCGGGCGCTGGTCGCGCCCACGCCGCTTCCGGGGGGCCCGGTGGTCCCGCCGGCCCCCAGGCCCCGGGCGCCCCCGGCGTCCCGTATCCGTCCGGTGCCCCCGGTACCCCGGGCGCCTACGGCGCGGGCGTGCCCGGCGGCCCTCCGCCGGGCGAGGTGCCGCCGGTGTCCTCCGCACCCGCCCAGAGCCGGGGCTGCGCCACGGCGGTGGTCGCCACGCTGGGCGTCATCGTGCTGCTGATGGCGATCGGCGGCGTCTGGGCCATCGTGGCGCTGACCTCCGGGGGCGGCGGCGACTACGACACCGTGCCCGACTGCGCGGCGGCCCAGACCGACGCCCTGGAGTCCCTGGTCCCCGACCGCCGCAGCGAACTCGACCAGCCCATCGAGGGCTTCCAGCAGGACTGGCGCGAGGGCCGGGAGTGCCGCTGGGCCACCGACCGCTCCGCGGAGTCCGTGCCCGCCGCCGCGCGGGTGGTGTTCGTGCGCTACGACGACCACAACGGCACCGAGGGCACGGCGGCCGCCGCCGACGCGATGGACGCCGCGGCCGGCCCGCACTCGACCGAGCCGGTGGCGGACCTGGGCGACGAGGCGGTCTCCTGGCACGAGGAGACCCGCGGGTTCGGCTGGGGCTGCGTGGCGGTGCGGATGTCCAACCTCTACACCCTCACCTGCTACACCGCCTCGATCGACTACCAGTCCTCCGAGGCCGTCCCCGCCGAGGAGACCGTCGCGGGCGCCGAGGAGCTCGCTCGGGCGGTGGCCGCCGCCGTCGAGGAGGGCGACTACTAGGCGCCTTCTGCGGACGGCCCTGCCCCGCCCGCGGCGGGCCGGTCCCGGCGGGCGTGGCGGACCCCTGGGGCTCCTCCACCCGCTCCGCGCGGGTCCGGGGAGCGCCGCACCCAGGTAAGCGCGGTCCTGGTTGGCCGGCGGCGCGCGGACCAGACTCGAGCGCGTCAGAACATCCACCGACTCCCGCGCACGACGGCACGGCCCTGCCCGGCGGGCGGGGCCGCACGGCGCGGCTGTCGACAAAGGAGCGTGCATGCGCAGCGTGCCGTTGGACGACTACCGCCTCCTGGACCGTTCGGGGCTGCGGGTCTCCCCGCTCTCCCTGGGCACGATGACCTTCGGCGACGACTGGGGCTGGGGCGCCGCCCCCGACGAGGCCCGGCGGATCTTCGACGGCTATGTCGACCGCGGCGGCAACCACCGGCTCAACATGGTGCGGTCGCTGGAGACCAGCCTGCGGCAGTTGGGGACCGACCACGTCGAGCTGTTCTACCTCCACGGCTGGGACCACACCACCCCGCACGAGGAGGTGATGCGCGGCCTGGACGACCTCGTGCGCAGCGGCGAGATCAGCTACGTCGGCATCGCCAACACCCCGGCGTGGCGCATCGCGGCGATGCAGGTGCTGGCGGACCTGCGGGGCTGGTCGCCGCTCGTCGCCCTGCAGAGCGAGTACAGCCTGGTCCAGCGCACCGCGGAGCACGAGCTGATCCCGATGGCCTCCGGCATGGGGCTGGGCGTGCTGCCGTGGTCCGCGCTCGGCGGAGGGCTGCTCACGGGCAGGTATGGCCGGGCCGACCTGGCCGACCGGACCGGCCAGGACACGGCGGCCGGCACCCGGAAGGGGGTCATCGAGGGCGTCGGCAACCTGACCGAGCGCAACATCGCCATCGCCGAGGTCGTCACCGAGGTCGCCGCGGAGGCGGGTGTCAGCGCGGCGCAGGTGGCGCTGGCGTGGACCCTGCGCAACCCGGCCGTGGTCTCACCGGTTCTGGGGGCGCGCACGGTGCACCAACTGGAGGACAACCTGGGCGCCCTCGACGTGGCGCTGACCGAGGAGCAGGTCGGGCGGCTGGACGCCGTCAGCGACCCGGGCCGGATCTTCCCCGCCGCGTTCATGGACCTGCCCATGGCCCGCGGCCTGGTGTTCGGCGACGTGCGGGTCGCCGACCGGCGGGTGTGAGCCCGGCTGCCTGCCGCGCCCGCCCTTCTCACGGTCCCACGCACCGACCCGACGAAGAGAACCTCGACGCGAAGAAGAGAACGAGGAGAACCATGCCCCCCGTTTACGAGCCCGGCGCGTCCCCCGCCCGGCCTCACGCGGCCGCGACGGTCGCGCGCCTGCACCGCGAGTGGATCCACCGGTGGGACCGCCGCGAGGGCGACCCCGAGTTCGACTTCACCACGGTGTTCGCCGACTTCTACGACTTCGAGGCCGACGACGTCATCCTGTTCGACGACGCGGACCCCGAGCGCCGCGTCTTCCGCGACGCCGCCGCGTTCGGGCGCGCGTTCGCCCCAATGTTCGCCGCGCTGCGCCGCGCCGAGCACGCCGTGGAGGAGGGGCCCGAGGTCCTGGTGTCCGACCGCCTGGCCGCCAGCCGGATGGTGTTCGTCGCGCGGCTCACGGCCGCCGACGGGGCGGTGAGCGCCCTGCGGGCGCTGAACTCCCAGGTGTGGCGGCGGGGCGACGACGGCCGCTGGCGCATCGTCCGGGACCAGACAGCCGTCCACCCCGTCGACCTCCACGAGGCCGCCGCGCTCGCGGCCCAGGCGGGCGGCTGACCGGTCGTATGCGCGCCGACGTGGTTGAACGCCGTATCCGGCGGGTGGCGGGGCCGGGCGGAAGTCCGGCCCCGCGACGTCCCCGGGGCGCGGCGCGGCCGCGCCGGACGCGCCGCCGGCCTGCAGGGCTGTGCCCCGGACTCAGAGCATGATGCGGTGGCTGTCGTGGACCAGGGAGATGAAGTCGGGGAACTCCTCCAGGTCGCCGTACTTGGGGGTGAACAGCACGGCCCCCCACTCGCCGTCGGCGTTGACCCGCGCGGGGTCGAGGAGCCAGAAGTCCTCGCCGGAGGCGACCTCCAGCGCGCGCTCGAAGAAGGCGACGTAGTCGTCGGCGTCGCCCTCTTCGCGGTACATGTCGACGATGTACCCGCCGCTCTCGGTGTCGCGCATCCAGTCCAGTTCCGCGCACGGGTAGACCTCGCTGACCCAGCCGCCGACCCCCAGCCAGCCGTCGCTGGCCTTCAGGAAGGCGCGCAGGCTCGGCGGCAGCCGCACGCCCAGCCGGTCCTCGGCGGCCGCGACGGCCTCCTCGGTGGCGGGCTCGCGGCCCATCCAGCGGGTCCGATGCTGCTCTTCGGTGATGTTCGGCAGCTGGTACTCGTTGGCGGTGCGGATGTAGGTGTCGCCGTAGTCCAGCAGGTAGGCGCGCCACTCCTCCGGTGTGGAGGGCCGCGGGCGGGGGAGGTCGGAGCCGTTTTCGCTCATGCCGTGTCCTTCTGGCGAGGGGGGCCTTGGTGGGGCGGAGCGCCGCCGCGGCAGCAGGGTAGGGCGCCGCACCGACATTCCCCGGGCCGCGCCGCCGCCCCCGGTCCCCGGGTCCCCGCAGCGCTCCTACAGGCCCACCGAGTCCTCCAGGAAGCCGACCAGGGCGGGCGCGACGTCGGGGGAGAAGCGGCGCTGGGAGTCCAGAACGGGCGCGCCGGGCGCGTCGTCGTACACGCGCAGCACGTGGTCGGCGCCCTCGACGTCGACCCGCTCGGCCCCGGGCAGGCCGGTCATCAGCCGGTCGACGTCGGAGCGCTGGATCTGGGAGTCGGCGGTGCCCCACAGCACCAGCACGGGGATGTCGTCGGGTACGTCGCGGGCGAGGTCGACCGGGTCCATGGCGTCGACGGTGCGCAGGAACGGGGCCGTGCGCGGCTCCAGGACGCCGCCCAGCGGCGAGCCCGAGGCGAGGTCGGGCACCTCGCCGTCGCGGATGCCGGCGATGGCGTAGCGGGTGTCGGAGAGCGTCTCCTCGGCCTCGGTGTAGCCGAGGGCGCCCGCCGCCTCGGCCTGGCGGACCTGCTCGGTGACCTGCCGGTCGAGGACGTCGAGGTAGCGCCGCCCCGGAGGGGCCGCCAGCACCAGGGCCGCGGGCGGGGTGCCGCCCGCCAGTTCGTGGGCGCGCAGCGCGAACAGCGCGCCCTCGCTGTGGCCGATCACCACGAGCCGCGCGGGGTCGACCTCGGGCTGGTCGGCCATGAAGGCGTAGGCGGCGGCCACCTCGTCGGCGAAGACGCCGTAGTCGACCGGGGCCTCGGGATCGCGCGAGGCCATGCCCGTGGCGCCGCTGCCGAGCTTGTCGTAGCGCAGCGACGCGACGCCCGCCTCGGCCAGGACGCGTGCGATGTTCTCGTTGGTGCCGGCGTCGGGACGCGCGGGGTTGTCGCCGTCGCGGTCGGTGGGGCCGCTGCCGGAGACGATGAGCGCTGCCGGAAGCCCCTCGCCGCCGTCGGGCGGCAGCGCGAACGTGCCGTGCAGGGTGTCGGGGCCGCTGGTGAAGGTGATGTCGCGTTCGGCCGGGCGCACGCCGGGCGCCGAGGCGATCGGGTTGGGATCGGTCTCGGGCGAGCACGCGGTGCCGAGCAGCAGCAGCGGGAGGGCCGCGAGCGCGGCGAGGGCGCGTGCGGCGCGGGCGGGCGGCGGAGGCACGAGGGGCATGGTCACCACGGTATTGCCCGCCGGGCGGCGGCGGGGCGGGGGCTGCGGGCAGCGGCGGCGCCCGGGGGCGGCGCGGCGGGGGCGGGCGCGGGAGGCCGCCGGTGACCGTGCCGGTAACCCTTGGGTTCCGAATCGGATAAGGGTCCGTGATCTACGGCGAAGATCACGGACCCGTACCAAAGCGAGGCGAAGTCGTTACAGAACGGGTCAGACGCGCCGCAGGACCGCCACGACCTTGCCCAGGATGGTGGCCTGGTCGCCGTTGATGGGCTCGTAGGCGTCGTTGCGCGGCAGCAGCCACACGTGGTCGGAGTCGCGCTTGAAGACCTTCACCGTGGCCTCGTCGTCGAGCAAGGCGGCCACGATGTCGCCGTTGTTGGCGTCGGGCTGCTGGCGGACAACGACCAGGTCACCGTCGGTGATGGCGGCCTCGATCATGGAGTCGCCGACGACGTTGAGCATGAACAGCCGGCCCTCGCCCACGAGCTGCTTGGGCAGGGTGAGGACGTCCTCGATGGACTCCTCGGCCAGGATCGGGCCGCCGGCCGCGATCCGGCCGACCACGGGGACGTCGGTGGCGCGGGAGCCGTCGGCCTCGGGGGTGTCCTCCAGTTGGTCCCAGGAGCGCACCGGGGGCTGTCCCGGTATGCGAATTTCCACCGCTCGTGGGCGATTCTGGTCGCGGTGGAGATAGCCCTTGCGTTGCAAGACCTTCAACTGGTGCGCAACACTGGACGGGCTCGATAGCCCCACCGCGTCGCCGATCTCGCGGATGGACGGCGGGTACCCGCGCTGCCGCACGTAGCGGTGAATGCAGCTCAGCACGCTCTGCTGGCGGGCCGTGAGCTGCGGCGCCCCCTCCGTTCCCTCGGCGGACCCCTGTGGATCGGCGGAAGACGCGGCAGAGGACCGGAGCGCGGTGACGGAGGTTCCGCCCGCGTGAGGTTCCTGGGTTCCGTGGTTCTCCTCCGGCACGGCCGGCCTCCTCGGCGGTCGGTGGGTCAAATGGTGCGGCTATCGGTGCGGACGTCGGGCGGATCCCCGAAAAGGCGGAGCCGACCAGTCGAGCGGGTTTTTCAGCAGCGGTAGCGCGCGTGCCGCCACCTGGAGTGGCGCAGCCGATACCGCGGCGAAACATGTCCAACGTTAGTGCGTGTACACGGCAATATCAAACAAACGTTCGAGATGGTGCTGAAAAATTCGCTCGTATGCGGTAGTAATCGAACGTCAGTTCTAACGAACGGGCGTACGAAGGTGAGGGCAGTGACCATGACTGTTTCCGCGGCTGAATCCGCATCCGCGTGCGAATCCCCTGTGCCCTGGTCAACGTCGTCCGCCGCGCGCCGCGCGGTGCCGCGCCGCCTGTCCGTCGTGTCGGCCGACGACGGCTCCGACAGCGCCCGCCACACCG
Organism: Streptomonospora nanhaiensis; assembly: GCF_013410565.1. Classification (NCBI taxonomy): domain Bacteria; kingdom Bacillati; phylum Actinomycetota; class Actinomycetes; order Streptosporangiales; family Nocardiopsidaceae; genus Streptomonospora; species Streptomonospora nanhaiensis. The sequence continues at coordinate 5,443,076 of NZ_JACCFO010000001.1, forward strand.
GCGCGGGCGGTGCCGAGGACCCCGCGCGGGGCGGCCGGGGCCGCGGTGCCGACCACGAGAGCGGGAGCACCGCCGCCGAGCCGTTCGACTGGGCGCGCGAGATCCCCGAGTGGCGCGCGGTGCCCGACCCCCGCCCGGTCCGCAGGAGCCGTCCGCGCCCCGGTCCGCCCGCCTCCCGCGCCGCCGCGCAGCGGCCCGAAGAGGCTCCCGGCGCCGTGCTGGCGCCCGCGGTGTCGCTGTGGCGGCACCGGCTCACCCGCCGCGGCAGAGTGGTCGTGGTGGCCTCGGCCTCGGTGCTGGCCACCGCGCTGCTGTCGGCCGCGTTCATGGCCGCCACCACCGCCGGCGCCGCCGCCTCGAACACCGCCACCGACTCCGTGCTCAACGGCTCCACCCCGGGCACCGTGGTGGTGCGCGAGGGCGACACCCTGTGGGAGATCGCCGAGCGCGTGCGCCCGGGCGACGACCCCCGCCGCACCGTCCACGAGATCGTGCGCGTGAACGGGCTCAGCGAGTCCACCCTCGAACCCGGCCAGGAACTCCTCATGCCGGAGTTCTAACAGCAGGCGGTGACATTCGGGCGCGGCACCCCGCCGGCGGCCGTCCCGGCGGAGACCGGAGCCCGCCGCCCGGCCCGCGCCCCGGCCGCCGCCAAGGGCGCCCGCCGCCGCAGCCGGCGCACGGCGCCCCGCGTGCCGCACCGCCGCGCCGCACACGCGTACGCGGTCCGTACGACCCGTGTCCCCGCCTTCCGCGCGGGAGGCTCTAGAGGTCGGCCACCCGCCAGTCCGCCGGGGGATCGGCCACCAGCCGCACCTCGCCGGCGCGCAGGTCCTCGGGCCCGGGAACCGTGGTTCCGGGCATCGCCACGGCCGCCGCGCCCCACGCCACCGCGCGGCACAGCCGCTCCTCGGGCGGCCCCTCGGCCGACAGGTAGCCCGCCAGGGAGCAGTCGCCCGCGCCCACCGTGCTGCGCGGCACCACCTCCGGGCCCTGCGCCCACCAGGTGCGGTCGCGGTCGACCAGCAGCGCCCCGTGGGCGCCCAGGGTCACCAGCACCAGTCGGTTGCCCCAGGACACCACCTCGCGCGCCGCCCCGACCACGTCGCCGACGGTCTCCAGGGGGCGGCCCAGCAGTTCGGCCAGCTCCTCCAGGTTGGGCTTGAGCAGCGCGAAGTCGCCGGCGCCCGCGGCCGCCTCCAGGGGCTTGCCCGAGGTGTCCAGGGCCACCGGCACGCCCCGGGCGGCCGCCAGCCGGCCGATCCGGGCGTAGAGGTCGGGAGGGGTCCCACCGGGCAGGCTGCCGCTGGCCACCAGCCACTGCGGCTCGCGCGCGAGTTCGGCGTCGAGGGCCGCCAGCAGCTCCTCTACCTCGGCGGTGGTGAGGGCCGGGCCGCTGCTGTTGAGCTTGGTGGTGGTGCCGTCGGCCTCGGTGACGGTGATGTTGGTGCGCGTGGCGTCGGTGATGGGCACCCGGACGCAGGGCAGGTCGCCCAGCAGCGCGGTGAGTTCGGCCCCCTGGGGGCCGCCGACGGGGAGCACGGCGGTGGTGTCGCGGCCGTTGCGGCGCAGCGCCCGCGAGACGTTGACGCCCTTGCCCCCGGCCTGGGTGCGCGCGGACTGGACGCGCAGGATCTCGCCCGGCTCGAGCCTGGGGACTTCGAGGGTGTGGTCGACACTGGGATTGGGCGTGCAGGTGAGGATCATGCGGGCGTGCTCCGTGGTTCGACTGCGCGGGTGGTCGGCGACCGTCTCGGAGTCGAGCCCGCGGGCAGGGCGGCACGGCCCGCCGCCGGGGCGGGAGGTCCGCGGCGGCCGCACCGGGCACGGCCGCGCCGGTGACCCCCTCGTGTGGGTGCGGGGTGCCGGCTCCTGCGCGGTGCCGGCCTCACGCGTGCGCCCCACGTGTGTCGGTCCGTTTGGTTGGTTCTTCCTTTGATTATGTCCGTTTTGCGAGGGAAGTCAATTGCTTTTGGTGTGTTTTGCGATGTGAGGCGGCATGGCCACACGCCGTGAGTCCGCACGGCCACGCTACGCCACCGCGGGGACGGGCCGCCGGAACGGCCCTCCCGCGGCCGGCCGCCCCCGCCCGGGCGGGCGCCCGCCCGCCCCGGCGCCCCGCCGCGCGGCCCCGGGTCAGGGGGCGGGGATGTCCTCGGGCAGCAGCGCGTTGAAGTCCTCGGCCGCGAGGTCCCCGCCGCGCACCAGCCGCCCCGCCTGCCGCGTGATCATGCGCTCCAGCACCTGGCGGGCGTAGCGGCCGTTGCCGAACGCGGCGTCGCGCGGAACCGCCGAGAAGTGCGCGTGCAGCGCCGCCAGGGTCTCCTCCCCGCACACGTACCCCGAGGCGGTCGCCATGCTCTGGACGATCGTGACCAGTTCGTCGTCGCTGTAGGAGGCGAACTCCACGTGGTGGTTGAACCGCGACGCCAGACCGGGGTTGGACGCCAGGAACCGCTGCATCTCGCCGGTGTAGCCGGCCACGATCACCACCACCTCGTCGCGGTGGTCCTCCATCAGCTTGACCAGGGTGTCGATCGCCTCCTGGCCGAAGTCGTTGCCGCTGGCGCCCGCGGGGGCCAGCGTGTACGCCTCGTCGATGAACAGCACGCCGCCCTTGGCGCGCTCGAACACCTCGGCCGTCATCTGGGCGGTGTGGCCGATGTAGCGCCCGACGAGGTCGGAGCGGGCCGTCTCGATGACCTGGCCGCCGGGCAGCACGCCCAGGGTGTGCAGCAGCCGCCCGTAGAGCCGGGCGACCGTGGTCTTGCCGGTACCGGGCGGCCCGGCGAAGACCAGGTGGTGGCTCATCGGCGCCACCGGCAGGCCCATGGACGCCCGCCGCTGCGCCATGATCACCAGGTTGATGAGGTCGTTGACGGTCTCCTTGACCTGGGACAGGCCGATCATGCCGTCCAGTTCGGCGCGCAAAGCCGTCAGGTCGTCCTGCGTGGCGCCGGCCGAGCCGCCCTCCAGCACCTCCGGCCCCAGGTCGTCGGGGATCAGCCGCGCCAGCTCCGCCGGGTCGTCGGGCGCCTCGCCGCCGAGGCGGTAGGCCTGCCGGTCGATCATCCCCTCGAAGATCTTGCGCGCGTCGCGGCCGTTGCCGAACGCCGGGCCCTTGGGGATCCGCTCGAAGTAGTCGCTCAGCGCCTCGACGGTGGCCTCGTCCATCGTGTAGTGGTTGGCCTCGCACATGTTGCGCACGATCTGGACCAGTTCGTCGACCTCGTAGTTGGGGAACTCGATCGTCTTGCTGAACCGCGACGCCAGGCCGGGGTTGGCCGCCAGGAACCGCTGCATGTTCTCGGTGTAGCCGGCGACGATGACCACCACCTCGTCGCGGTGGTCCTCCATCAGCTTGACCAGGGTGTCGATGGCCTCGCGGCCGAAGTCGGGGCCGCTGCCGCCCTCGCCCTCCGACAGCGTGTACGCCTCGTCGACGAACAGCACACCGCCCTTGGCGCGCTCGAACACCTCGGTCGTCTTGATCGCGGTGCCGCCGACGTACTGCGACACCAGGTCGGCGCGCGCCACCTCGACCACGTGGCCGTAGCGCAGCACGTCCAGGTCGGCCAGGATCTGGCCGTAGAGGCGGGCCACCGTGGTCTTGCCGGTACCGGGCGGGCCGCCGAACACCAGGTGCCGGCTCATCGTGGGCGTGGGCAGGCCCATCTCGGCGCGCCGCCGGTTCATCTGGGTGCGCTTGATCAGCGTCTTGACCTCGTGTTTGACACTGGCCAGCCCGACCAGGCCGTCCAGTTCGGCCAGCGGCCCGCTGGGCTGCGGCTCGCCGTCCTCGGCGTCGTCGGCGGCGGCGCCGGGGGGCGCCGCGGACGACGGCGCCGGAGCGGTGCCGGCGTCCTCGCCGTAGGCGTCGGGCGAGCCGTTGTCGTGGCTGAGCAGGTCCTCGGCGCGCACCCGGTCGCTCTTGGCGGTCTGGCGCAGCCCCGAGCGCTTGTTCTCGCGCACCGAGCAGTCCTCCAGGACCACGTCCTCGGTGGAGTGCACCAGCACGCCGTCGCCGCCGTTGCCGAACACCTCGCAGTGCCGCAGCGCGGCGGTGGCGCCGGCGGCGATCAGCACCCCGTTGCGGCGCCCGTTGTAGACGCGCGAGCGCAGCACCGACACCTCGCCGCCGTTGTGCACCGCGATCCCCTCGTTGACGCAGCCGGAGATGTCGCAGTCGCGCAGGTCGGCCTTTGCCTTGGCGCCGACGGTGACCCCGTTCTCCTGGCTGTCGCTGACCTGCACCCCGGTCAGCAGCGGCCGCGAGCCCTCGTTGACCATGATCGCGGCCTTGCCGGTGCGGTCCAGCGAGACGTCCTCCAGGCGGCCGTGCCCCTCCTTGCGGAAGAGCACGCCCTGGCCGCGGGTGTCGGTGACGGCGATGCCGCGCAGGAACGGCGCGCACTCCTCGATCACGATGCCCGGCCCCGAGGTGCCGGTGACGATTCCGCGGTCGAACTCGGCGGTGGTGCCGCCGCTGAGGCTGACACCCGTGCCGCCGCGCACGGTCAGCCCGATGAAGGTGGTGCCCGCGCGGTCCTCGGCGCGCACGCCGTCGCCCTCGCTGTCGGTCACGTCGCAGTCGGCGAACAGGCCGCGGGCCTTGCCCCACACGTGGATGCCGACCCCCTTGGCGCGGTTGACCGCCACCCGCGACAGCTGCGGGTCGGCACCGCTGTGCACGCCCACGCCGCGCCCGCCGACGTCCTCGATGACGCAGTCCTCCACCACCGGCCGGGCGCGGCTGGAGATCACCAGGCCGTCGCCCTTGGTGTCGTGGACGCGGGTGTCGCGCACGCTGGTGGAGGCGTCGTCCTCCAGGGCGATGGCGGGCTTGGTGGTGCCGGAGATGTCGCAGCCCTCGACCGTGCCGGCGGCCTGCCCGCTGGCGAACAGGCCGTTGCCGCCGGCGTCGCGCAGCACGCACGAGCGCACCGTGGGCCGGCCCCGCTCGCCGATGACCAGGGCGCTGGTGCTGACCTCCTCGATGAGGCAGTCCTCCACCGCGCTGGGCTCGGCCGCGGTGATCACCACACCGGCCCCGCCCGAGCAGGTCACGCGGCACTCGCGCATCGCCAGCGCGCCGCTGCCGCGCACCGACACCGCCGCCCAGGCCACGGAGCTGATCTCGCAGTCGGCCATCTCGACCTGCCCGGCCGCGATGTCCACGGCGGGGCGCTCGTCGTTGCGGCCGCTGAGCACCAGCCCCGAGAGCTTCACCGCCTCGGCCGCCGAGGCCACCGCGCTGCGCTCGTCGGCGAGCACCTCCACACTGCCGCGCCCGTCGCGCGCCACCAGGGTGACCACCTTGCGCAGCACGAGGCTCTCCTCGTAGCGGCCGGGGGCGATCGAGATCACGGCACCGTTCTCGGCCGCAGCGACCGCCGCGCCGATCGTCGGATGCGCGTCCGCGGATCCCGGGTCGACCGTAAGAAGCTGCCTGGCCATCGGAACGTTCCTTCTCTTCCGGTTGCGGGACAGCCCGCCACCGGGCCGTCATGGGTGTGCGGGTGGGCGGTGCCGAACACCGCCCACCGGGGCGGACATCAGGTGCAGGTCGCCCGCACGGCGGAGGCCGCGACGTGCGTGGTGGCGCCCTGGTCGGCCAGGCTGTTCTCGCCGATGTTGGTCAACTGGACGGTGAACTGCTCGGCGGGGGAGGTGAAGCCGGTGACCCGCACCCATCCTCCCCTGGCGGACGCCTGCTCGACGCCGAAGACGGCCGCGGCGGTTCCGGAGGGCTGCGCCCCCGGGAAGATCTGGTACATGGCCTCCTGCTCGGCAACCCACTGCGGGCTCTCGTCGTCGGGCACGAAGACGAACAGGTCGCAGTCGGCGTCGGCGCGGCCGGGCCGGAAGGTCCAGTAGGCGAACCGGCCGTCGCCGTGCTCGGTGGTGCCCGACACCGGGATGGCGTCGTAGGAGCCGTCGCACCCCTCGTCGGCGTAGCCGCCGGAGCGGGTGGCCCAGCCGTCGGTGCCGGCGCCCTCGGCGCCGTAGGCGGCCGCCGAGCCCGCGGGGCAGCCCGGCCCGGCGATCGCGGTGAAGGAGGTGGCGGGCTCCGAGGCGGAGGGGCTCGGCGAGCGGTCCCCGGCCGCGGCGGCGGCTCCGGACTCCGCCCCGCCGTCGGCGGGGCCGTCGTCCTCCCCGCCGGGGGAGGACTCTCCGCCGGGGGAGGCGCCGGCCGCCATGGGCGCGGTGCCGGGGCCGTCGGCCCCGCCGCCGCCCCCGTCTCCGCCCCCACCGCCGCCGGTGGTGGCGCCCGCGTCGGCCCCGCCGCCGTCGCCGGCCGCCGCGCCGCCGTCGCCGCCCTCGCCCTCGTCCTCGGGCGGGGCGCTGGCGACCGGTGCGCCGCCGGGACCGTTCTCGGCGGCGGCCCCGGGGGCATCACCGCCCGGCGCGTTCGGACCGGAGGCGTCCTCCGGCATGGCCTCGGGCACGAACCCCGGGTCCTCCTGCGCCTGTCCCGCGCCGCCGCCCGCACCCGCGCCCGCCGCGTCGGCCGCGGAGTCGCCGCCGTCCTGGCGGGCGCCTCCGGAGCCCGGGCCGTCCGCGCGCAGGCCCGCGCCGGCGGCGGTGATCGGCACCGTGGCCACCGTCTCGGGCCGGCTCAGCGCCGACAGCGCCAGCGGCACCACCACCAGCAGCGCGCCGGCGATGGCGGCGCCCGCGATGGCCGGCGCCCCCGGCCGGCCCAGCGGGCGGCCGGTGTCCGCCGCCGGCTTGGCCAGGGGCGCCGGATCGCTGTCGGGCACGGTGATACCCGGCCGGCCGGCGGCGCGGGCCGGCGCGGCCGTACGGGCCGGCGGCCCGGCCTGCTCGGCGAATCCGGTGTCGGGCGCCGGCGCGCGCGCCGGTTCGGGCGGCCGGTTCAGCGGAATCCGCCGGGGCCAGGTCAGCAGTCCCGCCGGGCCGCGGCCGCGCGTCTGGCCGGCGGACTGGAAGGAGGGTTCGGTCATGGGGGTCGGTCGCCCTTCCGTGGGCGGACGCGGCGGGCCTGGCGGGCCCGGCGCGTCCTGCGGGGGTTCCTACGGGGGATGAGCGGGGGTCAGCGCCGGCCGCCGCCGCCGGTCTCGGAGCCGCCGGCGGTGCCGGCGATCTGGGCGATGTTGGCCTCTTCGGTCACCTGGAAGTTCTTGGCGGTCAGGATGGTGTTGTCGGCCGACATCCGCAGCGCCTCGGCGATGTAGCCGAGGTAGGTCATGAGGTTGGTCTGGAGCGGGCCGAGCACCTTCTCCATCTGCTCGGCGAACTCGTCGCCCTCGCCCCACGGCTTGCCGAGCGCCGCGCTGGCCGCCTCGTAGCGGCGGATGAGGTCGTCGATCATGTCCGCGGGCACATGGATGTTCATGCCGTCCCGCGAGACGCCTTCGGGGAAGACGAAGAGGTCCACCGAGCCGTCGGGGTTGACCGTCACAGAGTCGCCAGGGGGCATGTCGGCTGGTCCTTTCATATCGGGGCGGAGCAGGGCCGCCGGAGCGCGCGGCGGATGCCGCGCGCCCCGCGTGCGGCTACTTGGGCGGGGGCTGGATGCCGAGGTCGCGGAACAGGTCGCCCGCGCTGAAGGTCCCGTTCATCAGTTCGGTCATGTCGATGCCCTGCGGCGCGAACGGCTGGTACAGCTCCGCCACGCGCTTGGCCATCTGCTCGCGGGCCTTGCGCACCACGTCGAGGATGGCACTGGCCAGTTCCGTCGGCGCCATGTCCCGGTAGGACTGGGTGTGGAACTTCAGGTCGACCAGCTCACCTCTCGCGTTCACCGTCGCCGCGACCAGTCTGTTCTTGGCGACGGCCTCCTCGGTTGCCTGCTCCAGGCTTGCGCTTGCGTCCTCCACCTCGCGCAGCGTCCGGTGCAGCCGATCCAGTTCTTGTGCGCTCTCCTCCGGCATCCACGAACTCATTGCGCGCTCCACTCCTCTTGTCGGCTCCCGGCACCGGGCGGCCCAGCACCGTGCGGTTCTGGGCGGCGTTGGTGCCCCATACGCGTTCGTCCTCCGACAGCCACGTCGTGCGCTGCCGCTCGCGGTTGTCCTGGCCGCCGCCCATGCCACCCATGCCGCCCATCATGGGCGGCATCATCGGGGTGCCCATGCCGTTCATGCCGTTCATCCCGTTCATGGCGCCGCCCGGGCCGCCGGCCAGGCCGCCGCCGGACAGGCCACCGGCCCCGCCGGCCCCCGCTCCGGGACCGGTCAGGTTCGCGCCCGGCCCGGTCAGGTTCGCGCCGGTGCCGAGGCCGGCTCCGGCCCCCGGGAGATCCGCGCCGCCGGACCCTCCGCCCGGGGAGGAGCCCGGGCCGTTGAGCGGCAGCGGCTCGATGGAGTCCGGGCGGGGCGGGGGAGGTCCCCCGGCGAACAGGGACGACCGGTCGGAACTCCCCGGACTCTGGCCGGGGCTGTCCGACCCGTAGTTGAGCGACTCCGGCGGCGGAGGTACGGAGGCCACCGGCGGCGGCTCGTACTCGGGGAAGTCACGGGACAGGTCGGGCACGTCCGGGCCGTTGCCGCCGCCGAAGTTGAGCGGCTGCCCGGTGTCGGGGTTGTACTGGCCGCCGGTGGCGGGGTTCACGGGGAAGGGCTCGCCCGTCTCCGGGTTGATGACCTCCCCCGTGGTGGGATCGACCGGGTAGACCTCGCCGGTGGCGGGGTCGAAGTTGATGGGCAGCCCGGTGTCGGGGTTGTAGGGCATGCCCGTCTCGGGATCGGTGGGGAAGGGCTCGCCGGTCTCGGGGTTGAGCGGCAGGCCGGTCTCCGGGTCGGTCTCCAGGGCAGGGGGGTCGTCGGGGACGTAAGGCTCGCCCGTGATCGGGTCCAGCGGCAGCGGCTCGCCCGTGGCGGGGTCGTAGCTCACCGGCAGCCCGGTGTCGGGGTCGAAGCTTTCGCCCGTCATCGGGTCGATCGGCAGGACCTCGCCGGTGGCGGGGTCGAAATTGATGGGCAGCCCCGTGTCGGGACTGTAGGGCACACCGGTGTCGGGGTCGACGGGGAAGGGCTCGCCGGTCTCGGGGTTGAGCGGCAGCCCGGTGATCGGGTCGGCCTCCAGGTCGGTCGGACCGGTGGCGGGGTCGATGGGCTCGCCCGTGACCGGGTCGATCGGCGTGACCTCTCCGGTCTCGGGATCGAAGTTGATCGGCAGCCCGGTGTCGGGGTCGAACGGCCGACCGGTCGCGGGGTCGACCGGGAACGGCTCGCCCGTCTCGGGGTCGATCGGCAGCCCGGAGTCGGGGTCGGTCTCCAGCGGCTGCCGCGACCGCGGCGTGTTCAGGTTGGACCCCGGGCCCGTCCCGCCGCCGAAGTTCGTCGGCAGCGGCGGCGGGGGCACGACGGCCGGCGGCGGGGTGGTGTCGCCGCCGCCGGGGCCGTTGAGACCGAGGGGGTCCTCGCTCAGGGGCGGGGGCACGGTGCTGTCGGGGATCCCGTCGCCGTTGGTGTCGACGCTTCCGGGGCCGTTGAGGTCGAGCGGCGGTGGCGGGGTCGTCGTCGGCGGCGGGACGGTGGTGTCGGGAATGCCGTCGCCGTTGGTGTCGACGCTTCCGGGGCCGTTGAGGTCGAGCGGCGGTGGCGGAGTGGTCGCCGGCGGCGGCGGCGAAGAGGTGGTATCGGGGATCCCGTCGCCGTTGGCGTCGGTGCCGCCGGGGAAGTCGAGAGAGGGCGGTGGCGGCGGGGTGACGGCCGGGGGAGGTGTGGGACTGTCGGGAACACCGTCGCCGTCGGTGTCGAAACCGTCGGGGTAGTCCAGCGGGGGCGGCGTGTTGTCGCCGCCGCCGAAGATGTCGTCGAACATGTCCGGCGGGAAGATGTCGTCGAACATGTCGTCGGGGAAGACGTCGTCGAACATGTCGTCAGGAAAGACGTCGTCGAACATGTCGTCGGGGAAGACGTTGTCGAAGATGCCGTCGAACGGGTTGTCATCGCCCCCGCCGCCGTCCTCGCCGTCCCCTCCGCCCGGGCCCATGGTGGTGATCGGCGGAGCGCCTTCGAGAGGCTCCCACTCCGAACTGATTTTGGCCACCGATTCCTTGTAGGCCGTATCCATCGCGGTGTACGCGGCTTCGGCGGCCACGATGACCGGGTTGAGCTGCTTCAGCCACCGCTCGTTGAGCACGCGGTGCGCGTTGTCGGTGGTCACGGTGTCGGTGGGAACGCCCCAGGTCCCTGTGGGATCGGTACTGCCGATCTCCCCGGGCGCGCCGACCCGGATCCAGAACCGGTCCTCGTTCGCGTCCCACCGCTCGGTGCCCGAGGTCGTGTTGAAGTACCAGTCGTCGAGCAGCCACTTCATGTAGCCGTTGCTGTTGTTCATCCAGTTGGTGACGGCTTGGCCCAGCGCCTCCATCTTCGGCTGGATCTGGTCGCGCATCCAGGTGATCTGCTGGTCCAGTTCGTCCAGGCGGTCGGCCATGTCGAGCAGGCGCAGGGACAGGTCGAAGATGCGGTAGCCGAAGTGCCCGGCGGCGGTGCCCTGGAAGGCGCTGTCAGGCAGGTTGAGTTTGTAGTACTCGTTGATGAGCCCGGTGCCGCCCTTGTCGCCGACATACTTCTTGAGGTACAGCTCCAAGGCGTTGACCTGGTAGGCGATCGTGCCGCTGGACGCGCGGTCGTACATGGTCGAGATCGCGCCGCCGGCGTGCGTGGCCACGTTCGCCAGCGCTTTCAGTTTGTTGCGGAAGTCGGGTTCCTTGGTGTCCCACAATTCGTCGTTCATCGTGTAGCCGGCGTAGTGCCACGACGCTTTCGCGTCGGTCATCTGCTTGCGCCACCACCGGTTCATGCCGTCCCACTGCTGATCCCAGTCCGTGGTCTTGGGGAAGTAGTACATCCCGTCCTTGAGCCAGGGGGTCTTCAGCAGCTCATCGACGTTGGGCAGCGGCATGACGGGACCCTTGTCGCCCGGGTCCGAGAAGATGTTCATGATGTCGTGCAGTTTCGGCGGCGGCACGCTCGCCTCCTTCCGCGTCGGCCAACAGGGAGCAGGACGGTCACGGGGCGGGCGGCGGCCCCTCGCCGTTCGTCTCCGAGTCGCCGCCCGTCTGAGATCCCGGCGGCGAGTCGATGAGCCAGTTCAGCTGCTGGGCGGTCAGCTCCTGGTTCTCCTCCTCGATGATGAACTTCGTCCGGCTGCTGTTGAGGCGGTCGATGATGCGGTCCATCTCCTCGCGGAGCTTGTCGATCTCCGCGCTGATGCCCTTGAGTTGGGCGTCGACCCGGGTGCTCACCTGGCCCGCCGACGGCAGGTACTGCTGGTTGCCCATCTTCAGGTGGAAGACCGGCGCCTGCTCGGTACCACCGGTCGGAGGGTTGGCGTAAAGGCTGAAGGTGACGTCATGGGTCTGCATGTCGTCGTAGAAGTCTTTGAGGAAGTTGTCGCTGAGGGCCTTGACGCGCGCGAAGTCGATGGCCATGACGTCGGGCTTGTTGCCGGGATCGTCATTGTTTTTGCCGCCGGGGCCGTCACCGGGTTTGTCGCCTGGCTTGTCTTCGGGTTTGTCTTCCGGCTTGTCTTCGGGTTTGTCTTCGGGCTTGTCTTCCGGCTTGTCCTCGGGTTTGTCTTCCGGCTTGTCTTCGGGTTTGTCTTCCGGCTTGTCCTCGGGTTTGTCTTCGGGCTTGTCGTTCGGGTTGGTGCTTGTGGAGTACGTGGGGGTGGTCTGCGACCCCGGGGAACCCCCGCCGCCCCTGTTGTTGAGTCCGGGCTGGTCGTCCGCAAGGCGGTAATGCGGCTTGTCCTCTCCGGGCGTCTCGGTGGGCGGGTTGTTCTGGTCGTCGGGCGTGTCCCCGGGTTTGACGTCGGGCTTGATGCTTGTTGTTGGCGTGGCTTGCGGCCCCGGGGACTCCCCGCCGCCCTGGCTGTCGAGCCCGGGCTGGTAGGGCGCGAGGCGGTTCTGCTGCTGCTCCTCCGGGGGCGGCTGCTCTCCGGTGCCGCCGCCCGTCTGTCCAGGAGGGGTTGCGCCCCCCACGACCGTGCCCGGTTCGGAGGGCGGGATGGGCGTCGCGGTGTCGCCGCCGGGGGTCGAGGAGCCGGGGGCGCCGCCCACCGGCATACCCGGCGTGGGTCCACCGCCGCCCACGGTCGTGCCGGGGGAGCTGGGAGGGATGGGGGTCTGGTTGCCGCCGGGCTTGTCGCCACCGGGTGTGCTGGTGCCGGACCCCGGTTCGCCCGGCCGCGGGGCGGCACCCGGTTCGCCCGGCCGCGGTGCGGCGCCGGGCTCGCCCGGCTGCGGTGCGGCGCCCGGTTCGCCGGGGCGCGGTGCGGCGCCCGGCTCCCCCGGCTGCGGAATGCCGTCCTCGCCTCCCGACTCGGTCGGGATGTCGCCGGAGGGCAGGCTGTCGCCGCCGGACGAGTCGCCCTCGCCGTCGGAGTCCTCGTCCCCGGGCTTGGGCTGGGTCTGGTAGTCGGACCCGGAGCCGTCCTGGCCGCCCGGCCCGTCCTTGCCCGGCTCGTCCTTGCCGGGTCCCTCCCCGCCCGGCCCGGTCTGGCCGCCGGGGGAGTCCTGCCCGGTCTCTCCACGGCCCGCACCGCCCTGCTCCTCGTCGGCCGGCACGATCGTGATCTTGCCCGTCTCCGGGTCGACGTCGAACTTGTTGCCCTCGCCCGGGTCGACGACGACCGTGTCGGACTCCGGGTCCACGGTGACGTCGAGGTCGCCCATGTCGATCGACGTGGCGCCGGTCTCCGGGTCCATGCTGATCCGCGGGTCGTCGGGGGAGCCCTCGCTCTCGCCGTCGTCGGAGCCGGCCCCCGCCGGGCCGTCCTTGGGCGGGGTGCCGATGATCAGCAGCCCGGTCTCGGGGTCGATGGAGACGGGGGCGTTCCCGGGGTCGATGACGGTGCCGACCGCGCCGTCCTCCCCGGGGCCGACGGTGATGGGGTCCGCGCCGTGCTCGATGCTGATCGCGTTGGTGTCGGGGTCGAGGCTGATCTCGCCGACCTGGGTGCCGCTCTGGTCGTCCCCGCCCGCGCCGCTCCCGCCGGCGGAGTCCTCCGTCCCCTCGGCGCCGTCCGCGCCCTCGTAGCCGTTGCCGAGGTCGACGTCGATCTCGGTCTCGGCGATCTCCGCGGAGTCGCCGTCCCCCTCGGAGCCGTCGTTTCCGACCGTCTGGACGTCGGGGCCGTCCGCCCCCTCCCGGCCGGATTCCTCCTCGCCTCCCGCGGTGATCAGGCCGGTGTCGGGGTCGATGGTGAGGCGCTCGTCCCCGGGGTCGATGGTGATGGAGTCGGCGCGCGGGTCGACGGTGACCGTGAGGTCGCCGACGTTGACCGTGATGATCCCGTTCTCGGAGTCGACCTCGATGGGCGATCCGGAGCCGTCCTCCTGGCCGGGCACCGGGTCGCCGTTCTCCTGCGGCGTGCTCTCGTCCAGCTTCCGCAGCAGCCGCTCGCCCAGGCCCTCCGGTATGGGCTCGGTGGGCACCTCGGCCAGGGGCTCGGTCAGCAGCTCCGGCTCACCCTGCCGCACCGGGTCGAGCAGGCGGGCCGCCCCCTGCTCCATCGGCTCCGCGGTGGCCGCGGGTTCGCCGGCGACGAGGAGGGCGGGCTCGGCGGGCTGGATCGGCTCGCCCTGCTGGAGGGGCTCGACGCCGGTGTCCGGTACGGCCGCCGCGGTCTGCTGCTGGGGCGAGAGCGCGGCGCGGAAGGCGGTGGCGTGGTCGGTCACCGGCGGGCCGGACAGGTCGGGCGCCTTCGGCGCCTCGACCACGACCTCCCGCTTGAGGGCCATGGCGGGCTGGAGTTCACCCGCCTCGTCGGATACAGGGCTTTCGTTGCGGCCCATGCTCAGGTGGGCCAGCCCGGAACCCGGGTCCATCACGACCGAGCTGGGGCCGGGGTCGACGGTGGTGCGCTTCGCCGTGGAGGGGTCCAGGGTGACGACGCCCTGTTCGTGCTCGATGGTGACCAGCCCGGTCTCCGGGTCGTGCTCGACGCTTCCCGACCCGGTGTCGTCCTCCCACGTGGCGCGCTGGACACCCGGGCCGGTGCCGTCCGACACCGTGGTGATGACAAGGGGGGTGTTCAGCGGGTCGAGGACGTCGTCGGTCGACTCGTTGTCGCTGGGCTTGGACACGGCCGTGTCTCCTTGGTCTCCGGTGCGCCAGGGGGGTCAACGGGGAGGGCGGCGCCGGAGGGCGGGGCACCGCCAAGGGCAAGCGGTCCGACGGGGGGCGGGCGGCCGTCCGGGCGGGGCGGCGGGCACCCGCCGGGGACGACCGGCCGGCGCCGGCCGCGCGGCGGCGCGGCACGCCGTTGTGCGCGCCGCCGCGCGGCCGGAGCGCGACCGTGCTACTGGAGGGCCTCCCAGAGGGCGCCCTCGCGCAGGTCGGTCTCGTTGTAGTTGTTGGCGACGTGCTGGAGGGCCTCCTTCGCCTTGCCCAGGAGGAACCGCATGTCGTCGACGTTCTTCTGCCAGTTGATCATGGCCTGGTCGTAGCTGGAGGCCGTGGCGCCGTCGAGGTCGGCGCGCACAGCCGCCATCTCGGTGGAGAGCGCGTCCAGCGCGTTCTGCACGTCGGTGGTCGCCTGCTCCATGTCCGCGGTGATGTCGGCCACGCGGGCATAGGTGATCTCAAAGCCGCTCATCGTCTCTCCTGGTCTGTGGCGGGTCCGGGGGCTAGGCCTGGTTGGGCTGGTTGGGGTTGAGCTGGCCCATCCAGCTGCTGCTCAACTGGAGGTTGGAGTCCTCGGTGTTGTGCATGGCGCGGGTGGTGCCGCCCCACTCGCCGATCTTGGCGCTCATGTCGTTGGTGATGAGCCGCAGCTCCTCCAGCCACTGCACCATGGCCTCCTGGTAGACGGTGGAGGCGTCACCCTGCCAGGACGGGCGCAGCTGGTCGCGGGCGCTGTCGATGCGCGTGTAGATGTTGTTGCACTTGGTGTGCGCCTCTTCCATCGCCACACGGGCGCGCCGGTTGGCTTCCTCTGTATTCCTCATGTCGGCCATTGCGGCTCCTCGCTTCGCGGTGTGCTTGCTTCGGTCGGGTGCGACTGGTCGGACAGGCGGTCAGGGACAGGTGGCGGGCTCCTCCTGGGCGGCGGCGTCGGCCACGGGCAGCGCCGCCGCCTCGGGGGACAGGTCGGGGCCGGTCGGCAGCAGGCGCAGCAGCGCCGTCGGCACCGGAACGGTGTCGGCGGGCTCGTAGCCCAGAGCCCCGAGGACCTCGTTGTCGGGTATGCGGTACTTCGCGCCGGCGTCCGTCACCAGGTACAGGACCGGCGAGCCGGTGCGGCCGGCCGCGGGCTGGGCGGCGGCGACCCCGCCGCCGCCGTTGGGGATGCCGATCAGGTCGGGGGTGGGGCAGCCGGGCGCGACACCGGGCAGTTCAGGGACCGCCCAGGCGTCGACGGTGTCGGCCGGGAACAGCCCCACCGAGGACTCCCCGTCGACCAGGACCATGCACGGGACGCCCTCATCGGCGGGCGCGATCTCGGGCGGCTCGGCCGGCACGCCGTCGGACTGGGGCCGGGGCGGATCGGCGTCCTCGGCGAGGTGCGCGCCGGCCTCACCGGCGTCGACGGCCACGGCCGCGGACTCGCCGCCGCCGAACACCGTTTCGCGGATGCCGGGATCGGCCAGCAGCAGCAGGGCGTCGGTCACGCCGAGCGGCACCAGGCCGTCGCGGGTGAGCAGGAAGTGCTGGTCGCCCTGCCCGCCGCCGCTCACGGTGAACACCTGCCCCACGCGGCTGGGGGCGCCGGCGATGTCGGGGCCCTCCTCGCCGGCGCCGGGCACCTCGACCGCGCTCAGGTCGGCGGCCGGCGGCACGGTGTCGAGGAACTCCTGGGAGACCGCGATCGCGGGGGTGGTGCCGTAGCCCAGGGCCTGGAGGGCGCCCGCCTCCTCGTCGAAGCGCAGCCGCCGCCCCTGCCACAGCAGGTGGTGGGTGCCGTCGGGGCCGGTCACCAGGGCGGCGCGGTCGCCCAGAGGGGCCCCGACGCCCGGATCGGGGGCGACGGTCAGGGCGGTGCGGGGCTCGCCGCCGTCCTCCTCGGGCGGCAGCGCGCACAGCCGCCACAGGCTGGTGGCGCCGGCGTCGACGGCGGGCAGCGTGTCGGGCGCGCCGGGGATGCCCACGGGGGCGCCCATCCGCTCGCCCATGATCGACTCCGCCGAGACCCGGCTGACCTGCGGTTCGCCGCCCGCGATGAGCCGGGCCGAGGTGTAGTTGGCGACCGGGCGCAGCGCGCCCTCGCCGTACATGTAGGTGGCGCCGGTCTCGCGCATCACCACCAGGTTGCCGTCCTGGCGCCAGTTGGCGGCCCCGCCGGGGAAGATCAGCCCGAAGACGAGGAATCCGACGCAGATGAGCGCGCCCAGGGCGATGCCGATGTAGGTGCCGGTGCGGGTGCGGCGCATGGGGGCGTCGACGGCGTCGGGATCGCCCTCCAGCATGGCGGTGCCCAGGCGCCCGACCGTGAAGTTGTGTGCCTGGACCCGGTCGCGTCTGGTCTGCATGTCCTCAGCCGCCGATCGCCCGGAGCGCGCCGAAGACGCCGAAGGCCGCGAGGACGAGCGGGAAAATCGCGATGGTGATCAGCGACTGGATGATCTCGGCGGCGCGCCCCCAGTGCGGCAGCGGGCGGGAGCCCGGCAGGTTCCACGACAGGATGGTCAGCACGGTGACGGCCACGAAGATCCCGAGCAGGATCAGCGACCGGCCCAGCCACCCCGAGCTGAAGGCGAAGGCGAGCACGAGCACGGCCAGGCCGACGCAGGGCGGGGCGGTCATGAACGCGCGCTGCCAGGCGCCGCCCAGGCCGCGGGTCTGCAGCAGCATGACCAGCGCCACCAGGACGCAGACGGTGGGGGAGACCCAGCCGGGCGAGACCGCCAGCACCGTCAGGCACCCGGCCAGCACCGCGCCGGTGCCGGCCAGCAGCGCGGTCTGGTACTTGTCGGCCAGCGCGCTGCGGTCCAGGACGTCGCGCGCGGGGTAGGGGTCGATGCCCTGCTGGAGCTGCTCGGGGTTGGCGGGCAGCGGCGGCAGCCGCAGCCCGGAGATGCGGAACGCAAGCTGCGGGGCGAAGGTGCCCACCAGCAGGGCGACCAGCGCGAGGGCGGCGGCAACGGCGGAGGGACTGGAGTTGGGCAGCAGCATCAGCCCCAGAGCGCCCAGGGCCAGCAGTGCCTCGGTGACCACCATCCCGGTGAAGAACGGCAGGGAACCGGCCACCGCGGCCACTCCCAGCACGGTGGCGCCGGCGGCGGTCATGGCGCCGGTGAGCAGCTGCGCGCCGAGCAGGGAGACCCCGGGGTCGCCGGTGGGCATGGCGGCGCCGGCGACGGCGAGGTACAGGGCGGCGACCGCGGCCAGGCCGGTGGCGGCCGGCAGGTCGCCCATGGCGCGCGAGGCCGCCCACGCCGAGGCGAGCATGACCAGGCCCGAGAAGGCGCAGGTGACCGCGGTCAGCAGCGTCATGCCGCCGGCGGCCGGCACCAGCAGCGCGCCCAGCAGGGCGGCCAGGGCCAGCGACTGCAGCAGCACCCGCGTGTAGGCGGGACGCCACCGGTCGGGCCGCTCGGACATGCCGGTGGCGACGCCGTCGATGAGGTCGTCGAAGTGGATCGGCGGCAGCTGGTCGCGGCGCGGCCGCAGGTACACCGTCTCGCCGTGGCACAGGCCCAGGGAGCGCAGGGTCTCGTCCTCGTCGAGGGGTTCGTCGCCGAGCTGCTGCAGGACCCAGCCGTCGTGTTCGAGGCCGGCCTCGTCGAGATCCTCGCCTTCGTCGCCCTCGGCGTAGAGCACCAGCGTGGGCACCAGTTCGGCGACGGGGATGTCGGTGGGCGCGGCGATCTCGAACGAACGGCTCGGTGCGCGGACCAGCAGCCGGCAGAGGTCCGAGGCGGTGGGGTCGTTCATGCGGCCTACCCAGGTGCGTCTTTCGGGGGAGGAAAGAGGGGGGTGACAGGGATTTGGGCTGGTCGGCGCCGCGTGATGGTGGCGTGGCCCTATGTTGCTTATAGGTTGGGCTTACTTGATATCACATGGCAACGCTAGTGTTTAGTGGCATCCGTGTGGACGCCGACACCGTGAACCCGTGTCGCGGCACCGGCGCGGCCGCGCTCCGCGCGGTGTCCGCCCGGCGCCGCCGCGACGTTCCCGTCCGGCCCACCCGGCCGACCGGTGGCGCACCGCCCCCGCCGCCACCATCGACGGGCCGCGTACTGGGAGTGGAGGACACCGTTTCCGTGAGGACCCCGTGAGCACCATCCTCGTCCGCCGGCCCCCGCGCCGGCCCGGTCCCGACATGCCCGCCGGCACCATCTCGCTGCAGGAGCCCCCCGAGCTGGCCGAGCCGCAGTCGACGGTGTCCTCGGTCGTGACCTACCTGCCCATGGCCCTCACCTCGATGGCCATGCTGATGATGTTCATCCGGCCCAACAGCTTCGGCGGCGGCGGTGGCGGCTCCAACTTCATGCCCTACATCGCGGGCGGCATGATGCTGGTCGGCGCGGTCGCCATGCTCGGCGGGCAGTACGTCCGCACCATGGTCGAGCGGCGCAACAAGCTCAACGGCGACCGCCAGGACTACCTGCGCTACCTCAAGCAGATGCGCACCCGGCTGCGCCAGGTCGTCACCGAGCAGCGCGACGCCATGCTCTGGCGCGCGCCGCACCCCGACGCGCTGTGGTCGATCGTGCGGACCTCGCGGCTGTGGGAGCGCCGCGCCGACGACGACGACTTCGCCGAGGTGCGCATCGGCGTCGGCGAGCAGGCCATGGCCATGACCATCGCCCCGATGGCCTCCAAGCCGGTCGAGGACCTCGAACCGCTCAGCGCCCACGCGCTGCGCCGGTTCCTGCGCGCCTACACCATGGTCCAGGACCAGCCCGTGCTGGTGTACCTGCGCGGCTACGCCCACATGTCGCTGCGCGGCGACGCCGCCGCCCAGCGCGCCATGGTGCGCGCCCTGGTGGGCCAGCTCGCTGTGGCCCACCCCCACGACGAACTGCGGATCGCGGCGTGCGTCTCCGACGATCTGCGCCCCGAGTGGGCGTGGCTGAAGTGGCTGCCGCACACCCAGCACCCCACCGAGACCGACGGAGCCGGATCGGTCCGGCTGATGGCGGCCGACGCGGTGGAGCTGGGGGCGCTCATCGGTCCCGACCTGGCCGACCGGCCCCGCTTCGACCCCGACGCGGTGCCCAACCGGGAGGAGCCCTTCACCGTCATCATCCTGGACGGCGGGAAGGTCCCCGCGGGCTCGCGGTTCCTCGGGGGCGGCTACCGCAACGGCATCGTCATCGAGATCGACGACCCCATGCCGCCCGAGGACGACCCCTACACCCTGGCGCTGCGCGTGCAGCCCGACGAGCTGGTCCTGCTGTCCCGCGACAACAACGGCCGCCCGGTCGACACCCCGCTGGGCCGCCCCGACGCGCTCGGCCCCAACCGGGCGGCCAACCTCGGCCGGCTGCTCGCCCCCTACCGCATCGGCGTCACCACCGAGGTCACCGAACCGCTGACCACCGACTTCGAGCTGACCACCCTGCTGGGGATCGCCAACCTGCACGACCACGACGTGCACCGCATGTGGAGCGAGCAGCACCCCAAGAACAGGCTGCGGGTGCCCATCGGCATGACCGGCGACGGAGCCCCCCTGGAGCTGGACCTCAAGGAGTCCGCCCTGGGCGGCATGGGCCCCCACGGCATGCTCATCGGCGCCACCGGGTCGGGCAAGAGCGAGCTGCTGCGCACCCTGGTCCTGGGGCTCGCGCTCACCCACTCGCCCGAGACGCTCAACCTCGTCCTGGTCGACTTCAAGGGCGGCGCGACCTTTCTCGGCCTGGACCAGCTGCGGCACACCTCCGCGCTGATCACCAACCTGGCCGACGAGGCGATCCTGGTCTCCCGCATGCAGGACGCCCTCCACGGCGAACTGGTCCGCCGCCAGGAGCACCTGCGCGCCGCCGGCAACTTCAGCTCCATCCACGAGTACGAGAAGGCCCGCGAGTCCAACCCGGACATGGAGCCGATGCCCACCCTGCTCGTGGTCGTGGACGAGTTCAGCGAGCTGCTCGCCGCCCACCGCGACTTCATGGACCTGTTCGTCATGATCGGCCGGCTCGGCCGCAGCCTCGGGGTGCACCTGCTGCTGGCCTCCCAGCGCCTCGACGAGGGCCGCATGCACCAGCTGGAGGGCCACCTCTCCTACCGCATCGGCCTGCGCACGTTCTCGGCCATGGAGAGCCGCGGCGTGCTGGGCGTGCCCGACGCCTACGAGCTGCCCTCGGCGCCCGGCAACGGCTACCTCAAGAGCGACATCGAGACCCTGACCCGGTTCAAGGCCGCCTACGTCTCGGGCGCCTACCGGGTCAAGCCGCGCAAGGTGAGCACGACGGGCGGCCCGCAGCACGTCGTGCTCTTCCCCGACGACCACCTGCCCAAGGCCGCCCCCGTGGTCGAGGAGCCCGAGGAGCAGCCCGACGACGAGGACACCCCGACCCTGCTCGCCGCCGCCCTGGACCGCCTGCTCCACCAGGGCCCGGCCGCCCGCGAGATCTGGCTGCCGCCGCTGGGCGTGCCGCCCACCCTGCCCGAGCTGATGGAGATGGTCGGCGTCCGGCTGCCGGAGAGCGGCCTGGCCTGGACCGCGGCCGGCCGCCTCACCATGCCGCTGGGCGTCATCGACCGCCCCTTCGAGCACACCCGGCTGCCGCTGACGGCCGACCTGTCGGGCGCCGGCGGCCACGTCGGCATCGCCGGCGGTCCGCAGAGCGGCAAGAGCACCCTGCTGGCCATGCTGATGCTGTCGCTGGCCGTGACCAACACCCCCGCGCAGGTGCAGTTCTACTGCATCGACTGCGGCGGCGGCGTGCTCCAGACGCTGAGCGGCCTGCCCCACGTCGGCAGCGTCACCGGGCGCACCGACGAGCGGCGCATCGTGCGCACCCTCATGGAGCTGCAGGAACTGCTCACCCGCCGCGAGGCCCAGTTCGCGGAGCACAACATCGACTCCATGGCCACCTACCGGCGGCGCCGCGCCGCCGGCGAGTTCGCCGACGACCCGCACGGCGACGTGTTCCTGGTCGTCGACGGCTGGGCCACCATCCGCCAGGAGTTCCCCGACCACGTCCCCTCGGTCCTGCAGCTGGTGCAGCGCGGCCTCAACTACGGCATCCACGTGGTGGTGGCCTCGCCGCGCTGGGCCGACTTCCACACCGGCCTGCGCGACCTCATGGCCACCCGCCTGGAGCTGCGGCTGGGCGACCCGGTCGACTCCATCGTGCACATGCGCACCGCCCAGACCGTCCCCCGCATCCCCGGCCGCGGTATCACCGACGACAAGTACCACTTCCTCACCGGCCTGCCGCGCGTGGACGGCTCGGCCGACCCCGTCACCCTCTCCGCCGGGGTCGGCGACTTGATCAACCGCATCACCACGGCGTGGGGCGACCGCCCCAAGGCGCCCGCCGTGCGCACGCTGCCGCCGATGCTGCGCGCCGCCGAGCTGCCGCCCGCCGAGCTCACCGCCGCCGGCGGGCTCAAGGTCGCCCTCGGCCTGGAGAGCCGCCGCATGCAGCCGTTCTTCCACGACTTCGGCGCCACCCCGCACCTGCTGGTCGTGGGCGACACCGAGACCGGCAAGAGCACCCTGGTGCGCCACATCACCAACGCCATCCGCGACCACTACGACCCCACGACCGCGCGGGTGGTGCTGGTCGACCAGCGCCGCCAGCTCTTCGACGCGATCCCGCGCGAGATGCAGCTGGGCTACGCCGTCACCGGCGACAGCATGCGGGAGATGATGAGCGCCGCCGCCGGGGCGATGAAGGAGCGGCTGCCCGGCCCCGACATCACGCCCGACCGGCTGCGCAAGCGGGACTGGTGGACCGGTCCGGAGCTGTTCCTCGTCGTCGACGACTACGAGATGGTGGCGGGCAGCGGCCCCAGCCCCCTCGCCCCGCTGCTGCCGATGCTCTCCCAGGGTGCCGAGATCGGCATGCACCTGATCCTCGTGCACGCCGCCGGCGGTTTCGGCCGGGCTTCGGGCGACCCCGTGATCCGCTCCCTGATCGACGGCAACACCCCGAGCATCCTGTTCTCGGCACCGCAGTCGGAGGGTGTGCTGTTCGGCAACGTGCGGCCCCGCCGCATGCCGCCCGGGCGCGCGCTGTGGATCTCCCGCCGCGACCCCGTCGAGGTCCAGTTGGCCATCGCCGAGGGCGCCGACTTCTAATCCGGACAGGGCGCGGCCGGGCACGGCCCGGGAGGCGGGCCCGGCCGCGCCCCGGTCCGCTCGGGCACGGCCCGGCGCGCCGTCAGCGGCGCCGGCCCTCGGGGGCCGGCGCGGCGGGCTGCCCGGTCGCCGGGCGCCAGCCCCGCGCGCGGCCCCTGCGCAGGACCACCGCGCCCAGCACGCACACCACGATCAGCAGCGCCGACCCGCCGGCGACGGCCACGGTCACCGGCACGTTCCAGGTGCCGCGGCTGGGCGGGTCGGGGGTGAACGGGCCGCCGCCGTTGGGGGCGGCCGCGCTTGCGGCGTCCTCGGGGCTGCCGGTCAGCGCCGCCATGGGGTCGACCGGTCCGCGGCCCACCACCTCGGGCCCGGCGCCGGGCATGGCGCCGTAGGCCGAGGCGATGATGCGCTCCCGCACCTGCTCGGCCGACAGGTCGGGATGGCGCGAGCGCACCAGCGCCGCCGTGCCCGCGGCGAACGCCGCCGCCACCCCGTCGCCGCCGCTGACGAAGTGGCCGCCACCGGGGCCCACGCCCAGCACTTGCGTGCCGGGAGCCACCACGTCGGTGCGGGCGGTCTCGTCGCCCTCCAGCACCGCCGGGGGCGAGGCCGCCGCCGGCGCCCCCTCGGGGTCGTAGGAGCCCACGCTGAGCACGGTGGGGTCCTGTGCCGGGTAGGCGGCCAGCGGCTGGGACTCCGGGGTCACGCTTGAGGGCGCCACCACCAGCACGTCGGCCTCGGCCGCCGCGGCGACGGCGTCGTCCAGCCGCGCGCTGTTCTCCCAGGCGGCCGCGCCCACCAGGACCACGTCGGCGCCGGCGCCGACCGCCTCCTCCAGCGACGACGCGATGTCGGCGGGGGTGGCCACGCCCGAGCGGGCGTCGCCGGTGGCCACGCCCACGATCCGGGCCGCGGGCGCCACGCCGACGAACCCGCTGCCCTCGGCGGGGCGGGCGGCCACCACCCCGGCCAGGAACGTGCCGTAGCCCCGGCAGTCGGCGGACCCGCCGCCGCCCACCGCGTCGGCGAGCGGACCGTCGGCGGCGACACCGCCGGCCAGGACGGCCACCGTGGTCCCGGCGCCCTCGGTCAGCCGGTGCACGGTGTCCAGGCCCAGGGACACGTGCGTCCACGGCTTCTCCTCGACCGTGGTGGGGCTGTCGGTGACGCAGGCGTCGTCGCCGGTGGCGCCGAGCAGGAACGGCGTGATCGGCGGCAGGGCCGCGGGCGCGGAGGGCGACGCCGAGGGGGAGGGCGAGGCGGACGGGGACGGCGAGGGCGAGGCGGCAGCAGGGGCGGGCGGCAGGGCCAGCGCCAGCGCGGCGGCGGCGCACACCGCCCGGGTGAGCGGGCGGAGCCCGGCGCGCGCGGGCCCGGTCTTCCTGGGGGTCATGGTCTCTTCCACGTCGGGGGGCGGGAGCGGGGCAGGGGCGTCGGCGCGAGCCGCGGCCGCACCCGCCGCAACGCTACATCGCGGGGGGAACGCGGGGGTGACGGTGCGGTGCCGGTCCACCGGGTCGCGAGGCGGCGGGGACGCCGGCGGCGGGCGGCGGGCCTTGGGCTTCTCAGGGCGGGTCGAGGTAGTCGCGCGACTCGACCAGGTTGCCCTCGGCGTCCCAGCGGCGCACACCGCGCAGTCGGCCGTCGCCGTCGAAGTCGTGCCGCTCGGCGAGCCGTCCGTTGGGGTGCCACGTCCGCCAGGTGCCGACCGCGCCCTTGCCGTACTCGACCCGCCCGGCGACCTTGAGCCGGCCGTCGGGATACCACTCGCGCCACGGCCCGTGCTCGCGGCCGCGCTCGTAGGAGACCACGGCGACGACGGTGCCGTCCCCGGCGAGTTCGGCCACCTCCCCGGTGTAGGGCAGGCCCTGGTACAGGACGCGTCCGTCGTCCTGAGACTCCAGGTCGTCCTCGGTGACGCGGGTCACTGCTCCCCCTCGATGGTCGCGTATTCGGGGTGGCCCGGCGTGAACAGGTTCCGGATCACGTTGGAGCGGATGCCGGCGAGCAGCCGCGTGCAGTTCGCGCAGCACGGGGCCGGGAAGGCCTCGGGCCGCTGCATGGTGAACGCGGTGTCGACGAGGAACTCCGCGACCGCCTGGGCGTCGGCGTGCAGCCCGCGCAGGTTCAGCAGCTCGTTGAGCGCCTTGATCTCGGCGTGCCGCAGCGGGTGGTCGGGGTGCGGGTAGGGCGTGTCGGGCTCGCGGTTCCCCGTGTGGCGGTCCCAGTGGGAGTAGGGGCCGTTCCGGCGCATCTCCGCCAGGCGGTCGAGGAGGAGGGGGTGCAGTTCGTCCCCGGGGATGACGTGGTACGGGCGCCCGTTAACACCCTCCGAGATCCGTCCCGTGCGGCGGTCGAGGATGACCGCGTTGACGGCGCTGCGCCTGCCGCCGAGGCTGTTCTGCGACGCGAGTCCTGCCGCGACCAGGTCGCGCATCTGCTGCGTGCGCCGGTTCAGGACGGCGCGGACGTAGTCGGACACCGGTCGGCCGTCGACGAAGGCGATCAGGCCGTTGTGGCGGACCACGCGGCTTTCGTCGATCGTCTCGATGATGTGGCCCGCCGTGAAGTCCGGCGGGAGCGGAGCCGGGCCGGTCGGCTGCTGCGGCTGAGCGGGGGCCGGAGGGGGACCGGACGACGCACCGGCGCTCGTCGTCGGGTACCCGCTGGTGGTCGGGTAGGTCGAGGTGGGATACCCGCTGGTGGTGGGGTACGAGGTGGTCGGGTAGCCGCTCGTGGCGGGATAGGAGGTGGTTGTGTAGCCGCTGGTGGTCGGGTAGGTCGTGGTCGGGTACCCGCTGGTGGTCGGGTAGGTCGTGGTCGGGTATCCGCTGGTGGTGGGGTAGGTCGTGGTTGTGTAGCCGCTCGTGGCGGGATAGGTCGAAGCCGGGTTGCCGCTCGTCGAGGGCTGCTGGGAATAGAGGTCGCCGAAGTAGCCCTGATCGTCGCTGGCGTCGTGGGACCGCGACGGCCCCCCGTTGCGGTGCCCGCCGTGGCGGTCGGAGCGGTGCCGGTGCGAGCGGTGGCGGTGGGAGCGTTCGTCGTCCCTGCTCGCCATGTAGACCTGGACGTCCGCGTCCTCGGCGGAGTGCGGCCGAATGTCGTCCAGGCCGTACCGGTAGGCCATGTCGGCGATGAGTTCCTCGATCGTCCGGGGACGCTCCTCGTTCTTCTTGGGGCTGATGAGCGCGCTGAAGTCGGGCGTCCTCGGGTGGTTCCCGCGCCAGAAGTCGTCGGGGTCGGCGTCGTCGGCCGTCTGCTGCGCCGGGGTGTCGTCGTAGTCGTAGAGGTCGGGAATACCGTCGTCGTCGGTGTCGGCGGCGCGCTCGGTGGCCTGGGTGCCGCCGCTCTCGGCGGCGGAGGCGGGACGCGTGTCCGTGCCCTGGTCACGGGTCGATGTGCCGCCCCGGCCACCGGGCGAGCCCGACCCCCCGGGGCGCCCGCCGCGCTCACCCGTTCCGCCGCCGCGGGACGCGGGCGAGGAATCACCGCTCCGGCCGCCCGCCGAGGGCGCGGGGGCGGGGGCGTCGTCGTCATCGGAGTCGGAGTCGGAGTCCGCATCGGAGTCGTCGGCCTCGGAGTCGGAGTCCTCGGCCTCGGAGGAGTCGTCCTGGTCGCCGTCCTCGTCGGTGGAGGAGGCGTCGTCCCCCTCCTCCTCGTCGGAGGACGAGCGGTCGGACTCCTGGCCGCCGCGCCCGTCCTCGGCGCCGTCGCTCTCGCTGTCGCCGTCGCCCTGCTGAGCGGGCGCGGGGGAGGTGGAGGCGGCCTGCGCCTGCGGGTTCGGCTGCGTGGGAGCGGGGACGGGCGTCTCCTCGCCCTCGGAGTCGCTTTCGGAATCGCTCTCGGAACCGCTTTCGCCGTCGGTCGCGCCCTCCTGCTCCGTGCCGCCGCCCGGCTGCGGGGCCTGCTGCGGCTGCGGGGCCGCCGGAGCCTGGCGGGGGTCCGCCGGCGCGGACACGGGCGCACGCTCGCCGTCGCTGTCGTCGCTGTCGCTTTCGGAGTCGGTCTCGGACTCACCGGCCCGGTCACCGGCCGGGCCGCCGCGCTGCTCGGGCGCCGCGGTCCCACCGGACACGGTGGGGCGGCCGCCCGGCGGTGCGGGGACGGTCGCCTCGGCGCCGGATTCGGATTCGGATTCGTCGGCGGAGTCGGAGTCGGAGAGGTCTTCGGTGTCCGATTCGTATCCGCGGCCGTCCCCAGGGGCAGGCCGCGCGGTCGCGGGCCGCGCCGTCGCGGGCTGCCCGGTGCCGGTCTCGCCGGGACCGGACTGCTCGGTGGCCACGGTCGGCGGAGCGGGGATCTCGGCCTGGAGGTCGACGGGGCCACCCTCCCGCGGTCGGTGGCGGTCGGTCTCCACGCCCCGGGGCGTGGGGGTCCAGCCCTCGGACGGCTCCCAGTCGGCCGGGACCGCCTCCAGTTCCACCCACCAGCTCGGGATGCCCGGCGTGACGTCGGGCACCCGGTGCACGGCGTGCACGACGAACCTCGTGTCGCGCGGGAGCAGCACCTCGTACTCGTCGTGTGAGTCCCGGGGCAGGGTGTTCCGCACGTTCAGCGCGGGGTGGCCCTGGGGGACGCGGATGCTGTACTGCACCCGCAGGTGCGGGCGGACCGGGCCGGCCGCCAGCGCGGTCGAGGTGTATCGCGGCTCGGTGTAGGCGGTCCCCACCAGGGCGTGCATGGCGGCGTCGTCGTAGGACGAGGCGCCCGGGGGAGCCGAGTCGGAGCCCCGGAACAGGATCAGCGGCTCGGGGGCGCTGCCGCGGCCGATCGCCCGGTCCAGGTGGTCCACGGCCTCCCGCATGGACGGGGTGGTGTTGGCGAGACCGGGGTTGCGCTCCAGTTCGCGGTTGATGACCGTCGAGCCCTCCGCGGCGTAGTAGCGCACGTAGGCCCGCTCCCGGTCCGGCAGGTCCGGGGTCCGCATCGGTCCGTCGAGGTAGGCCGACGCCTCCTCGTTGGTGTCGAACGTGCGGTAGGACACCTCGCCGCCGCGGCCGCCGTCGTCGTCGGAGTCGGCCACCGGTCCTGTGGCCGGGGCGGGCGGCGGTCCGGCGGGGGACTGGGCGCGGGGCGGGGACGGGGCCTGCGCCTGGGGTGCGGCCTGGGGCGCCTGGACGGAGGCGGACCGCGGGGGAGCCGCGGGCTCCTCGCCGCTGCTGCCGTCGCCTTCGTCGTCGGACCCGCTCTCCGCTGCGGACTCACCGGCCGGGCCCCGCGGCTGGAGCGGCGCGGGCGGCGGTGTCTGGGCGGTCGGGTTGAGCGCGTTGCGGAACAGTTCGGCGAAGTCCTGGCCGGGCGCGGGCTGTGCCGTCTCGGTGGACGCCGCCCCGGCGGGTCCCGCCTCGTCCTGGGGCGGCGCCGCCCCGCGTTCGGGGCTCCGGCCGCGCTGGGGGGTCGCGTCGTAGAGGCTGTCGAACTCGGAGTCGGTGGACTCGGCGTCGGACTCCCCGGCGGTGCCGTGCTCGTCGGGGACGGTGCCCCGGACGCCCTCCTGGGCGTGGGACGCGGGCGGCTGCGGTGCCCGGGTGGCGGTGGGGCCGGACCGGTCCGCGCCGCTGTGGGTCCCGCCGTCCTCGGCGGCGTCCGTCTCCTGGCTGCCGGGCGGCGGGGGCGGGGCGGCCCGCGTGCCGTCGGGCGCCCGGAGGTCGTCGCCGGGGGCCGAGTCGCGGCCGTCGTCCCCGCGGTCGCTGCCGTCGCTCTCGGTGTCACCGCTCTCGGTCGACGGCGCGGACTGCGCGCCCAGCCGGGACAGGGCGGCGCGGGTGTCGTTCAGGGTCGACTGCCACTCCCGCAGCCGCTCGTTGTAGGTCCGCAGCCGCTCGTTGAAGGCGTCGCGCTTGGCGTCGACGGTGGCGCCGTCGCCGGCCGTGCTCGCGGCGTGCGACAGTTCGTGCGCCGCCTTCAGCAGCGCGTCGTCGGCGGCGGCGAGGTCCTCCTGGACGGCCGACAGTTCGCTGCGCTGCGCCGCGAAGGCGTCGATGTCGGCCTGGGTGATGAGGCCCCGGGCCAGCGCGTCGGACTGGGCGACCCACGACGCCACGCGTGCGGTGGTGTCGCCGATGAAGGTCCCGTTCCCCGAGTCGGCGGCGATCGCCCAGTCGCTGTCGTACTCCACCAGGTAGAACGGCTCGTGGCGGAGGCGGCTGGTGTGCGACGGCGCGGAGGTCGACAGCGACGCCGAGGCGGGTCCGCCGCTGTGGGTGCTCTGGGCCGCCTCAAGGGAGGTGTACTGCGTGCCCGAGTGCACCGGGTCGAAGGTGGCGTTGGTGGTGTGCCCGTTGGCCGGGCCGCCGCCGTGGGCGGCACCCGCGCTGTGCGTGTCGGTGGTCGTCTGCGCCGTGCTGTCGGTGTGGAACGCGTCGAGCGTCCCGACCGGCGCCATGTCCAGGATCATGCCGGTGCCGGCCACCGGGTTGGCCTTGAGGCCCCACGAGGTCGGCCCGAAGCCGAGCAGCGGCACGCCGCCCCCGCCCTCGGCACTCAGGTAGAGCCCGGTCAGCGCCTCCGACTTCAGGTGCTGGTCGATCGCCTCGTAGCGGGAGGTGGTGCCGAGCTTGTCGCCGGTGTAGTCGCGCGCGGCGGCGATGCCGCGGTCGGTGTACTCGCCGTCGGCGTCGACGTCGACGCCCGGGCGCGGTGTCCAGCCCTGCGACCGGGCGACGACCACGTGCGCCAGGTCGCGGACGGCCTGCCCCTTGTTCTCGATCGCCGCGGGCAGGGCCGGCGCGTCCGCCGAGCGGTTCGCGGCGCCGCCCTTCCAGCCGCTCAGGGCGGTCATCGGGTCGCCGTCGGAGGAGTCGACGTTGGCGGGGGGCACCGTCTCGGGGGAGGCGGTGTGGTCCACGTCGTGCAGGACCAGGTAGGGCGAGGGGAACAGCGACTGCACGGTGCCGCCCGGGGCGGTGACCTGGATCCCGTTGGCGCGCACGACCTCGGGGACCTGGAGCCGCGTTGCGGCGCCGGTCGACTCCAGCCGGAGGTCCAGGTGCACCTCGGTCTCGTGCGTCTGCTTGGCGTAGGGCGTGGGGATGGCGAGCAGGACCGTCAGCGTCTCGGTCGTGGCGGCGTCCCGGGCGTGGCTGGACCCGCTGTTGAAGGAGTGGGCGTGCGAGGGGCTGAGGCTGGAGGGCATGACCCCCGTGGGCGTGTCGGCGGCCGTGTGCTCGTCGCCCCGGTATGGGAGCGGCGTCATGAAGGAGAAGCCGCTGAACCCGGCGGTGGTGCTCGCTCCGTGGCCCTGGGACTGCGCGTGGGTCAGCGACCAGGTGTACTTCTCGCGGTACTCCGCCTCGCCGCCGATGTAGGCGGTCCGGCCCGTGTCGGTCCAGGTGCGGCTGATGTGCACGGTGGCGTCCAGCGCCGGGGTGTCGGTGATGCCCAGGTTGTGGTCGATCCGGCGGATCTTGACCGGCACCGGCACCTGGGAGTTGGGGTTGCGGCCGAGGTTGGAGCCCAGCGCGTTGCCGAGGTCGTCGCGGCTGTCGGCGGTCAGCTCCAGCCCGTGGGCGGCCAGGCGCGTCGCCAGCGCGTCCAGCGCCGGGGTGGGGTCGGGCGCCCGGAAGGGCGTTCCGGCGTCCTCGAACCCGGGGCGCACCTGGAGGGTCTCGGCGAATCCGTCTTCCGGCCGGTCGCTCCGCTCCCCGCCCGAGCTGTCGGTGAGGGCCGCCTGCTGGGGGGCGACGACCTGGGCGGGTCCCGCCGCTCCCGCGAGCCCGACCGCCAGCTCCGGCAGCAGCCCGCTGGTGAGGGCGTCCCAGGCGTGCATGAAGCCCGAGACCAGGTTGTCGGTGTCGGCGTACCACCCGGTGTAGCGCGGCGAGCGGGGCCGGGTGGGGCCGATGCTCCAGTCGGGGCGGACCTCCAGCGCCTGCTGGATGCGGCCCGAGCCGTTGAACAGGTAGGAGTACATCGGCTTGATGAGGTAGGACCGCTTCACCGAGAAGCCGCCCGCCGCGCTGTCGGACCGCGTGCTTAGGGTCCACGCCCTGTCGAGGGTGGGGCCGGAGAAGAACGTCGGGTTGAAGGTGGAGTCCACCGCGGTCCGGCTCGCCTGGTCCGGGGGGACCGCGGGCGCCGTCGACAGGGAGGGCACCGCCGACGCGCCGACCGCGAACCGCCACGTCCGGGACACGCCGGTGCTGAGGCTGAGCGGGGCCTCGCCCTCGACGATCACCATCGCCTGCACCGGGACGAACGTCACCGCGGTGATGTCGGCGGTGGTGTCCATGGCGACCCGGATGTGGTGCGGCGAGCGCAGGCCGCCGCTCATGTCCAGGTTGGTGCGGATGCCCGACAGCACGTTGGCGGCGAGGTTCTGCTGGGACAGCGAGTCGGGGTAGAACCGCCGGCCGCCCTCGCTCTCGCCGGTGTGGTGGTCGAGCTTGCGGCTGTAGCCGTCGCGCAGCCCGAACACGCGGGAGCCGACTCCGTCCTTGGAGAACATCCGGACGGTGGCGTCGATGAGGTGGATCCTGTCGTCACCGAGCCGGTAGTTCACGTTGACGTCCACCACGAACGCGCCGGCGTTGACCAGGCGCTGGTTGATGGAGGGCGGCGCGGTGTCCGGCCGCTGCGGGGTGGTGCGGGACCCGCCGGTGTTCTGGAGGGCCGTGGTGCCGGCGCCCGTGGTCTGTGAGGTGGAGCCGCCCTGCGTGCGCACGGGCAGGTCGATCGCCGCGGGATCGGTCGCCGGGTCGGTGGTGCCGGTCTGCCGACCGCCCTGCCCGCCGTCGGGCGGGGCGGTGAGCGCGGGGCGGTTGCGGGGGGTCGGCGCGCGGCCGGTGATGGCGCGCTGGGCGTCGGCGGCGTCCAGGTCGCGGATGCGGCCGGAGTCGCCGGTGACGCGCGGCGCGCCCAGCGTGATGCCCTCGGGCAGCCGGGGCGTGGAGAGCTCCAGCCGGGCGGGGACGGCGGTGTTCAACTGGTGGCCACGCGACCGCACCGGTGTTGACTGCCGGCTCTGGCCGATGTCGTCGCTCTCGTAGAAGTGCGCGGTGAAGACCGCCGGCGCCTCCCACAGGTCGGACTTGCCGTCGAACAGCAGGGTCGCGGTGAACGTGTACTCGGTGCCCTGGCCCTGGCTGCGCTCCCGGCGCCAGTTGAGGGAGGCGCGCAGCTGGCCGAACACCCCGCCGGGCGCGCGGCCGCCGCGCGCGTCCAGTCCGCCCGCCCGCAGGTTGCTGAAGATCCGGGCGCCGCCGGTCCACGACCAGGTCGCCCCCTTGTTGGATCCGCGCTGGGAGCCCGACGCCACCTCGATGCCGGTGCTGCGCTCGGTGGTCCCCGCGTGCCGGAACGCCCCCAGGTCGGCGAAGAGGCGGACCGACACGGTCTCGGGGTGCCCCAGGGCGGTGTCGGTGAGGACCACGGGCAGGCCGTCGTGCGGCAGTTCGAGGTGCCCGCCCTTCAGGGTGGCGTCGGAGATCTCCTGGGAGACCTTGAGGGTGTTCTCCAGCGCCACCCGGTGGTTGCGGCGCAGCGGGGGCCGCTCGCGCGGGGACAGCTGGAGGAACGGACGGCCGTGGTGGCTGGGTCGCTGGGCGAAGTCGGAGGAGGTGCGGCCGGGCGAGGTGACCACCAGGCCGGGCCGGTGCTCCGCGATCTCGTTGAGGAGGTTCTGGGTGATCCACTCCGCCACCGTGCGGCCGAACTGCTCCAGCTCCTCCGGTGTGCTGCGCGCCGTGCCCGCCGACGGGGTCGCGGCCGGGAGGAACATCTGGCCGTCGGACCAGGTGAAGGACACCGGCATGGACCAGCTCAGGTTGGTCGGGTTGTGCTCCGCCAGGTTGGCGAACGGCGGCCGGCGGTTCGGGTCGGCCGTGTCCTGGGTGCCGCGCGAGGATTCGCCGGTCGTCGACCGCTGCGCCGGGGCGCCCGTCGGCGGCACCTCGGCGGTCTTGATCATCTGGGCGTCCTCGCTGGTGAGGATCTCGGTGACGGTCCCGGTGAAGAGGTGGGAGTCGCTCTCGCCGTAGAAGCGCACGTGGAAGTTGCGCTGGACGTCGTAGGGCGCGACGTCCGGGGCGCCCCACAGCATCGGCGTGACCGAGCCCGTGCTGCCCTTGCTGCCGCCCTTGGTGAGGCCCCGGCCGCCGGTGACGTCGCCGTAGAGCGGCGCGGTGCGGGTGGCGATCGAGGTGGTGGTCAGGGGCGGGGTGATGTCCAGGCCCGAGCCGAGGTGCACGGAGAGCGATGAGGTCTGCGACTTCGTCGTGCCGGTGTTCTTGGAGGTCCCCGCCATCAAGGTGAAGTCGTTGAGGTTGGGCACCCCGGGCAGCAGGTCGTAGCGGGTCGGGAAGGACCGGAACTCCACGACCTGCGGCCGGTCCTTGGCGTCGAGGAACGTCAGGTGGAACGGGCCCGCGGTCATCTGCATGACCGTGTGCTCGATGTTCTCGTCGGAGAAGGCGTCGCGGATCGTCGCGCGGTACTCCTCCCGCCGCTGGTTGAGCCGGTCGCGCAGCCCTTGGACGTTGCGGGTCACCCGCCGCGGGTAGTCGTCGGCCATCAGGCGGTCGAAGATGAAGTCGGCGAGCGCGTTCTGGTCGTCGGTGCCGGCCGTGTTGGTCGTGGCGGGAGCTGCGGGGGGCGTGCCGGTGCCGGGCGCCCGCGAGATCGGGCCCGCCTTGATGGGGTGGCTCTGGGTGATGCGCCGCGCGCCCGGGCCGGGGTAGGGACCGCTGCCGCGCCTGCCGCCGGCCCCGCGCAGGTTGGGGTCGGGCAGCGTGATCCGCCGGGGGGCGTCGGACGGGCTGGTGCGGACGCCGCCGGGCACGCTGAGGTGCAGGGTGAACCGGCTGGTGTCCACCACGGCGGGGCGTCCCGGCGGGGTGATGGTCATGGTCAGGGCGAGGTCGGCGGCGTAGGTGTCCGGCTCTCCCCGGAGTTCGACGCTGCGGCTCAGCCCCGATGCGCGGCCGGTGCTGTGGCCGGTCGCGCGCGCGTGGTAGGTGCCGCTCACCCGGAACGTGCCGCGCCAGCCGAGGTTGCCCGTGGTGCCCTCGGGAGCGATGAAGAACGGCGTGATCAGGATGCCCAGGGCCGCGCTCTTGTGCCCGCCGTGGGAGCCGGAGGACGCCTGCGAGGCCGCCGCGCCGACCGACGAGGTCACCCGGGGGCGCGGCGCGCGGTCGGTGCGCGGCGCGGCGGGCGAGGAGCCCTCCGCGGCCGCCGGGTCGGTCGGGTGCGGGCGCCGCGACTGAGGAGCGGGGGGCTTGGGCTGGAGCCGGTAGTCGGCGCTGGGGTCGACCCGGAAGGTGACCTCCCACTCGCCGCCGGGACCGGGGACCTTCGTACTGAAGCCCTTCGGCTTGAAGAACGGGCGGGGGTCCTTGCGCGCCTGCGCGCCCACGGCGTCCACGATGGCCGCGCGCGTCCGGCCGGCGCCGAACCGCAGCGCCTCCATGCGCCGGACGATGTGGTTGGGCAGGTCGCCGGTGTCGATGAGGTTGGGCCGGAACAGGTTGGAGGTCAGCAGGAAGCCCAGGTCCATGGATTCGACCGGGGGTGGGCCGGCCGGGGCGGGGGCCTCCTCGCGCACCGGCTGCTTGCCCTTGTCGGCGGGTTGGGTGCCGGTGTCGTCCTGGTCGGTTTCCTCGGCGGGCGCGACCTCGGTTTCGGGCTGCTGCTCGGGCCGGGTCTGGGGCTGCTTGCCGGGGTCCTCGCGGTGCCCGGTCTCCTCGTCGGTCGCGGACTCCTCGGTGCCCTCGGTGTCCTCGGACTCCGGCTGCACGACGTGCGGCCGGTCCTGGGGCGTCGCGGCCCGCTCCTCGGCGGCCGAATCCTCGGGCCCGGACTCGGGCGCGGGGCGGCGCACGGCGGTGGTGGAGTCCTCAGCGGGCTCGGGGGCGGACGGATCTTCGGGGGCGGTGTCCTGCGGCGCGGAGACGGTGATCAGCGGCGCGGGCGCGTCGGTGTAGTCGAACGCGGCGGGCGCGGACTCCACGGAGCGGGCGGACCGCGCGTCGTCGGGCGCGGCGGCGCGGCCCGAGGGCGGCGTGGCGGAGCGGGCGCCCGGCCGGGGCCGGGCGCCGGCGGCGGCGTCCTGTGCGTCCAGGTCGTCGAGCCAGCGCGACAGCGACCCCGTGAGCGGAGGTGCCGCGACGGCCTCGTCCTCGTGGTCGGCTTCCTCGGCCTCGTGGTCGGACTCGTCCTCGGCGTCGGTCTCCTCGGAGTCGGATTCGTACCCGGGGTCCTCCTCGGTCTGGTCGACGGGCGCGGGCCGCTCCTGCGGCCGGGTGTCCTGCCCGGTGCCGCTGTCCGTGCGCTGCTCGGCGGCGGGCGCGGCCTGGGGCTGGGTGGCCGCGCCGTCGGCTTCGCCCTCCGACTCCGATTCCGACTCCGACTGCGACTGCGACGCGGACTCCGGGTCGGACGGCGAGTCCGAGGAGTCCGACGACTCCGGCTCCGACCCGCTGGGGTCCTGACCGGGCTGCTGGGGCGGCGTGCCGCCCTGCTGCCCGAGTTCGGCGCGGAACAGGTCGGCCAGCGCGTCGCCCATGTCCGACGACGACGAGGACGGGGGCGGTGCCGGAGCGGTGCCGTCCTGCGACGCCCGCGGCTGCGGCGCGGGCTGCTCCCGCTGCTGAGTGTCCCGCCGCCCGGAGTCCGCCTGCCCGGGGGCACGCTGTCCGGTGTCCTGCTGCCCCGTGTCCCGCGCGCCGCCGTCCTGCGCGCCGGTGCTCTGCGGCGCGCCCGCCGGGGCGCTCCCGTTCAACCCCGGGGGCGGGGCGATCGGTGGGACGTGCGCCATGGCGACCGTCACTGTGCGGTCGGCCATGGTCGGCAGCGAGATGTCCTTCATCGCCTCGGGGCCCCGCGTGAAGGAGGCGATCAGCTCCTCCACCGTCTGGGGCGGCGGGTCCGCCAGGAGCGGGGGCTTGACGAGGAAGGACAGGTCGGGGGCCTTGGGCGCGACCGGCTCCCGCGGGGGCGTCGCGACGCCGGAGCGCTCGGTGCCGGGCCGCTCGGCGGCGCCGCGGCCCCCGGCCGCGGGCTCGTCGCTGTAGAGGCTGTCGTCGTACAGGCCGTCGTAGAGGCTGTCGCCGTCGCTCTGGTCGGCCTGGTCGGTCTGCTCACCCTGCTCGGGCCGGCCGGCCCGGTTGGGCGACGTGGCGGCACCGGTGTCGGTATCGGTGCCGGTGGTGGACGCCGAGCCGGCGCCCCTGCCGCCGTCCGGCGCGGCGGCAGGGGCCTGGCCGGCCGCCTCGGCCGGGGACGCGGCCTCGGCGGTGCCCACCGGCGCCGTCTCGCTCTGCGTCCGCAGCGGCGGGGGAGCCGCGTCGAAGTCCTGGGCGCCGCGCGACGCGCCGCCGAAGTACTCGGGCGCGTCGGCGAACCGGACGCGCTTGCCGCGCCCGCCGCCGCTCCGGCCGTTCTGGTTTCCGCCGTCCCGGCTGCTTCCGGCGTTGTCGTCGCCGAAGCCGCCATGGCCGTCGAACCGGTCGAAGCCGCGGCCGCCCCGGCCGCCCCGGTCGGAGCCGTCGTCGGGCCTCCGGGAGGAGCCGCCCGCGCCGTTGTCGGGTCCTCCGGAGGAGGTGTCGACCGTGCCGCCGTTGAGGAGCGACGTCGCCGCGCGCTCGGCCGCCAGCCAGTCGGCGGCCGCCTGGGTGTACTCCTTTCCGCGCCGGTCCGCGAGCTTCTCCAGCCGCTGGTACTCGCGGAACTCGGGGCTCTCGGCGGGCTTCCCCTTGGCGTCCTGCACCGCCCACCACAGGTCGCGGCGAGCCGTCAGGTAGTCCTTCTCCGCGTTGGTCAGGGCCTGCTGCTTCACGGCGATCGTGTCGATGGCCTGCGCCGTGGCGGCGTCGGGCGGTCCGCCGAGGATGCCCAGCCGCACCGCGGTGTCCTGGGAGACCCACGCGGTGACCTTGGTGGTGGTCTCGCCGATGTGGGGGTGGGGGGTGGCGCCGATCATCTCGCCCAGGGTGGAGGGGAGGGCCGACTGGCGCTGCGCCGCGATCGCCCAGGCGGTGTCGAACTCCACCAGGTACAGCGGGCCGCTGTAGATCTTGAGCAGCTCCTCGGGCGGCTTGGGCGCCGTGGAGATGTCGTGCGCGCCGCCGGAGTGCGAGATGCGGGTGGCGTCGCCCGAGGAGTACTGGGTGCCCGAGTGGTGGTCGTTGAAGCCGCCCGTGGTGGCGTCGCCGAGCGCCGCGCCGCCCGTGGCGATCACGCCGCCCCCGTGGTCGATCGTCGTGCCGCCGGACCGGCTCGGGGCGTGGGAGTCGGTGACGGAGCCGGTCGGCGCCACGTACAGCACCCGGCTGGAGCCGTAGTCGGGGCGGATCGCCATGCCCCACGACGTCTTGCCCTGGTCCTCGAAGCTGATGCCGCCGCTGGTGTTGGCGCTGATGAAGTGGGAGGGCAGCGCCGTCCGGCTCAGTTCCTGGCCGACCGCGTCGGAGCGGGGGTGGAGGTTCAGCCGGCTCTTGGCGTGGTCGCGCGCCTCGGTGATCTCCGCGTCGGTGTAGCGGCTGTCCGCGCCGCCGTCCTGGGCCGCGTCGGTGTCGGGCTTCCAGCCGTTGGCCGAGGCGAGCACGGTGTACCCCAGGTCGAGCACGGCCTTGCCGTCGTTCTCGATCGCCACGGGGAGCAGGATGTCGGCCGAGGAGGGCGGCGCCTGCCGCTGCGCCGCCGCGCCGGTCCCGTCCTGCTGCGGGGGCGTCTTCCACCGCTGGAGCGCGTTCTCGGCGCTGTCGGAGTTGGCGTCCTGCGTGGTGCGGGTCGGGTTGACGCCGGCCGGGGCGGTGCCGTCGCCGGCGGGGCCGGTGGTGTCGTCGCCGAACTGGAGGTAGGGCGCGGGGTAGACGGTCTGCACCCGCCCGGCCGAGCCGGTGGCGGTGATCCCGTTGGTGCGCACGTCCCTGGGCAGTT
Organism: Streptomonospora nanhaiensis; assembly: GCF_013410565.1. Classification (NCBI taxonomy): domain Bacteria; kingdom Bacillati; phylum Actinomycetota; class Actinomycetes; order Streptosporangiales; family Nocardiopsidaceae; genus Streptomonospora; species Streptomonospora nanhaiensis. Next base: position 5,480,135 of record NZ_JACCFO010000001.1, read on the forward strand.
CCGCCTTGGGGCTGATGCCGTCGCCCACGACCTCCAGCGTCAGCGTCAGGTCGTTCTCGGCGCCGAGCTTGGCGAAGGGCGCGGGCACGGCGACGACCACCGTGCGCGTGTCGGCGGCGGTGTTGGCGGCGGTGTCGCTGTGGGAGGACGCGACGGTGGTGTCGTGGGGCGGGCTGATCGAGGACAGCGCCGCGGGCGAGCCGGTCTGGGAGCGGTGGTTGTCGTGGTCGGGGTTGGTGTCGGTGGTGTTGGGCACCATCGTGCCGAACCCGCCGACGCCCTTGGTGCCCATCGTCCCGTGGGTGTGGGTCGTGGTGGTGGAGAAGGTGAAGGACCGCGTCTCGCGGAACTCCGACTCGCCGCCGAGGTAGCCGACCTCGGGCGCATTCGGGCTTCGGTTCGCCCGCACGTGGATGACGGCCGGGACCGACGGCAGCTCCATCGGCGTCTTGGGGAAGTCGGTGCGGTGGACGATGCGGCGGATGTCGACCGGGATCGGCACCCCGGAGTTGGGGTTGTCGGACAGGTGGGAGGCGAGGGCCTGGGTGAGCCGGGCGCGGCTGTTCCCGGTCAGCTCCAGGTCGTGGGCCGCGAGCTTGGCCTCAAGGTCGTTGAGCGCCGCCTCCGCGTCGGCGGGCCGGAACGTGATCCCGGTGTCGGAGAGTCCGGGCCGCACGTCCACGGACTCGGGCGGCGGCGGGACGTCGCGGGTGTCCAGGGGGCTGTTGCCGTCGGGGCCGGTGAACCGGTCCGGCACCAGGCGGCTCGACAGGGCGTCCCAGGCGTGCGCGAAGCCGGCGAACAGGTCGTCGAACCGCGTCTGCCACCCGGTGTAGACGGGCGAGCGGTAGAACGTGCCGGCCAGGTCGAGTTCGCGGGCGAACTGCGCCGCCTGGCGGATCAGGCCGGATCCCTGGACCAGGTAGGCGGAGTCCGTCTTGTGGACGAACGTGCTCTTGACGGTGTAGGCGCGCGCCGTGGTGTCGCCGCGGGTGCTGAAGGTCCAGGTCTTGGCGGCGCTGGGGCCGGTGAAGAGGGTGGGGTTCCTGGCGTCGCCCCGGGTGGAGCCGGGATCGTTGTCGGCGCGGTTGGTGTTGAGCGACGGCAGGTGGCTGGCGCCCACCGTCGCCAACCAGGACCGCACCCGGCCCCGGCTCAGCCCGCTTCTGGCGGCGCCGTTGATGAGCAGCGTGGCCTCGGCCGGGACGGCGGTGGCCGACTCCACCACCGCGTCGGTGACGATCGTGGGGCGGATGGTGTTGTGCGACAGCGGCCCGCCGTCCATCTCCGGACGGCTGACGATCCCGTTGAACAGGTTGGCGGCCAGGTTCTCCTCGGACAGCAGGTTCTCGAAGAACTGGCGCCCGGCGTCGTCCTCGCCGGTGAAGTGGTCGTACTTGCGCATGTAGAAGTCGCGCCGGCCGAAGTAGCGGGAGCCGCCGAACTCCGCGGAGAACATGCGCCGGTTGAGGTCGAGCAGGGACGGCTGCGGGGTGGCCGCCGCGGAGTCGTCGGAGCCGGGAGCCCGCACCGGGGTCTGCCCGCCGGTGTTGACGGAGAGCAGGAAGATTCCGGCGTCGTCCAGCCGGCTGTTGAGCGAGGGCGGGTTGGCGCGGTTTGTGGTGGACGAGGTGTCCGGGGCGGACGAGGCCGCCGTGGCGGCGCCGTCGACCGCCGCGTTCTCCGGGATCGGCGGCAGCGCGGGGCTGTGCCGGCGGCCGCGGCCGTTGACGATGTCGCGCGCCTGGTCGGAGGTGAGCCGCTCGTAGGAGCCGGAGGGCCGCCCGGCCGTGTCGGTCCCGGAGGCCGGGTTCGGGGCCGTGGTGCCGTCGGCCGTGATCGGGGTGATGTCGTCGGGCACGGGGCGCTTCAGCCGGGGCGTGGCGATCTCCATGCGGGCCTGGATGCCCTCGCCCAGCCGGTCGCCGCGCTGGCGCAGCAGGTTGGGGCCGCGGTAACGCTTGGCGTCGTCGATCCGCGCGGTGAACGCGATGTCGCTGGACCACACGTCGGTCGTGCCGGTGAACAGCAGGAACGCGTCGCTGCCGTAGGAGGTGCTCAGCCCCTTGCCGGTGGAGGAGCGCCGGCCGATCGCGCCCCGCAGGTGCTGGAGGAAGCCGCCGGGGGTGCGGGCGCCGGCGGCGTCGAGGTCGCCCCGCGACACCGATCCGACGAAGCGGTAGGCCAGCGAGTTGGAGTGGCCGGAACCCTTGCGCGACCCGCGCTGGGCGGAGCCGGAGATGCCGGAACCGACGAACCGCTCGGTGGTGCCGGTGTGCTGGAGCGGGCCGACGTCGGCGAAGAGCCGCACGGTGACCAGTTCGGGCCGCTTGAACTTCTTCCCGGAGCGGAACAGGTCGCGGATGTCGAAGCCGGCCGACTCCTGGAGGTGGACGGGGAGGCCGTCGTGGGTGAGCTTGCTCAGGCCGCCCTTGAGGTGGGCCTGCTCGACCGCGCTGTAGACCCGGTTGCTGTTCTCCAGCGCGGTGGCGTAGTCGCGCCGGAAGGGGCGGCTCTCCCGCCCCCAGCGGGAGGTCCGGCCGCCGGGGCGGTGGGCGAAGTTGTCCTTGGTGCGGGAGCGGTCCGGAACGACCAGGCCGGGGTAGCGCTGGGCGATCGCCTGGAGCAGTTGCTGGCTGATCCACTCGGTGAACGGGGTGCCCTTGGCGGGAGAGGGGGACGCGTCCGCCGGGGACTGGGCGGTGGGGTCGACCGCCGCGTCGTCGGTGCCGGTGGCCTCGGTGGCGGCGGGGGCGCCGCTGAAGAACGGGTTGCCGTCGGGGAAGGTGATCGACTGCGGCGCGGCGAAGTGGAACCGCCTGGGGTGGTCGCCCCGCAGGTGCGGGAAGGGCGGCTCCGTCGGCGTCTCGGTGTCGGTGTCGGTGCCGGTCTCGGTCTCGGTGCCGGTGTTGGTGCCGTTGTTGGCGGAGTCGGCGTTGGGATCGGCGCCCGCCGCGTCGGTCTCGGTGCGCGGAGCGGTGCTGCCGGCCGTCTGGAGCAGTCGGGCGTCGTCGGCGGTGAGGAGTTCGTACGTGGTGCCGGTGAACCGCGTGGGCTCGCTGTCGCCGGTGAACTGGGCGTAGTAGGTCCGGGTCACCTCGTAGAGCACGGAGTCCGGCGAGCCCCACAGCATCGAGACCTGGGAGGCGCTGTCGGCGTGGCTGTCGCTGGTCCGGCGCGCGTTGTGGCGGAAGAGGTACTCGATGACGGCCGGGGCGAAGCGGAAGATGCGGTTGGGCAGCCGGAAGTCGGCGCCGCCGCCCAGCGTCAGCGTCCAGAACGACGTCTTCGCCTTGGACTCCGAGGTCGCGCTGTCCCGGCTGATGATGGTGCTGAACTCGTCCACCTTGGGCGGAGTGGGCAGTTGCCGGTAGGACGTCGGCGACGAGGTGATGCGCAGCGTCGTCGGCTTGCCCTTGGCGTCGACGAAGTCCTGGTCGTAGTACCCGGTCGACATCGTGTTCAGGTTGCCCTGGATCAGGCTGCCGCTGCGCAGCCCGTCCAGGGCCGCGGTGTTGTGCCGGGTGAAGTTCTTGGACGGCTTGGCCGGCTGAGGGGGCTTGGGGCGCTTCGTGAGCTTCCCGTTCCTCACGGGCGGCGTGGACCGGGCGGGGGCGGGGTTGGCGCGGGCCTGGACGTCGGCCGAGGACAGCCCCAGGAGGCGGTCGCGGACCCAGTCGGCGAGGCCGACGCCCGCGTCGCGGGCGGGTTGTCCGTCCTGGGCGCTCTCGCCGGTCCGGTCGCTCGGCCCGGCCTGGTCGGACCGGTCGCCCTGTTCGGTCTGCCCGGACCGGTCGGTCTGCGTGGCCTGATCGGTCGGCGGCGCCGAGGTGATCTCGCCGACGTACACCGGGTAGGCGCGGTCGATCGCGCGGATGCCGGGTCCGGGGACCTCCGTGGTGGCGGGATCGCGCGGGTCGGCGAGCGTGATCTGCTCCGGTGCGCCATCAGGGGTCGTGCCCGGCCCGCCGGGGACCAGCAGTTGGACCGCAGTCTCCCACGTCCGGGTGATCGGCCCGGTGCCGGCCTGCGTCGAGGTGTCGGCCGGGGCCGACGTGCCCGCCTGGCGCGACGGCCCGGCCTGGTCGCCGGAGGTGTCACCGGTCTGGGTGGTCGTCTGACCGCCGGTGGTGTCCGCGGTGGTGCCGCCCGACGGGTTCCCGGGCGGCGGCGCGACGGCCGCGGCCTGCGGGGGCGCCTTGGGGGTGAGCTTGAGATCGACGGTCAGGTCGGCCTCGTAGGGCTCCGGCGGCCCCTTCAGTTCGACGGAGGACACCTCGGTGCTGGCCCCGCTGGAGGTGAAGCCGGTGGCGCGGCTCCGGTAGCCGATCGCGAACCGGCCGACGGCGCGCACGCCCAGCGTCATCAGGTCCTCGGGCAGCCCGGTGCCGACCGGGCCGATGTAGAACGGCGTGAGCAGGATGCCGATACCGAACGACTTGGAGCCGCCGTGCCCGCCTTCGTAGCTGTAGGCGGTGCTCGGGTTGCCCTCGGTCTGGGAGCGCAGCACCTTGGGGCGGCGGGTGGGCGGCGGCAGCGTCTGCGACATCGAGGTGACGCGGCGGTACTCGGCGTCGGGGTCGACGTGCAGGTCCAGCGTCCACTCCCCGTCCGGCCCCCGCACGGTGGCGGTGAACCCCTGCGGGGCGAAGAACGGCCGCAGGTCGCGCGACGCCTGCCGGCGGACCTGGTCCATGATGTCCGTGCGCATCTGCGGGGTGACGCGCGGGTCGGTGATGCCGGTGAGCTGGTTCTGGACCTGGTCCAGCAGGCCGTCGCTGTCCACGGGGTGCGTGCCGTACCAGTTGGACAGGAGCAGCGGGCCGAGCCGGGCCGTGTCGGGGAACGCGTCCCGGGCGAGCTCGTCGGCCGTCCGCGCCGCGTCCTCCGCCTCCTGCTGGGCGCGCTGGGCGGCTTCCTCGGCTCGCTGCGCGTCGAACTCGGCCGACGTGGCGAAGTAGTCGGCGTCCGAGGCCTCGCGCGCGAGGTCCCTCGCGGTCTCCTGCGCCGTGTTGGCTGCCTCCTCGGCCTTCTGCGCCGCCTCATCGGCCTTGCCCGCCCGCTCCTTGGCGGTGTTCGCCTGCTTCCGGTCGTTCGCGGCGGTCCGCTCGGCCGTCTCGGCTCGGGTGTTCGCCTCGTTGGCGCTGTTCCGGGCGGTTTTCGCGGTATCCCGGGCCTGCCTGGCCTGCTCCTCGGCGGTGTCGGCCCGCCCGGACAGCTCCTGGGCGTGGTTGAAGGCGGTGTCGAGTTCACCTTGGACGCGGGCGATGTCGTCGGGGCCGATGCCCGACCGCGCCCACTCCTCGGCGGCCTGCCGGTCGGCCTCGGCGGCGTCGCCGTCATGCCGGCCCGCCTGGTCGCGCAGCCCGGACTCCTGGGCGGTGCGTTCGGCGATGTCGCGTTCGAGGTCGGCGATGCGGGGGTCGGCGTCGGGGGTGGCGACGTCGCGGGTGTCGGGGGCCGGCGCCTCGGGAGCCCGCGGAGCCTCGGGGGAGTCGGCGGTGTCCTGGGCGGGGGCCGCCTCGGTCGCGGGCGGGGCACCCTGGATTTCCGGCGCCGACGACGACTCCGGGGACTCCGGCGACTCCGGGGGCGTCGGCCGCAGGTCGGAGAGCTGCTGCTGGAGCCGCCGCACGTCCTCGCCGATCCGGTCGGCCTGGGACCGCAGGTCGGCCGCGTCCGCGCGGGCCTGCCGCGCCCGCGCCTCGTGCCGCTGGGCCGCCGCGGCGGCCTCCAGGGCGGCGGCGTGCCCGGTGGCCTGGGTGTGGGCGTTGTTGGCCTCGGTGCGCAGGTTGCCGGCGTGGGTGCGGGCGGCGTCGGCCGCAGCCTCAAGGCGCGTGGCCTCGGTGGCGGCGTTGTCGGCGGCGGTGCGCAGCCGGCCGGCCTCGGCGGCGGTCTCCCGGGCGGCCTCCTCGGCCCGCCGGTACTCCTCGGCCCGCGTCCTGGCCGTGTCCCGTGCGTTGTCGGCGGCGGTGCGCGCGTGGTCGGCAGCCGTCGCCGCCTTGTCGGCCCTGTCGGCCAGGTCGTCGGCGTTCGTCCGCTGCTCGGTCGCCGCCTCGCGGGCGTCGGCGGCGGCGTCGCGGCTCTGCGTCGCGGCGGTGCGCAGTTCGTCGGCCCTGGCGCGGGCCTCGGTCGCCCGCGTGATGGGGCTGTCGTCCGCGTTGGTCTCCGGCTGCTGGCCGGAGTTCTCGACCGGCAGGATGGCGTCGTCGTCGGCGGCGGTGCCGGTCGGCTGCGGTGGCGGGGGAGGCGGCGGGGCGGAGCCGAAGGAGCCGGTGGTGCCGCCGCTGTCGCCGGCCGGGGCCTGCGGGTCGGGCTGGACGGTCGTCTGGGTGGACTGCTGGGTGCTCTGCTGGGAGCCGTCCTGCTGCCCGCCGGTGTCCCCGGTGTTACCGGTGGTCTCCCCGCTGGTGGCCGTGGTCGTCGTGGAGGTCGTCGCCGGGAACTCGCGCAGCTCGACGGAGTCGGGCACGAACGTGGCCAGGACCAACTGCGACTGGTCCAGCGCGTCGGGCAGCGGTGGGAAGTGGGAGCGCAGCCCCAGCCCTCTGAGGAAGTCCTCGACGATGTCGCCCGGCCTCGGCAGGCCGTCGCCGCCCTTGCCGCTGAGCGTGCCGGAGTCCGGCAGCGCGGGCGGCTTCTCGCCGAGCCCGCTGAAGTCCGGCAGGGGCTTGCCGTCGAGGCCCAGCGTGCCGAAGGGCGGGGAGGGAACCTCGCTCGTGGACGTGGCGGGCGCCTGGCCGTAGTCGTCGTCGTAGAGGCCGCCGAAGTCGTCGGTGTCTTCGGCCGCGCGGTCCTGCGCGGGCGGCGGAGTCGGGGCCGGGTTCGGCGCCCGCTGGTCGGAGGCCGTGATGGGCGCGCCCTGGGGGTCGCGGCTGTAGTAGGAGCCGCCGGCGGGAGGGTAGCCGTAGCCCTGGTTGTAGGTGGCGCCGCCGTAAGCGGAGTGGCTGGTGGAACCGCCGTTGTAGCCCGGGTACTGCGGCCACCCGCCGCTTCCGCTGCCGTAGCCGTCGCTGCCCGGATAGGTGTTTCCGCCGCCGTATCCCTGGTCGTAGCTGTAGTCGCCCTGGGTGGTGGCGGGAGCGGCCGTTTGGGGGGTAGTGAGTCTGATTTCGGCGTAGATGCGCCATTGGCCGCGGTTGCTGTCGTAGACGGCGTCGAGGACGTGGTAGGTGAGGCCGCGGCCGAGGAGGAGTTCGCGTTCGGGGTTGCGGGGTTCGCCGAGTCCGTCCATCCACAGGGCGGGTGTGCCGGCGGGGACGCGCAGGTGCATGATCGCCTGCTTCTCGCGCGCCATGCCCGGCAGGCGGTAGAGCGAGGTGGACATGTAGGCGTGGTCGGTGAACCCCTCGGCGTGGTGGGGCATCTGCGAGGGGTCCATGCCGATGTGGTCGAGGTCCATGCCGCGCATGACGACGATGTCCTCGGGCACCGGGCGGCCGGCGAGCAGCGCGTCGAGCTGGGTGATGTCCTGGGTGACGTCGGGGTGGGCGCCGTCCCCCGTCCGCAGGTAGTCGTTGATGTGGCGGTACGTGGGAAAGCCGCGTGAGGACGTGTAGTGGGTGAGCGCCCGGTTGTGGCCGCTGTCGAAGAACTCGGAGTAGCCGTCCCAGTACCCCACGAAGTCCCGTACCTCGCGGTCGCTGGTGAACGTCCGGGCGCCGGTGGTGACCCGTTCCTGGGGGGTGAGCGCGGGAGGCGCCGGCTGGGTTTCGGGCGCGGTGGCGGGCGGGTTCTCCTGGGGTGCGGTGGCCGCCTGGCTTGTGCCGTAGAACCCCGGCACGCCGCCTATCTGGTTGAAGTCGAAGTCGTCGGGGTTGGTGAAGTTGCCCCATGCGCTGAAGACGGTGAGGGGGGAGTCGAGGCTGACGGGCAGCGGGGTGGTCTCCCAGGAGCGGGGCGCGCCGAGGTCGGCGAGGAACCGGGCGACCGGGTCCGTTGAGGTGCCGAAGCCCTTGAGCCCGAGCGCCGAGAAGTCGGGGTGTGCGGGGGCCTTGGGGTACAGCGAGGAGAGGTCGAGGCCCTCCGGCTTGCCTGTGGGCGTGAGCGGCGTACGCGGCGCGGGACCGGAGTCGGCGGACTCGGTGGACGCGGTGTCGTCGTAGTCGTAGAGCGACGGGATGTCCTCGTTGTCGTCCGCCGTGGTCGCGTCCGGTGCGGGGGACTGGGCGGACACCTGCCGGCCGCCGGTGCGGGCCTCCCCGTTCCGAGGCGCGTCCTGCACCGGGTCCTGCTGCTCGGAGGCCGTGGGCACGCTTTCGGGGGCGTTCGTGTAGTAGGAGCCGCCGGACGGTGGGTAGCCGTAGCCGGGGTTGCTCTGGGTGCCGCCGGACCCGGAGTAGTAGCCGCCCGTCCCGTAGTAGGGGGCGTTGCCGGTGGGGTATCCGGAGCCGTACCCGGCGGCGTCACTCCCGCCGCCGTATCCCGGCGGGGTGGGGCCGCTGTTCCCGTATCCCCAGTACTGCTGGCTGTAGTCCGCGGCCGCGGGCTGCGCGGGAGCCGGGCGGATCTCGGCGTAGATGCGCCATTGGCCGCGGTTGCTGTCGTAGACGGCGTCGAAGACGTGGTAGGTGAGGCCGCGGCCGAGGAGGAGTTCGCGTTCGGGGTTGCGGGGTTCGCCGAGTCCGTCCATCCACAGGGCGGGTGTGCCGGCGGGGACGCGCAGGTGCATGATCGCCTGCTTCTCGCGCGCCATGCCCGGGAGGCGGTGGAGCGAGGTGGACATGTAGGCGTGGTCGGTGAACCCCTCGGCGTGGTACGGCATCTGGGAGGGGTCCATGCCGATGTGGTCGAGGTCCATGCCGCGCACCACGACGATGTCCTCGGGGACGGGCCGGGTCTCCAGCAGCGCGTCGAGTTGGGCGATGTCGTGGTCGATCTGCGGGTGGGCGCCCTGCCCGGTCCGCAGGTAGTTGTTGATGTCGCGGTAGGTGGGGAAGTAGCGCGAGGACGTGTAGTGCGTGAGCGCGTTCCTCTGGTCCGAGGTGAGGGACTGGCCCATGCCGTCCCAGTACTGCGTGAACTCTCGGACGTCGTTGCCGCTGGTGAACGTCCGGGCGCCGGTGGTGACCCGTTCCTGGGGGGTGAGCGCGGGAGGCGCCGGCTGGGTTTCGGGCGCGGTGGCGGGCGGGTTCTCCTGGGGTGCGGTGGCCGCCTGGCTTGTGCCGTAGAACCCCGGCACGCCGCCTATCTGGTTGAAGTCGAAGTCGTCGGGGTTGGTGAAGTTGCCCCATGCGCTGAAGACGGTGAGGGGGGAGTCGAGGCTGACGGGCAGCGGGGTGGTCTCCCAGGAGCGGGGCGCGCCGAGGTCGGCGAGGAACCGGGCGATGGGGTCCTGGGTGCTGCCGAAGTCCTTGAGGTTCAGTGCGGAGAAGTCGGGATGGTCGGGGGCCTTGGGGTACAGCGAGGAGAGGTCGAGGCCCTCCGGCTTGCCGGCGAACGGCGGCTCCGGGATCGGGCCGCGCGTGTCGGGGCCGGTGAACGCACTGTCGTCGTAGTCGTAGAGCGACAGGTCGTAGTCGTCGGCGGTCTCGTCGCTTTGGGTGGCGGGGGAGTCGGCGGCCGTGTCCCGCGGGGGCTGCTCCGCGGGGGTGAACCCGTCGCCGCGCCCGGGGGCACCGGCGTCGGCGGTGTGCTCGCTTTGGGTGGGCGGCGCGTCGGCGGCCGTGGGCTGCGGGGGAGCGGGGGCGAACTCGTCGCCGGGCTCGGGAGCGGCGGGCTCGGCGGCGCGGTCCTCCTGACCGTTCTCCGACTGGGTGTCCACCGGCTGCGGGGAGCCGTTGAGCGCGTCGCCGAGGTCGCGCCCGGCCGCGGGGCTGTCGCCGGGGAGGGGGCCGGAGGCCGGGGCCTGCGGTGTGCTCGGCTTGTTGCTGTTGCTGTTGCTGTTGCTGTTGCTGTTCGACGGGTTGTTCGCGGAGTTGCCCTGCGGCTGCCCGGACGACGGGCCGGACGGGCCGCCCTGCGCCGTGGCCTCGGGCCCGAAGGCGACCGGGGCGACGGGCGGCATGCCGTTCGGGCCGGGCAGGCCGGAGGTGTCCGACACCTCGGCGGTGATGTCGAGGATCCCGTCCTCGGGCGCTCCGTTCATCGGACCGAGTCCGTCGGCGCCCTTGCCGTTCAGGACGCTGAAGTCGGGCGCGACCGGCGGCTTGCCGGTCATGCCCTGCCCGTTGTCCGGGACCGGCGCGCCGTCGTAGGGGTCGTACAGGCTCGCGTCGTCGTCGGTCACCGAGGCGTCGTCGGCCATCAGGTCCGGCACATCGCTGAGCGCGGGCACGTCGCCGGTCTCACCGGTGGTGTCGCGGCCGCCGCGCGTGTCCGTCCCGGTGTCCGCCGTGGGCGACGGCCCGCCCGCGGGTGCCGGGCTGCCGGGCTGGGCGTTGGGGGGTGCCAGGTCGGCGTCGGGTGCCTGGGGCGGTTTGACGCTGAGGTCGGGGAGGTCGGTCTCGTCGGTGTCGGGGGTGGCGGCGCTGTCGGGCGCCTCGGGCCGGTCGGGGCCGGGCGCGCCGTCGAAGCCGGGGGTGTCGTCGCCGCGCCGCGAGCCGTCGCGGCCGCCGCCGGGCGCGCCGCCGTTGTCGGAGCCGGACGTCCCGCCCGGGACGGTGGAGTCGTCCCTGCCGCTGACCGCCTCGCCGTCGCCGCCGGTGGGGACCGGGGTGGGCACTGGAGGGGCGATCTCGGACGGCCCCTTGAGGGTGTTGATGGTGTTGACGGCGCCGTCGACGGCGAAGGTCTGGATGGTGGCCTGGGAGGCGCCGGCGGTGGCGGAGTGCAGGCCGGCTTTCCAGCCTTGGTCGGTGAGGGCGGCGTTGGTGACGCCTTCGCCGAGGTAGCCCTCGGTGGCGCCGGATCCGGCTCCCAGGCCGAGGTTCTGGAAGTAGAAGGGCTTGCTGCGCAGGAAGGTGTGGACGTTGCCGGTGAGGGTTTGGGGGATGTCGTTGGCGAGGTGGTTGCGCAGGTGGGGGGGAAGGGTGGTGCCCAGGGCGTTGTCGAGGGTGTCGGTGAGGTTGTCGTTGCGGCCCCAGTTGCGGGCGAAGGCGTCGGCGTAGGTGGTGCCGAGGTCGCGGGCGGTCTGGTCGCCGATGTCGTTGCCGAAGTTCTTGGCGAAGACGTCGGCGAGGTCGTTTTTGAAGTCGTTGACGATGTTGGGGTTGTCGAAGGGGCGTTTTCCTTCGATTCCGGCGAAGGCGGAGGCGAGGTCGTCCTGGTATTTGGAGAAGACCTCGGCCAGGTCCTTGTTGATGTTGGGCACGTCCGGGCCCACGTCCGGGTTCGGCACCGTGTCCGGTGTGGGTTCCGGCTTCGGGTCGGGAACGTCGTTGGGCCTGGGAGGGGGGACGTCGTCGGCCTTGGGGGTGGGTGTGGGGGTGTCGTCGATCTTGGGGGGCGGGGCGGTGTCGATCCTGGGCGGGGGCGGGGTGTTGAGCAGGTTGTCGATGTTGTTGCGGAACAGGTTGCGGATCTGGGAGCTGGTGATGTGGTCCACGCCGAACGCCAGTCCGGCGGAGATGAGTCCGGAGAGCCCGGCCCCGCCGTGGGCGAGGTGGGTCATCTTGTTGTCCCAGTTCTTGCGGACTCCGGAGTTGATCTGTGCGCGTTGGATGATGGAGTCGGCTGAGGCGAAGAGCTGCTCCATGATCTGGTGGCCGGGTGCGGTGAGCAGGAGCCAGCCCAGCAGGCGGCGGATGGCCATGCTGCGGATGTATTTGAATCCGGGGATCCAGGAGAGGGATGCGCCCATGGTCCAGTAGGCCATGGCGATGCACCAGGCGATCTCGATGAGGAGCTGGACGAGTTCGGCCAGGGCCATCCAGGCCATGTATTCGGCGTTGGCGGCGCCTTTGCGGAGTTCGGCGGCGCTGGTGCGGGCGGTTTGGCCGCCGGCGCCGAGGTAGTCGTTGTCTCCGGTGGTGAACTGCTTGATGGAGTTGTCGTAGTAGTCGGCGGCCATGCCGCTGAAGTCGGTGCGGACTTTGCGGCGGATCTGGGAGAGGAGGTCGGTGAGGTCGACGGTGAGGATGCGGTCGACGGTTTCCTGGAGTTGGGCCAGGGCGCGCATGGCGGCGGGGTCGGCGGAGGGGATTTCGATGCCGAGGAGGTATTTGATGGTCTGGCGGGCCCATTCGGGCGTGTTGGGGCCGAAGGGGGGCATGACCGAACGTCCTCACTCCTCGCCGTCGCACCGCCGGGCAGGCCGTCACCGAGCGCGCGAACAGTGCCTCAGAGAGAGGGAGACAGTAACACCGGACCCCGCCGATGTGGAAGTGGTTGGTTATTGTTCACCGGCTGTGTGGCTTTGTGTCGCCTGTCCTGTGTAGGCGGTATCCGGTCGCGTGGCACCGCCTGACGAGGCACTTCGCCGGCGTCCGCCCCGGTCGGCGCACCCGCGCCGCCCCGGTGTGGCATCGAGAACGCCCGGGGCGCGTCCGCGGTCGTGGACGCCCCTAGGGCGTTCGGACGCGGGCGCGGCTCTAGGGCTCGACCCGCAGCGGGTCGGGCCACGGTGCGGCGCCGGGAGGCGCGGCCGGGGACGCGGAGGGCGCCGGAGGCATCGGGGGCCCCGGGGGCGGCGGCGGTGCCCCGTACGGGTGGTACGGTGACGCGCTCTGGGGGGCGTGCGGCGGCGCGTAAGGGGTGTGCGGCGCGACCGGCGGAGCCGTCACCGGCGGCGGCGCCACCGGCGGGGCGATCGGGGCCTGCGGCAGCGGCGGCGGCCCCTGCGGGGCCCGTGCCACCCGACCGGTGATGGTCACCGAGCCGTCGCGCTCCAGCCGCCCCAGCAGCCCGGTCCGCAGCCAGCCGTCCGCGAAGTGGGTGGGGGTCACCGCGGAGTCCGGCGTGTTCCAGTACCCGCGGAACACGGTGGTGCCGCGCGCCTCCACCTCGCCGCCCGGGCCGTCGCGCAGCTCCATGCCGGCCAGCGGGCGGCCCGCCGCGCCCTCGGGGTCGGGGCCGGGCAGCCGCACCGCGAGGGGGCCGGAGGTCTCCGCGATCCCGAAGCCCTGGACGACGTGCATCCCCGCCCCGGTGAAGAACTGCCGCATGCGGTCGGAGGGCTGCCCCGAGCAGAGGATGATCCGCGCCCGGCTGCCGAAGCGGTCGCGGAACTGCGTGTAGAGCCACTCGTGCATGGCGTGGGAGACCCGGCCGAACACGCCGGGGCGCCCGCGCTTGGTGCCCTTGCCGACCTTGATCGCGTGCTCGACGGCCGCGTCGAACGCCCGCTTGCGGTCCCACCCGGGCTTGTCGGGCCGGGCGTGCTCGGCGGCGCGCTCCCGGGTGTAGGCGCTCTCCAGGTGCCCGGCGCGGGCGATCACGACCGTGGGCCCGTAGGCCCGGGTCTGGCGCAGCGGCGTGCGGGTGCCGCCGGGGGCGGGGAAGGCCACCCGCACCCCGGCCATCATGCAGGCGACGAGCAGGTTCTGCGCGGCCACGCCGGCCAGCGGCAGGTGCAGCAGGGTGTCGGCCTCTCCCTCGGGGATCTCGTCGAGGAGGGGGCGCACCAGGTCGACCTGCGCCGCGGCGGAGTAGATCAGGTTGCCGTGGGTGATCGCCGCGCCGTGGACCCGGTGGCCGAGCAGGGGGTAGCTCAGCACGGCGATGTCCTGCGGACCCACGGTGCTGGACCGGTTGGCCACCACGCTGTGGTCCATGTACACGCCGGCGGCGGTGATCTCCTGCAGGGCGGTGGCGGGGGCCCCGGCCGGGCCGGCCTCGACGCGGCCGGGCTGGCCGTCGACCCACCAGGTGCGGACGAGGCCGGGCAGCATCCGGCGGGCCTCGGCGACGACGGGCGCGTGGGCGGGGTTCTCGACCACGATCGCGTCGGCGCGCACGTCGGCCAGCACGTGGCGCAGGCGGGCCTGCGACAGCGCCGGGTGCAGCGGCACCACCACCGCGCCCATGGCCCAGGTCGCGAAGGCGATCACCGCCCACTCGTAGCGGGTGCCGCAGGCGAGGACGAGGCGGTCGCCCCGGTCCAGGCCCGTGGCCGCCAGACCCTTCGCCGCCGCGGCGACGTCGCGCCGGAAGTCGGCGGCACTGACGCGCTGCCACCCCCCGCCGGCCGGGCGGGCGAAGCCCGCGACGGTGTCCTGGAGCGGAAGCTCGGCAAGTCCGGCGAGTGGGGGGTCCGCGTACAGCGGATCTCTACGTCGGTGCCGCATATGTGTCCTGTTTCCTGAAATGACCGGTTTGGGGTACTGGTCGAGCGCGGCCGCCCCGGGCGGCCTGCGAGGATGGTGAGGTTGATGAGCCTATGACGGGAAGACCCGTTCTGCCTAGATCTCAGACTCGCCAAAACAGATGTGCGGAATTGCCCAATACAGAGCCGAGCGTCGAATCCTGCGCGCCGCGCGCGATTCGGTCGCGGCCGATGCGCTCGGCGGCGGCACCGGAGAGCGGATGGTCCCAGGTTCGGACGGCCGGTGCGGCGGTCCGCGCAGGTGCGGCGACGCTCGGTAGGGGTGGTGCTCCGGCCGGGTTAGGAGCACAATGATCCTGCTCCGGCTTTTCGCGCCGAGTTTGCATTTGTGCCTATTGTGGGCCAATTGTCACTCGTGGTAGTGATTGTTCGTCACCGTCCCGCCGGCCGGTATTGGCGTCCGTGCGATGGATTGCGGCGGGACCCCCGAATGCCCGGTGACCGTTGACCGTGTCGGACGATAGGAGGCCGTGGTGCCTGGACGAACGAAGGTGGCCGGGCGGAAACCGGCCGCAACCGCGAACGGCCACACCGCTGCCGCACCCGCCTCCGCCGCCCCCCGCAGCACGCGGGGCGCGCAGGCCGCGCCCGCGGGCACCGCGGGCGAGCGCATCGCGGCGGCGGCGGTCGCCGAACTCCCCGACCACGGCGTCATCCTGCTCGACGCCGGCCCCCTCGCCGAGGACCTCGCCCGGGCGCTGCCCCCCGGCTGCGACCTCACCGTGGTCACCAACTCCATGGCCGTGGCGGTCGCCCTCATGGGCCGCGAGGACGTCACCGTGCTGCTGATCGGCGGGCGCATCCGCGCCGGGGCCACCGCCACGGTCTGCGGCGGGTCGAGCATGCCCGGCCTGGAAGGGCTGCGCGTCGACGTCGCCTTCATGACCGCCGGCGGAGTCGACGGCCGGCGCGGACTCACCGCCGCCGACCCGGTCGAGGCCGCGGCCAAGCGCATGATGATGCGCGTGTCCGACCGGGTGGTCGTCCTGGCCACCGACGACCACGTCGGCCACGTCGCCCTCGCGCGCTACGGCACGATGCACGACGTCAACTGCCTGATCACCGACTCCGCCTGCGACACCCCGGCCGGCCGCCGGGTGGCGGTCGCCGTCCCCCGGCTCACCCGCGTCTGAGCGCCGGCTGACACCCGGCCCCCCGCGCCCAGCCGCCGCGCTCGGCCCCGTCCCGGCGCGGGGCGCGGTCAGGCCGGGTCGGCGAACACCCGCTCCACCGTCGGCACGCCCTCGGCGTCCCAGCGGCGCTCGGCGCGCCGGCGGCCGAGGCCGTCGAACTCGTGCTCCTCGGCGAGCCGGCCGTTGGCGTGCCAGGTCCGCCACGTGCCGACGGCGCCCCGGCCGAACTCCACCCGGCCCTCGACCTTGAGCGTGCCGTCGGGGTACCACTCGCGCCACGGCCCGTGCTCGCGCCCCCGGCGGTAGGTCACCAGGGCGACGACCGCGCCGCCGGGGGCCAGCTCCACCACCTCGCCGGTGTAGGGCGCGCCCCGGTACAGCACGGTGCCGTCCTCGCCCGGCTCGACCTCGGCGTCGGTCACACGCATTACCGCTCCCCGCTGATGACTGTGTACTCAGGATGCCCCGGCGGGAAGAGGTTGCGGTTGTTGTTGGACAGCACGCCCGCCACCAGCCGGGTGCAGTTGGCGCAGCACGGCGCCGGGAGCGGGCCCCCGCGCACCAGCGTGAACATCACGTCGATCAGGAACTCCGGCATCTGGTCGGGGCCGACGCCGTGGCCCCGCAGGTTCAGCAGCAGGTTCAGCGCCTTGATCTCGGCGTGCCGGAGCGGCGTGTCGCCGTGCGGGAACGGCGTGTCCGGCAGCCGCTCGCCGGTGTGGCGGTCCCACTGCTGGTAGGGGCCGGCGTCCAGCATCTCCTGGAGGCGCCGCGCCAGGACCGGGTGCAGGTCCTCGTCGGCGATGACGTGGTAGGGGCGGCCGTTGACGGCCTCCGAAACGGCCCCCGTGCGCCGGTCCAGCACGACGGCGTTGACGGAGGCGCGCAGACCGCCGAGCCCCGCCTGGGTGGCACGGCCGCCGGAGACCTCACCGCGCATGCCCTGCGCCCGCTGCCGCACCAGGTCGCGCAGGTAGTCCATGGCCGGGCGGCCGTCGATGTGCGATATCAGTCCGTCCGGCCCGAAACCGAGCCGCTCCGGGTCGGTGATGTGCTCGACGAGGTGGCCCTCGGCGTAGTCGGACGGGAGCGCCGCGGCCCCGAAGCGGTCTGCGCAGGGCTGGTCGCCGCCTCGCCGCCGGAGTCGCCGCCCGGTTCGTCGCCGGTGCCGTCGTGGCCGACCGCCCGCGTGCCGTCGCCGCCCTCGGGGGCCTGCCCCACCGTGCTCGGGATGACCTGCGGGACCTGCGGAGTGCTTACCCCCGAGGAGCGGTCCGGGTTCAACGCGCTGTCGAACAGAGCCGCGAAGTCGACGCCCGAGGGGGAGGCGGGGGAGACCGGCGGAGAGACGGGGGTGCGGGGATCACCGGCGGCGGAGGGCCCCGTCGCGGTGCCTACGGGAACGGTAATGGTGATGGCCGGGGGCGCGGGCGGGGGCGCGGCCGGGGGCTCGGACGCGGGCGGGCTTTCGGTGGTCGTCTGCTGGACGGGGGCCGCGACCACGGGACCACCCGTATCGGCACCGTCCCCGGCGGCGGGCGCCGGAACCGTTTCCGTCTTCTGGGTGTCGGTGTCGTCCTGTGCGTCCTCCGACTCCTCCTCGGCCGGCTTGGGCTGCCGGGGCTGCTCCTGCTGCTGTTCCCCGGGCTTCTGGGTCTGCTGAGTCTGCGTCGGCTGCTGGGGCTGCTCTTGGTCTTGGGGTTGTTCCCGGGGCTGCTCCTGGTCTTGGGGCTGCTCCTGGTCTTGGGGCTGCTCTAGGTCTTGGGGTTGTTGCCGGGGCTGCTCCTGGTCCTGGGGCTGCTCGTGGTCCTCGGGTTGCGCCTGAACCTCCTGAACTCCCGGCGCCTGGGGCTGCGGCCCCTGCGGCTGCTCCACCGGCGACGGGGCCTGCCACTGCGGAGCGGGCTGCCGCACCGGGGTGTCCAGGTCTACGTTGAAGTCGAAATCGAAGTCCCGATCGAACTCGGACTGCTCGGACGACGGGAAAGCCCCGTGCGGGTGTGGCCGGTCCAGGACGGGGAGGGCCCCGCTCATCGTCGGGGCCTCCACGGGCGGCGCGCTGCTCGTGACGGGCACGCGGAACCTCGTCCTGGACGGCCCGGGACCGAAGAGGTCGGAGTCGGAGTCGTTGAAGACGTCCATTTCGTACTGCTCGTCCTCCGGGATCCGCGGCAGCCTGCCGCGGCTCACCGGCCAGAACCGCGGGGTGCGCGGCCCGCCGGGGCGCCGTGGGTAGGGGCCGCGGTAGGGCCGCTTGGGCTTCGGGTCCGAGCCGTCCGGCGCGGTGCCGCTCGGCTCCCCGCGCAGGGCGGCGCGGAGCGCGTTGGTCGCGTCGATCCAGTCGTGCAGCGCGTTCTGGTACCTGCCGACGGCGCGGTCGTAGTAGGACTGCAAGAGCCGGTGCTCGAAGTGCGCGTCGCTGTCGGCGCCGTCGCGCACCGCGTCCTTCGCCGCCTTGGCCAGCGGTTGGCGCCGCTCCAGCATCGCGTCCTCGGCGGCGGCAAGGGCGTTCTGGTATTCCAGCAGGGCCTCCCGGGCGTCGCGGGTGCGATCGGCGAGTTCCCGGGGGAGGAACCCCATGGCGATCGCGTCCTGCTGCGACACCCACCCCGTCACCCGGTTCCGGGTGGTCCCCATGAAGGCGCCGGGCCGATCGCCGTCCGTGCCGCCGGAGCGCGGCGCGCGTCCGGTGGCGAGCGCCCACTCCACGTCGAACTCCACCAGGTAATAGGTGTCGTCCCGGTTCCGCTTGTCGGTCGACGGCCCCTTCGCGGTGAAGGACGGCGCGTTCTGCCCGCCGAAGGCGGCGGTGGAGCCCGCCTCCAGGGAGTTGTAGTCCACCACCTCGCGGCGGAATCCGTCCCCCCGGTCGGCCGAGATGGTCGCGGCGACGGACGGCCCGCCGCTGTTGTTGAGGGCGGAGGAGTGCGTGTGGGTGTTGGCGTTGACGAAGTCGCTGGACGCGGAGTCGTACATCGATCCCGTGGGGGCGACGTCGAGGACGACGGCCGTGGAGGGGATCGGCTGGGACTTCAGGCCCCACACCGCCGGCCCGACACCCGGAGGCCGGTAGCCGTTGGGGTCGCTGACGTCGTTCCAGGACGACTTCAGCGCGACCTCGGTGAGGCTGTTGTCGACGCCGTCGAAGTAGGCGTCCCGGCCGATCGTGTCGTCCAGGTACGCCTGTGCCGCGTCGACGCCCGCCTGAGTGTAGGTGCTCCCGTCGGCGTCGACGTGGCCGCGCCCCGGCCGCCACCCCAGTTCGGTGGCGAGGCCGACGTGGGCGAGGTCGCGGACCGCCTTTCCCTTGTCGCCGAAGGACTCGGGGAAGATGTACGCGCGGTCCGCCCGGACGCCGCCCCGCGGGCTCCACTCCCGCCACTCCTGCAAGGGAGACCGGTTCTCCCGCGGAGTCACCTTGGCGACCGCGGGGGCGGGCCGCGCCGGCGCCCGGGCCTCGGAGGCGTCGGCGCCGGTGCCGGGAGCCTGCGTTCCGGACCGCCTGCGGGTGTCGTCCCGGGGCCGCGCGGTGTCCGGCGCGGTCTCCCGCGTCCGCGCCCGCGGATGGTCCTGCGGCTGCGCCGACCGCGACGCGTCGTGCGCGCCGGTGTCCCCGCCGCCGTCGTCGCCCCTCGGCGGCAGGAACTCCAGATAGTGCGCCGGATAGGTCGCGTAGGTCCGCCCGCCGTCCTCGGTCACCGTCAGGCCGTCCCGCCGGATCGCCGAGGGCACCTGGGCGGTGGTGGCCGGCCCCCGCGAGGTGATCCTCAGCTCCAACGTGACGGTGGAGTCGTGGCTGACCTTCGCGTAGGGCGTGGGCAGGGTCAGGTTGGTGGAGCGCCCGTTCTGGTCCACGACGTTGCGGCCGAAGTTCTCCGTGGACGAGATGGAGTTCTCGTGCACGGTGCTGTACGGCGTCGGCGCCGCCTGGGTCGGCGGCGGATCACCGGTCGCGCCGGAATCCGGGTTCTGCGTGGGCTGCATGAGGGAGTTGCCGCCCACGCCCACGGAGTTCTGGACGCCGCTTCCCGACCCGCGGCCGTCGCCGCTCTTCCAGCCGTGCTTCCTGCGCAGCTCGGTCTCGCCGCCGACGTACTCGGCCTTGGCGCCGCTGCGCGCCACGCTGACGTCGAGGACGGCGTTGACGGCGGGCGCCAGCCCGTGCGGCCGGATGCGCGCGATGTCGGTGCGGCGCACCTTGATCGGGATCGGCGTCTGGGAGTTCGCGTGCCGCCCCAGCTCCGACTCCAGCGCCTGGTGCAGCTTGTCCCGGCTGTTGCGGGTGAGTTCGAGGTGGTTGGCGCGCAGCTGCCGCACGAGCGCGTCCATCGCGCGGGCGGTGTCCGGCTGCGCCTGCACCGTGCCCAGCTCCTCGAACCCGGGGCGCACCCGGACCTCGCCCTCGGGGCCCGGCGGCGGTGGCAGCGGCCGGGTGGTGAGCGTGTCGCCGTCGCGGGAGAGGCCGTCCTTGAGCAGCCCGCTGGTGATGGCGTCCCAGGCGTGCATGAAGCCGGAGAACAGGTTGTCGGAGTCGGCCTGCCAGCCGGTGTACCTGCGCGCCCGCGCGATGGTCGGGCCGATGCTCCAGTTGCGCGCGAACTCGGTGGCCTGCTTGATGCGCCCGGCCACCTGGAAGAGGTAGGCGCGCTTGCTGCCGGGAAGCAGGGTCGTGGTGTCGGTGTAGGAGGTCGACGCCGTCGTGGACCTCATGCTCAGGTTCCACGTGCGGTCGGCGAACACGCCGTCGGAGAAGGTGGGCGCCATGCTCTGCCCCACCGGCCCCTGGCCGGGCGGCGGTGTGGCCTCGCCCGTCTGCCCGGGCTGGCCGGTGTATCCCGGCTGGCCGGGCTGGGTGCCGCCGGCGGCCTGCCCGGCCGGCACCGTGGCGTTGAGCAGGTTGAGGCGCGTCTGCGCCTGGGCGCCGACCGACACGCTGACCGTGCGCGCGTTCGTGGTGTTCTGGTCGAGCGGGGAGGAGCCGTCCTCGGTGATCATCTCGGCGTCGACCGGCTCCAGCGTGACGCCGGTCGCCTCCGCCCGGGTGTCGGTGGTCGTGCGCAGGTTGTGCGGGGAGCGCAGCCGGGTGCTCAGGTCGATGCTGGTGCGGACGCCGTCGAGCAGGTGCGCGGCGAGGTTGGCGGGCGAGGCGTAGTGCGGGAAGAAGTGGCGGCCGCCCTCGCTGTCGCGTAGCAGGTGGTTGACCTTGTGGACGTAGCCGTCCTTGAGCCGGAGGAAGCGCCGGCCGATGCCGTCCTTGGTGAAGCTGCGGTAGGTCGCCTCGGTGGCGCTGATCTCGCGGCCGTCCACGGAGTACCGCTGGTTGACGTCGGTCACGGTGGCGCCGAACTGCCGCAGCCGGTCCGTGATCAGCGGCGTGGCCTCGGCCTGCGGCTGCCGCCGCGTGCCGGTGGACTCGGTGGTCTCAGCGGAGGCGTCGGTGGTGGTCTCGGTCGGGGCGGTTGCCGTCTCCGTCGGGGCGGTGGAGGTGCCGGCGGTGGTCTCGGCTGGGGCGGTGGTGCTCTCGGTCGGCGTGGTGCCCTGGTTCGGCGGGTCGGACTGCCGGGCGCCGGCGGGGTCCGGGGCGGGCCGCGTGGCCGGGTTGCCCCAGCCCTCGATCATGGCCTTGGCGTCGGCCTCGCTCATCCGCTGGATCGGCGCGGGCCGGCCGCGGTCGGGGTAGGCGATGGTGGTGCCTTCGGGCAGTTTGGGCGTGCTGAACTCGGTGACGACCGTGACCGGCGCGCCGAGCGGCTTGCCGCGGACGCCGTCGCCCTCGCCCCGCATGGTCGTGGCGCTGGAGTCCTGGCCCATGTCGTCGCCGCTGTAGACCCGCACGCGGAAGGTCGTCGGCTGCTGCCACAGATCGGAGCCCCCGCTGAACATCAGCGTGCTGGTGCTGGAGTCCGACGCGGACTGCCCGAACGCCTTGTTCTTCAGGTAGCCGAACGTGGCCCGCAGCCGCGGGTACAGCCCGGCCTCGCGGCGGCCGTGGGCGTCGGGGTCGCCCTGCATGAAGTTGCCGGTGACGTTGGGACCCACGTTGCCGGAGAACCCCCGGCCGCGGAACGACGTGAGGCTGGACCCGCCGCGGGCCTCCACGCCGACGCCCCGGTCGCTCTCGCCGGTGTGCCGGACGGCGCCCCGGTCGGCGAAGACCCGGATCGCCTTGATGTTGTCCTTGAAGGTGGCCGACTCGTTCAGCGAGATGAGGATGCCCTCGTTGCCGTCGAGGTCGGTGTCGTGGCTCTTGAGGTTGGCCTCCGACAGCGCGTTGATGATCTTCTGGGTGTTCTCGTGCGCGGTGTCGAAGGAGCGGCGCAGCGGCTTCTTCTCGCGCGGCGACTTCTGGAAGTAGTTCCTGTCCTCGTTGCCGGGCCGGACGGCGTAGTCGTCCTTGCCGCGGCTGTAGTCGGGGATGACGAGGCCCGGGTACTTGGCGGCCACCTCGTTCAGCACGTGCCGGGCCAATCCCTCCGGCACCGTCACCGGGCGCCCTCCGTCCTGCGGCCGCCGGTAGAAGTCGCCGTTCGACCACAGGTAGGAGCGGATGTTGCGGTACTTGGGCGGGGTGCGGGCCGGCGCGCTCTCGTCCACCTGCCGCGACGGCTCCCCCTCCGGCTGCTCGGCGGCGGCCGTGGCCGTCTCGGGCCCGGCCGCGCCGGTGTCCGTCGGCCGCACCGTGGTGGTGCGGGTGCGGTCGGGGGCCGGGACCGCGGTGTCCTCGCCTGACGTGGAGGTCTCCGGCGAAGAGGCGGCCGGGCCGATGTTCTCGGCGGACTTCAGCAGGTTGGCGTTCTCGACCGTGGACATCTCCAGGGTCGTCCCGGTGAACCGGTGGACGGTGTCCTCGCCGTCGAACTGCACGTAGTAGTTGCGCGTGACCTTGTAGACGACCGTGTCGGGCGAGCCCCACAGCAGGGACGTCAGCGAGCCGGTCTGGTTGCGGCTGTCGCCGTGGGTGTGGGAGATCTGCCCGGTGAAGTCGATCGATGCGGCGACCCGGCCCACGATCCAGTCGACCGCCGCGATCGCGACGTCCAGGCCGCCGCCCAGCAGCAGCCGCAGGAAGGTGCTCTGCGACTTGTTGGTGGTCACGCCCTTCGCCTGCGTGGTGTGCGAGCGCAGGTCGTTGATGTTGGGCGGGTTGGGCTGGAGTTCGAGGTCGGTGGGGAAGGACCGGACGAACGCGGTGCGCGGACGGCCGTAGCGGTCGGTGATCCGCAGCGGCAGCACGCCGCTGGTCGTCTCCGCGAGGTTGTCGCGGAACATGTCGTTGGACAGCGTGTTCCGGTTGTCCGCGTCACTCTGCTCGGCGAGGGTGCGCCGGGTCTTGGGGAAGCGGAAGCGGTCGCGTTTGGGCCGGTCGTGCCCCAGGTGGTCGTTCACCCAGTCCGGCAGTTTGGTGCCCGCGTCGGGCGGGGCCTCGCCTTCGGCCGTCTCGGGGGAGAAGCGGATGTCGCCGACCTGGATGGGGTGGAGTTCGGTGGCCCGGCGGAAGCCGCTGCCGGGCAGCCGGTGCCGGGTGGCGTCGAAGCCGGCGGCGTTGGGGTCGGCGAACCGGATCCGGTCCGGGGCGGTCGGGGGGTTGTCCCGGAGCCCGCCGGGGATGTGCACCTCCACGTCGAGGTCGCGCTGCGGCAGCGCGACCTCCGGCTGACCGGGCGGTGTGACCCGCACGTCGAGCCGCATCCGCGAGGCGTAGGTGTGGATCGGGCCCTTCAGTTCGACGGTCGTCGTGGTGGCGTGGGAGCTGTTGGCCGAGAAGGTGTTGAGGCGGGTGCGCAGGCCGGCGGACAGCCGCCCGGTCAGCCGCGCGCCGAGGGAGCCGAAGTTCACCGGGGTGATCGTGAACGGGCTGACGTGGACGGCGAGCGAGACCGACTTGGTGCCGCCGTTGTAGCCGGTGGCGTTGTTGTTGTAGCCGGCGCCGGAGGACTCGGCGATGCGGTTCCTGGCCCGGCTGTCCCGCACGCCGCCGGGGTCGGGGGAGTTGGTGGCGGTGTAGACGCCGTTGGGGACGAGCGACACGCTGACGGACCAGTCGCCGCCGTCGCCGGGGACCGTCGCGGTGAACGCCCGGGGGGCGAACACCCGGCGCATGTCGCGCCGGGCCTGCTTGTCGATCGCCTGCTGGATGGCGGCGACGGGAGCGGGGCGGCCGAAGCCGTGGCCGGTGACGGCGCTGCCGACATGGTGGCCGAGCCCGTCGGCGTACAGGGCGTGCGAGCCGAGCAGGCTGGAGGGCAGCAGGTAGTCCAGGTCGAACGTACGCGGCGGGGGCGCCTCGTCCTCGTCCGCAGGCGGGGGCGGGGGAGGCGGGGGCGGTGCGGGGGTCTCGTCCGCCTGCCGGGTGTCCTCCTTGGGGGTGTTGTCGGTCCCCGTGTCCTCTTCCGCAGGCGGGGGCGGGGGCGGGGGAGGCGGCGGGGGCGGTGATGCCGACTCCTGGTCGTGCGGGGCGCCTCCTTGCTGGTCGGTGTGGCCGGTGGGGGTTTCCCCTTCCATCGGCGGAGGCGGTGGTGCGGTGGTCTCGCCTTTCTGCCGGGTGTCCTCCTGTTGAGCGTTGGGGTCGGTTGCCGTCTCCTCTACCGCAGGCGGGGGCGGCGCGGCGGACTCCTCGGCCTGCGGGGCGTCCTCCCGCGTGTCCGTGGCGGTCTCCGCCTTCGGGTTGGGCGCCTCCTCGCGCTGGGGGCCGCCGGACCGCTCGCCGTCCACCCGCCCTTCCTCCTCTGGCCCGTGCCGGGTGGAGGACGGAAGGTCGGAGGCCGGGGACTCGGTGTTGGGCCGCCCGTTGAGTTCGACGTTGAACTGCGACGCCAGGGTGTCGGGGTCGAGCGGCGCTTCCTCCGCCTTCCCGGTGACCGTGTTCTGGTCGCCACCGCCCGGCTTGGTGTTGGGCGACGAGGCGGGAGAGGACGGGGACACCGGCGACTGCGGTGGCGACGGCGGCGGCGGTGACTGCGCGGGCGGGGTGCCGCCCTGCGGGAGCGCCGGGCCGCCGGCCACGACCGGCGCCGGGGAGGCGCCGCCCTCCTCCGCCCCGGTCTCGGGGGCGAGGAGCCCGGTCGGCAGGGGGACGTGGGGAACCGCGAAGACCTGGACCGGTTCGGTGGACACCGCAACGTCGTCCGGGGAGAAGCCCATGCGCCCGGTGAAGTCGGCGAGGTAGGCGTCCAGGGCCCGCAGGCGTTCCTCCAGCGATCCGGTGGTGAGGGAAAGAGGCGCGTCGGCGCCCTTGCCGCTGAGGTTGGTGAAGTCGGCGGGGTCGGGTTTGCCGCTGAGCGGGGTGACGTCGACGGGGTGGAACGGCTTGGGGTCGAAGGCCTGGAGGGTCGGCTGCTCCCACGGCTTTCCGGTGAACGAAGGGGTGTCCGCGAAGCCGCCCGCCGCGCCGGCGTCGCTGGCCGTGTGGGTGGCGGGGGCCTGTCTGTAATCGTCGTCGTAGAGGCTGAAGTCGTCCTCCGCCGTTTCGGTGGCGGTCGACGAAGCGGTGTCCGACGCGCTGTCCGGGGCGGGCGGGCCGGTGTCGGGGAGGGGGACGGCGGGGCGGGCGCCGGGTGGCGCGAGGTCGGCGTCGGGTGCCTGGGGCGGTTTGACGCTGAGGTCGGGGAGGTCGGTCTCGTCGGTGTCGGGGGTGGCGGCGCTGTCGGGCGCCTCGGGCCGGTCGGGGCCGGGCGCGCCGTCGAAGCCGGAGCCGGGAGAGCGGTCGTCGCGGCGCGACCCGTCGCTGCCCCCGCCGGGGGCGTGGTCCTCGTTGGGCGAGGGGGTGGCGGCGGGGGAGCCGCCGCCCGTGGCCGTGTCGGGTGCTGCCGAGGGCGGCGCGGTGACAGGTGCCGGAAGCTCCGGTGGTCCTTTGAGGGTGTTGATGGTGTTGACGGCGCCGTCGACGGCGAAGGTCTGGATGGTGGCCTGGGAGGCGCCGGCGGTGGCGGAGTGCAGGCCGGCTTTCCAGCCTTGGTCGGTGAGGGCGGCGTTGGTGACGCCTTCGCCGAGGTAGCCCTCGGTGGCGCCGGATCCGGCTCCCAGGCCGAGGTTCTGGAAGTAGTAGGGCTTGCTGCGCAGGAAGGTGTGGACGTTGCCGGTGAGGGTTTGGGGGATGTCGTTGGCGAGGTGGTTGCGCAGGTGGGGGGGAAGGGTGGTGCCCAGGGCGTTGTCGAGGGTGTCGGTGAGGTTGTCGTTGCGGCCCCAGTTGCGGGCGAAGGCGTCGGCGTAGGTGGTGCCGAGGTCGCGTGCGGTCTGGTCGCCGATGTCGTTGCCGAAGTTCTTGGCGAAGACGTCGGCGAGGTCGTTTTTGAACGCGTTGACGGTGGCGGGGTTGTCGAAGGGGCGTTTTCCTTCGATTCCGGCGAAGGCGGAGGCGAGGTCGTCCTGGTATTTGGAGAAGACCTCGGCCAGGTCCTTGTTGATGTTGGGCACCGAGTCGGGGTCCAGGCGCGGGGCGGGCACGTCCTCGGGATCGGGGCGCGGACCGGGCGTGGCCCCAGACTCCGGTCGCGGGTTCGGGACGTCGTCGCCCTTGGGCGCGGGCGCGGGGATGTCGTCGGCCTTGGGGGGCGGGGCGGTGTCGATCCGGGGTGGGGACGGGGTGTTGAGCAGGTTGTCGATGTTGTTGCGGAACAGGTTGCGGATCTGCGCGCTCGTCAGATGGTCGACTCCGAAGGACAGCCCCGCCGATATCAGGCCGGACAGGCCCGCGCCGGCGTGGGCCATGTACGTCATCTTGTTGTCCCAGTTCTTGCGGACTCCGGAGTTGATCTGGGCGCGTTGGATGATGGAGTCGGCTGAGGCGAAGAGCTGCTCCATGATCTGGTGGCCGGGTGCGGTGAGCAGGAGCCAGCCCAGCAGGCGGCGGATGGCCATACTGCGGATGTATTTGAATCCGGGGATCCAGGAGAGGGATGCGCCCATGGTCCAGTAGGCCATGGCGATGCACCAGGCGATCTCGATGAGGAGCTGGACGAGTTCGGCCAGGGCCATCCAGGCCATGTATTCGGCGTTGGCGGCGCCTTTGCGGAGTTCGGCGGCGCTGGTGCGGGCGGTTTGGCCGCCGGCGCCGAGGTAGTCGTTGTCTCCGGTGGTGAACTGCTTGATGGAGTTGTCGTAGTAGTCGGCGGCCATGCCGCTGAAGTCGGTGCGGACTTTGCGGCGGATCTGGGAGAGGAGGTCGGTGAGGTCGACGGTGAGGATGCGGTCGACGGTTTCCTGGAGTTGGGCCAGGGCGCGCATGGCGGCGGGGTCGGCGGAGGGGATTTCGATGCCGAGGAGGTATTTGATGGTCTGGCGGGCCCATTCGGGCGTGTTGGGGCCGAAGGGGGGCATGACCGAACGTCCTCACTCCTCGCCGTCGAGCGGGGCCGGTGGCGAACACCGCGGAATCCCAACAAAACAAACAGGGAGGTGGAAACGGGGAAGACGCTGGAAAGGGAATGCGAAGTTAACGGAGCGGAAAGGGTCACGGTGCGTTATCTGTGATGAAAGCCACTGGTGAAATCTGTCCTCGGCGCAATTAACGCGGCGTTTTATGCGGATTCCGACCGCTGTCTCTCCCCGCTGGTATTCGCGGGCCCGCACGCGCCGCGGACACGACGCGCGGCCCGCCGGTCCCGCGCCGCGTCGGACCGGCGCGGACGGCGTGGGGCGGGCGCGGGCCGGGCAGACTGGGGGCACGCGCCGCACGCCCCCGGGCGGCCGGAAGCACACACGAAACCGCACGCACACGAAGGACGCGGACCGGAAACACACATCGGGGACCGCGGCGGCGGGGCGCGCCGTCCGGTGCAAGGTGTCGAGAGGGGCGGGTGTGGCGGAGGGTGCCGGTGCGCGGTCCGCGCCGTTCGCGCACGCCATGCCACGTCCGGTGGCGGTGGGTGGCGACCGCCCGGCCCGTGCCGGAGGGGCGCCGTGCCGCACGGTGCTCCGGTCGGGCCGCCAGGCGGGATCCGTACCGCCCAATACGGGGCGATCTGCCCGTATCTGCTGGTCTATCCGCTGGTCACCCTTGAATGCGGCGCGTCATCTTACTAACATCACTCAAAGCCACATTGAAACGCAGGTGATGCCACATGTACGCCGAAGAGCGGCAACGCCACATCCTGGAACGCGCCCGTCGCGACGGCAGGGTGGACGTCGCCGGCCTCGCCGCGGCCTTTGACGTCACCTACGAGACAGTGCGGCGCGACCTGACCGCCCTCGAACGCCACGGGGTACTGCGGCGGGTCCACGGCGGCGCGATCCCGGTCGAGCGGCTCGGCTTCGAACCCACCCTCGCCCAGCGCGACACCGTCATGACCCCCGAGAAGGAGCGCATCGCCAAGCGGGCCCTGGAGGAGGTGCCCGCCGAGGGAGCGATCCTCCTCGACGCGGGCTCCACCACCGGCCGCCTGGCCGAACAGCTCCCGCCCGATCTCACGGTCGTCACCAACTCGGTGTCCATCGCGTTGACCCTGATGCCCCGGCCCAACACCAACCTCATGCTGCTGGGGGGCCGGCTGCGTCCGCGGACGCACGCCACCGTGGAGAGCTGGGCGCTCCAGGCGCTTGAGGAGACCTACGTCGACGTCGCCTTCATGGCGACCAACGGCGTGTCGGCCGAACACGGACTCACCACCCCCGACCCCGCCGAGGCGCAGGTCAAGCGGGCGATGATCCGTTCGGCGCGGCGGGTCGTCCTGCTCGCCGACCACACCAAGGTCGGCAACGACCACTTCGCCCGCTTCTCGACGCTCGACGAGGTGGACTGCATCATCACCGACTCCGGCCTGGCCGACGGCCTGGCCGACGAACTCGCCGCCTTCGGGCCCCGGGTGGTCGTGGTGTGATCCGCCGCCCGGGCGGGCGCCCGCCGCATCCGGAGGTCTTCGGTCGGCGCCGCGTGCCCGGGCACGCCCCACAGCGGGGGCGCGTCCTGCCGAACCCGGCCGGCGCACCCCCGGTGCCCCGACGCACATCCGGCCGCCCTCCCCGGGCGTCCCCTTCCCGTTCCGCCCCCGACCCTCCCCACAGCCCGCCCCATCCCCGCCCGCCCTCCGCGGCCTCATCCGACGTCCGGCCCGCGGTCGTGCCGAACCATGACTCCAGGTGATCTCCCCCCATGACCACACCGACTCCCACTGACTCCGAGAAGCCGGGCAGGCTCCAGGCGAGCCGCGCCGCCGTGCAGAAGTTCGGCGGCTACCTGTCCGGCATGGTGATGCCCAACATCGGCGCGTTCATCGCCTGGGGCCTCATCACCGCCCTGTTCATCCCCGACGGCTGGTTCCCCAACGAGACCCTGGCCGCGCTCGTCGACCCGATGATCGGCTACCTGCTGCCGCTGCTCATCGGCTACACCGGCGGCCGCCTCGTCTACGACCAGCGCGGCGCGGTCGTGGGCGCCATCGCCACCATGGGCGTCGTCGTCGGTGCCGAGGTGCCGATGTTCCTGGGCGCGATGATCATCGGCCCGCTCGCCGCGTTCCTGCTGAAGCTGCTGGACAAGGTCCTGCTGCCGCGGGTGCACGCCGGCTTCGAGATGCTGTACAACAACTTCAGTTCGGGCATCCTCGGCGGCGCGATGGCGATCGTGGGCCTGCTGGGCATCGGCCCGGTCGTGCAGACGATCACCGAGGTGCTGGGCTCCGGCGTGCAGGCGCTGATCGACCTCTCGCTGCTGCCGCTGGTGTCGATCATCGTCGAGCCCGCCAAGGTGCTGTTCCTGAACAACGCCATCAACCACGGCGTGTTCACGCCGCTGGGCACGGCCCGGGTGGACGAGACCGGCCAGGCGATCGAGTTCCTGATCGAGACCAACCCCGGCCCCGGCCTGGGCATCCTGCTGGCCGTCATGTTCTTCGGCCCCAAGATCAGCCGCGCCACCGCGCCCGGCGCGATCGTCATCCAGTTCCTGGGCGGCATCCACGAGATCTACTTCCCCTACATCCTGGCCCAGCCCAAGCTGATCCTGGCCGCGATCGCGGGCGGTATCGCCGGTGTCACCACGTTCATGGTCCTGGACGCCGGGCTCGTCGGTCCGCCGTCGCCCGGCAGCATCATCGCCCTGATGGCGGTCTCTCCCCGCGGCGGCCACCTGCCGGTCCTCGCCGGCGTGCTCGCGGCGACCGCCGTCTCGTTCATCGTCGCCTCCTTCCTGCTCGGTTTCGGCCGCTTCGAGCGCTCCAAGGAGAAGGCGCAGCACACTCAGGAGGCGAAGTAAGTGAGCAGCATCAACGGCTCGGACATCAAGAAGGTCGTCGTGGCCTGCGACGCCGGCATGGGCAGCAGCGTGCTGCTGACCTCCCAGCTGTCCAAGACGCTCAAGCCCTACAGCGTCGCCGTGGAGCACTCCTCGGTCGACCGCATCCCCGCCGACGCCGACCTGGTGCTGTGCCACGCGGGCCTGGCGGCGCGCGCCCGCGCCAACAAGCCCGGCACGGTCGTGGTGCCCTTCCAGATGTTCATGGGCGACCCGGCGTTCGCGCGTGTCGAGCAGGCCATCAAGGCGGGCGAGACCCTTGCCGACTGACCTGCGCATCGGCCCCGAGGCGGTGCGGCTGGGCCGCACCGCCGCCGACAAGTCCGACGCCGTCGACCAGTGCGGCCGGCTGCTGCTGCAGCTGGGCGCCGTGGAGGCGGCCTACCTGCCCACCATGCACGAGCGCGAGCGCTCCATGCCGACCTACATCGGCGAGGGCGTGGCCATCCCGCACGGCACCGACGCCGCGCGGGCGCTGGTCAAGCGCACGGCCCTGGCCGTCGTGCAGTTCCCCGAGGGCGTGGACTGGGACGGCAACCAGGCGTTCCTGGCGATCGGGATCGCCGCCAACGGCGACGAGCACACCGGTGTCCTCGCGGCGCTGGCCCGGATTCTGTCCGACCCCGAGAAGGCGGCGGAGCTGCGGGGGGCCCGCGACGTGCAGACCGTGGTGGAGCTGCTGAGCCCGATGGGCGCCGAGCCCGCGGCCTGACCGCCGTGCCCGGCCGGCGGCGCCGGCCGGGCACGCATCCGACCACACCCAAGCAGAGAGAAGGCAGCACATGTTGGTCGCCCGCTTCTACGCGCCCGGCGACATCCGTCTGGAAGACGCGCCCGAGCCCCAGGCCGGCCCCGGCGAGCTGAAGATCCGGGTCCGCAACTGCTCCACCTGCGGCACGGACGTCAAGATCCACCGGCACGGCCACCACCACATCGTGCCCCCGCGCGTCATCGGCCACGAGATCGCGGGCGAGGTCGTGGCCGCGGGCGCGGGCGTCACCGGGTGGGCCGAGGGCGACCGGGTGCAGGTGATCGCCGCGATCCCGTGCGGCCGGTGCGACTACTGCGGGCGGGGCTGGCAGACGATCTGCCCCAACCAGGAGTCGATGGGCTACCACTACGACGGCGGGTTCGCCGAGTACATGGTCATCCCGGAGAAGGTCCTGGCCGTCGACGGGGTGAACCGGATCCCCGAGGGAGTCTCGTTCGCCGAGGCGTCGGTGGCCGAGCCGCTGGCGTGCGTGCTCAACGGCCAGGAGATCGCGGGCGTGGGCGAGGGCGACACCGTGGTGGTCGTCGGCGCGGGCCCGATCGGCTGCATGCACGTGCGCATGGCCCGCGCGCGGGGCGCCCGGCAGGTGTTCCTGGTCGAGCTGAACCGGGGCCGGCTGGACATGTCCGCCAACGTGGTGCACCCTGACGCCGCCATCGCCGGCTCCGAGGTCGACGCGGTGGAGGAGGTCCTGCGGCTGACCGAGGGCCGCGGCGCCGACGTGGTGATCACCGCCGCCGCCTCGGGCAAGGCCCAGAAGGACGCGTTGCAGATGGTGTCGCGGCGGGGCCGCATCAGCTTCTTCGGCGGGCTGCCCAAGGACAACCCGATCATCTCGCTGGACTCCAACGTGGTCCACTACCGCGAGGTGACGATCGTGGGCGCCAACGGGTCGAGCCCGGCGCACAACCGGCGCGCGCTGGAGCTGGTGGCCTCGGGCGCGGTGCCGGTGGCCGACCTCATCACCGAGCGGCTGCCGCTGGCCGACGTCCCCAAGGCGATCGAGACGGTGGCCTCGGGCAGCGCCATCAAGGTGACGATCGAGCCCTAGGCTCCGCCCGAGCCGTGCGGAGCACACGGCCCCCGCCCGCCCCGGGCGGGGGCCGTTGGCCGTCGCCGCCCTGGTGGGTTTGTGGGGCTTTCACCCACCGCGGTGCCCGCGCATGTGGTTTCTGTGGCTTTGGTGTGTTGTTCAGTTGCCCCAGGGTTGTTTGCCACGCATCCCTTATATAAAGTTACGCAAAGCCAAGGTAGAACACAGGCGAAGCAACACCCCCTTGTCCGGCCCGAGCCGTGGAGCACGATCGGAGTCCTGACCGGTCGGCGTCTGCGTACGCCCACCCGCCGGACCTCGTGTGCGGGGCACTCCCCACGACCGCCGGGCCCGGCCGCCGGCCCAGGGCGGCGGCCGTCGAAACGGAACCGCTGGGATGGAAACCAATGCAGCCAAGGACCGGCGTCCGGCGCCCGCCCCGGTCGGCTGATCGCGGGCGCCACGGCGCCGCGGCGGCCGGAGCCGCGCTGGTGCTGGCCGCGCTGGCCGGCTGCTCGGCGGGCGGAGGCGGATCCGCCGATCCCACCCCCTCGGCCGAGGTCGTGCTGCCCGGCGCCACCCCCTCCGGCGCCGAGCAGGCCGCCCTGGACACCTACACCGGCATGTGGGACGCCGCCGTCGCCGCCTCGCACGAGGGCGGCGGCACCACCGGCGAACTCGACCGCTACGCCACCGGCGCCGCCTACTCGCTGCTGCGCGAGGCCCTGCGCAGCGCGGGCGAGTCCGAGGTCACCGGCGAACCCGTCCTGGCCCCGGAGGTCACCGTCGAGGGCGGCGACCACGCGCGGGTCACCGACTGCCTCGACGACTCCGCCTGGAACCTCGGCGCCGCACCCAGCGAGAGCGGCGCGGGTCCCCGCCGGGTCGAGGCCGGCCTCACCCACGACGGGCTCGCCTGGCGGGTCAGCGAACTACGGATCTGGGAGCCCGGAACATGCTGAGACGCACCGGAACCGCCGCCGCGGCGGCCGCGATCCTCGTCCTCGTCGTGCCAGGGCACGCGCAGGCCGACCCCACCGCCCCCACCGGGGCCGGCGCGGGCTCGTTCCTCAGCTCGATCGAGTGCGGCGACGACGGCGGAGGCGGCTGCGACATCCTGGTGCGCTCCATCCAGAGCGCCGCGGGCTCCGCCGGAACCGCCGGCGGAGCGGCCGGCGCCCCAGCCCTGCCGGCGCCCGACCCCAACGACCCCTACGCCAACGTCGACTGGGACGCCATCGACTGGAGCGCGGTCGACTGGAGCGCCGTCGACTGGGACGCCATCGACTGGGAGTCCATCGACTACAGCGGCGGCGCCGCCACCCCCGCCACCGAGGGCGCCGACCCGGTGGCGCTGATCGTGGAGTCCATGGACTCCTTCGACCTTCCCGAGCCCGAGATCTCCTCCTCGCCGGCTCCGGACTCCCTGATCCTGGTCACCACCCCGGTGTGGCTGTGGATCGACGAGGCCGAATGGCAGCCCGCCACGGCCGAGGCCGAGGTCCCCGGCATGTCGCTGAGCCTCACCGCCGTGCCCCGCGCCACCCGCTGGGAGATGGGCGACGGCACCGAGGTGGTCTGCGAGGGCCCCGGCACCCCCTACGACCCCGCGACTCACGCGCCCGACGCGGAGTCGCCCGACTGCGGACACGTCTACACCCGCTCCTCCCTGGCCGAGCCCGACGACGTGTTCACCGTGCGTGCGCGCATCAGCTGGGACATCACCTGGGAGATCTCCGGGGGAGACACCGGCACGCTCGACCCCGTCACCACGACCTCCACGGTCGACCTCACGGTGCGGGAGTCCCAGGGCCTGGTGACGGAGGACGGCGCGTGAGCCCCGCGAGCGGGACCCGGACGCGCGTCGGTCCGGGCGGCGCGACCGCACCCATGACAAGGAGGACCTGGTGACCACGATGACCGGCACCCGTGGGAGTGCCGCCGAGGCGCGCCCCGCCGCCCCGCCGACCGTGCGCCTGCTGGGCACCGGCCCGCGCCGATGGCGCTGGCTCGGTCTCGGGGTGGCGATCATGACCGCCGGCGCGCTGGCCGGCGTGGTCGCCGTCGAGCAGCTCGACACCCGCCAGGGGGTGCTGGTGGCCGGCTCCGACCTCGCCGCCGGCCAGGTCCTCACGGCGGCCGACCTGGAGGTGGCCCGCATCTCCGTCTCCGACGGCGTCTCGGCGCTGACCGAGGACCGGCTGCAGGAGGCGGTCGGCAGCACCCTGGCCGTCCCGGTGCCCGAGGGCGGCGTGCTGCCCGAGACCGCCCTGGGCGCCGACGCCAGGTACCCGGCCGCCGGCGAGGCGGTCGTCGGCGCGGTCCTGGCGCCCGGCCGCTTCCCCGCCTCGCTGCAGCGCGGCGCGGCGGTCTCCGTCGTGCTCGTTGAGGGCGCCCCGGCCGGCTCCGGCGGAGGCGGCGCCCAGTCCGGCGCGGCGGCGGGCGGCGCGGCCGCCGCCGGCGACTCCGGGGTCACCGCCTACCCGGCCCGCGTGCAGTCGGTCGAGCTGTCCACGGCCGACGGCTCGGCCAACGTCGAACTGCTCGTCGACGCCCAGGTCGCCGGCCAGGTCGCGGCCGCGGCCGCCGCCGAGCAGGCCACCGTGGTGCAGGTGTCGCCCTCGGGAGGCAGCTGATGGGCCGCACCACCGCGCTGTTCTCGCTGGGCGGCGCCCCCGGGGTGACCCTCACCGCCATGGCCATGGCCGCGGTGTGGCCCGAGCAGAGGGGCGCGGCGCTGGTCGAGGCCGACGCCTCCGGCGGCGACATCGGCGCCTGGTACCGGCTGCCCGCATCGCCCGGGGTCACCGACCTCGCCGCGGCCACCCGCCGCCGCACCGCCGCCGACCCGCCCGCCGACCCCCTGGCGTTCTGCCAGACCCTGCCCGGCGGGCTGCCGGTCTGCGCCGGGCCCGCCTCTGCCGACCCCGCCCAGGGCGCGGTGCAGCTGCTGGCCACCAACAGCCCCCGGCTCGCCGCCGGCGGCGCGGCCCCCGGCGGCCCGGCCACGGTCGTCGACCTGGGCCGGCTCGCCCCGCGCACGCCCACCGCGCACCTGGCCGCCAACGCCGACGACGCCCTGCTGCTGGTCAGCGACGACCTCGCGCAGCTGCGCCGGGTCAAGCAGTCCGCGGCCGCGCTCACCGACTCCATCGGCGCCCTGCGCGTGGTGGTCGTGGGCGGCTCGGGGTCCACCTCCGAGATCGCCGCGGCCGTGGACCTGCCCGTGTGGAGCGGCCGCATCCCCCTCGACACCCGCAGCGCCGCGTTCCTGCGCGGCGAGGCCAACCTGCGCCGGCCGCAGCGCCGCCCCCTGTTCCGGGCGGCCCTGGCGCTGATCACAACCCTCGTCGAGGCTCCCGCCGACGCGCCGCCGGCGCGCCCGCAGCCCGTGGCCCAGCGCTACTCGACGGCCGCCAAGCCGCCGCCCGGCGCGGGCGAACCCGGCACCTCCGGTACGGCACCGGGCGGGCACCAGTGAGGCAAGGGAGGGCACTGTGAGCGAGATCGAGGTCTCCGTCGGCGGCGCCGACCGCTTCCTCGACCCTCAGCGGGCCGAACGCGAGGACGCCTGGACCACTTGGGTCGCCACCGAGGCCGGGCGCCGGCTCAGCGAACTGCTGCGCGGCGCCGAGGACACCGACGCCGACGAGTACCGGCGCCAGGCCGAGCGGGTGATCGCCCAGATCCTCGACGAGGCGGCGCGCACCGCGCTGGCCCAGGGCCGGGCCGTGCTCGACGCGCGCACCGAGGAGACCATCGCCGCCCGCGCACTGGCCCAGGTGTGCGGCATGGGCCCGCTGCAGCCGCTGCTGGACGACCCCGACATCGAGAACATCAACTGCAACGGCACCCAGGTGTGGGTGCGCTACGCCGACGGCACCCGCGAGCGCCGCCCCCAGCTGTTCGAGACCTCCGAGCAGCTGATCGCCCTGGTCCGCCGCATCGCCGCCGAGTCGGCCACCGGCGAGCGCAGGTTCGACCCCGGCGCGCCGATCCTGGACATGCCGCTGCCCGGCGGCGAGCGCATGAACGCCATCATGGACGTCGCGCGCGTCCCCGCCGTGTCCATCCGCCGCCACCGCTACAGCACCACCACCCTCGCCCAGCTGCGCGAGCTGGGCACCCTCGACGGCCTCGCCGAGCGGCTGCTGCGCGCGGCCGTGCTGTCGCGCCGCAACATGGTGGTCACCGGCGGCACCGGCGCGGGCAAGACCACGCTGGTGCGGGCGCTGGCCTCGGAGATCCCGCCCACCGAGCGCATCGTCACCATCGAGGACGTCTTCGAGCTGAGCCTGGACCGCGACGTCGAGGCCCACCCCGACTGCGTGGCCCTGCAGGCGCGCCCCGCCAACGTCGAGGGCGCCGGCGAGATCACCATCGCCGACCTGGTGCGCGCCGCGCTGCGGATGTCCCCGGACCGCGTGATCGTCGGCGAGACCCGCGGCCACGAGACCGTGCCGCTGCTCAACGCCATGAGCCAAGGCAACGACGGCAGCCTCACCACGCTGCACGCCGCCAACTCCGCGGGCGCGTTCACCAAGCTCGGCGCCTACGCCGCCCAGTCGGCCGAGCGCCTGCCGCTGGAGGCCACCGCCGCGCTGGTCGCCGCCGCCGTGCACCTGGTGGTGCACGTGTCGGCGCTGCCCACCGGCAGCCGCGTGGTCACCAGCATCCGCGAGGTGGTCGGCGCCGAGGGCCAGAACGTGGTCTCCAACGAGATCTACC
The DNA here is from genome assembly GCF_013410565.1 of Streptomonospora nanhaiensis. Classification (NCBI taxonomy): domain Bacteria; kingdom Bacillati; phylum Actinomycetota; class Actinomycetes; order Streptosporangiales; family Nocardiopsidaceae; genus Streptomonospora; species Streptomonospora nanhaiensis. The sequence goes on from NZ_JACCFO010000001.1 coordinate 5,516,231, forward strand.
GGCGCGACCGCACCGGTGAGCTCCTGCCGGCGGCCCCGCCCAGCCCCGCCACGGTCGACGCGCTGGCCGAGGCCGGGTTCGACGTCTCCCAGCTCAGCGCGACGATGGGCATGGGGGGGTGGTCGGCGTGAACCCCGGAGTCACCGGGTCCGTCCTGGTCGCCGTGTGCGGCGCCGTGGCGGGCGCCGGCCTGTGGGTGGCGCTCGCCGCCCTGGCCTCGGTCCCGCCCGCCACCCGCGGCGGCCGGCAGGTCTCGCTGCGCTCCGCGCTGCTGGGCGAGCACCGCCCGCTGCGCCTGGCCGGTGCCCTGGGCGGCGGCGCCCTGGTGTGGGCGGTGACCCAGTGGCCGGTGGCCGGGGTGCTGGCCGCGCTGGCCTGCTGGTGGCTGCCCACCGTGCTCGGCCCCGACCGCCACTACGAGCGGCACGTGGCCGGGGTGGAGGCGGTGGCGGCTTGGGCGGAGATGCTGCGCGACCTCATGGCCGGCGCCTCGGGCCTGCACCAGGCGATCTCCGCCACCGTGCCCATCGCCCCCGAGCCGGTGCGCGCCGAGGTCTCCCGGCTGGCCGACGACCTGCGGCGCGGCCGCTCGCCCCAGGCGGCGCTGCGCGACTTCGCCGACGAGGTCGACAACCCCACCGCCGACCTGGTGTCGGCGGCGCTGAGCACGGCCGCCTCCCGACACGCCACCGACCTGGGCGTGCTGCTGGGCAGCCTGGCCGAGGCGGCGCGCGACCAGGCGGCGATGCTGGTGCGCGTCGCGGCCAGCCGGGCGCGGGTGCGCACCTCCACCCGCATCATCATCGGGGTGACCCTGGGCATGGCCGCCCTGCTGCTGCTGTTCAGCCCCGACTACCTGGCGCCGTTCGACAGCCTGCTCGGCCAGGTCGTTCTGGCCGGGATCGGCGCGGTCTGGGGCACGGCCCTGGTGTGGATGGTGCGGATGGCGCGGCCCAAGCAGGGCCCGCGCGTCCTGGCACCGGCGAGCCCCGCGGCCCCGGCCGCCGAGAAGGCGGAGGCACCGGCATGAGCGGACCCATCCTGCTGCTGTCCGCGCTGGCCGGCCTGGCCGTGGGCGCGGGGCTGTGGCTGCTGCTGGCCGTGCGCTACTCCCGGCCGAGCCTGAGCGAGCGCCTGGCCGAGCCCGCGGCGCCCATCCACCGCCCGGTGCGCGCCGACGCCGGCGGGCCGCTGTCGCGCCTGGGCGCGGTCGGCGCGCCGCTGATGGCGGCCCTGGGCCTGCCCGGCGCCCGCGCCCGCCGCGACCTGGCGGTGTGCGAGCGCGACGCCGCCGGCTACCTCGCCGAGAAGGCCACCGGCCTGGTGCTGGGCCTGGCCGCGCCGCCGCTGCTGGCCGCGCCGCTGGCGCTGGTCGGACTGGACCTCGCCTCGCTGTGGGGCGTGGCGGCCTGGGCGGTACTGGCCGGGGTGCTGTGGTTCGCCCCCGACATGGCGCTGCGCGACGAGGCCGCCAAGCGCCGCGAGCAGATGCGGCACGCCCTGGCCGGGTTCGCCGACCTCGTCGTGGTGTCGCTGGCCGGCGGCGCCGGGGTGAACGGCGCGCTGTCCGACGCCACGGCCGTGGGCGGCGGCTGGGCCATCGGCCGCATCCGCGACGCCCTGCGCGCCGCGGCGCTGCGGCGGCTGCCGGCCTGGTCGGCGCTGCGGGAGCTGGGCGAGCAGTTCGACACCCCGGAGTTCAACGAGCTCGCCGCCAGTCTCCAGCTGGCCGGCGCCGACGGCGCGCGCGTGCGGGGTTCGCTCGCCGCCAAGGCCAAGACCCTGCGCACCCAGTTCCTGTCCGAGCTCGACGCCGAGGCGCAGTCGGCCACCGAGCGGATGAGCCTGCCCGTGGTACTGCTGTTCGCCGGGTTCCTCGGCATGCTCGGCTACCCCGCCATGACCCACATCCTGACCAGTCTGTGACCCTGTCGCGGGCTGTGCGTCCGCAGCCCGCCGTCCCCGACGAGACCACCTGGAGCCCGCGATGAAACTCCTGATCCACCTGCTTGACGACCGCGGCCGGCGCGCCCGCGGAGACGGGGGATACTCCACCGAGACGGTCGTGGTCATCGCGCTGCTGGTGGCGATGGCCATCACGGCGGTCGGGTTCATCTCCGCGACCGTCCTGGAGCGCGCCCAGAGCATCACGCTCGAATAATGGCGCGCTCCACGCCTCGTTCGGGGCGCCCGGTCGCGCACCGGACGCGCCCCCGGGCCGACGACGACCGGGGCAGCGCCGAGGTGGCCGTCGCCACCCCGCTGCTCCTGCTGCTGGTGCTGCTCGTCGTCCAGGTCGCCGTGTGGATGCACGGCGACCACACCGCGGCGAGCGTGGCCCGCCACGCCGTGGAGACGGCGCGGGCCGCCGACTCCGCCGGCGCCCAGGCGCAGGCCGAGGCGTTCGCCGACGAGATCGGCGGCAGTGTCCTGGGCAACCGCGTCATCGTCGTCGAACGCGGCGAGGTCAGCGTGCGCGTCGTCGTCGAGGCCGAGGTCCCCAGCCTGATCCCCGGCCTGACCTGGCCGGTGCGCCACGAGCTCACGGCGCCGGTGGAGCGCTTCGTCGAGCCGGGAGAGGCGGGAGGGGCCGCGCCGTGACCTCCGCGACCCTGCGCGCCGCGCCGGTGGCCGCCGGCGGGCCCGGCGGCGACCGGGGCTCCATGGCCACCGAACTCACCGTCCTCACCCCGATGCTGCTGCTGTTCGCCATGCTGATGCTGCTGGCCGGCCGCGTCACCGGCGCCGCGGCCACCGCCGACGAGGTCGCCCACGCCGCGGCGCGCGCGGCGTCCCTGGAGCGCACCCCCGCCCAGGCCGACGCGGCGGCCGCGGCCACCGCCGAGGCCGCGCTGAGCACCCACGGGCTGGTGTGCGCCGACTACGCGCTCACCGTGGACCACGGCGGCCTGCTGCCCGGGGCGGCGGTGCACGCCGTCCTGGAGTGCCATGTCGGGCTGGGTGACCTCGTCGGGCTGGACGTGCCGGGCACCCACACCATCGAGGGGGAGTCCACGGTCGTGGTCGACACCTTCCGGGGGCAGCCGTGACGGCGCCGGGCCCCGCACCCCGCACCGCGCCGGCCGCCGCACCCGCCGGGCGCGGGCGCGGCGACTCCGGCCAGGCCACGGCGTTCGTCGTGGTGCTGGCGACGTCGTTCGTGCTGTGCCTGGGCCTGGTCTTCGACGGCGGCGGCCTGCTGCGGGCCCACAGCGGCGCCCACCTGATGGCGCAGGAGGCCGCGCGGGTCGGGGTCCAGCAGATCGACTGGGCCGCCTACCGCTCCGGAGCCGAGGAGGTCGGGCTCGACCCCGTCGAGGCGAGCCGGGCCGCCCAGGCGTTCCTCGCCGACGCCGGAGCCACCGGAACCGTCACCGTCGACGGCGACACGGTCACCGTGACGTGCAGTGTCGACTACGGTTTCGTGCTGCTGCCCATCGGCTCCACCACGGTCGAGGCGACCGCCAGCGCCCGCCCCTACACTTCCCCCGCCGCGTCCGCTCCATAGCGACCGTGATCCGTGGAGGCGATATGAGCACCATCCGCCGGCTGAGCGCCCTGCTGCTGGCCCTGGCCGTCCTGGCCGGGCTGCCCTACGTGCTGCTGTGGCACCTGCCCTGGCCGTCGCTGGACCTGTCGTGGGAGACGGCGCTGGTGCACGTGCGCAGCCTCTCCGCCCCGCCGGGGGTGGCCATGGCGGCGCTCATCGTCGCCCTGTGGGCCGTCTGGGGGCTCTACGCCGCCGGAATCGCCGCCGAGGTCATCGCGCGCGGGCGCGGGGGGCGGCTGCCGTTCCGGCCGCTGGGCCCGCTGCAGGTGGTGGCCGCCACCGCGCTGGGCGCCACCGTTGCGGCGCCCACGCACGCGCTGGCCGACACCGTCCAGGTGGAGTCGGTGGACCCCGGGGAGCTGAACCTGGACGCCCCGGAGACGCCGCGCCCCCAGGTGGAGGAGTCGCCGCCGGCCGACCTCGACGACGGGCCCGCCGCCCCCGGCTCCACCGTCGAGCGGTCGCGCACCGTCGCGGGGTTCGCGCTCAACTCCGACCGGCTGACCGACCCCATGCGCGAGGACCTCACCAAGGTCGCCGACATGATCCGCGACTTCGGCTCCGCCGACCACACGGTCCACATCACCGGACACGCCGACAAGACGGGGCCCGAGGACTTCAACCGGCAGCTGTCGGAGCAGCGGGCGCGCGCGGCGGCCGACTTCCTGCGCGAGAAGCTGGGCGACGACGCGCCGCGCATCGAGACCGAGGGCGCGGGCTCCACCGACCCCCGCGAGGGCGACCTGGCGGCCCAGCGCCGGATCGAGGTCGACTACACGGTGGTCAGCGGCCAGCAGCCCGACGCGGCGCCCACCACCGCCCAGGACCGGCCGGCCGCCGAGACGCCCGAGGCCGCGCCCGCCCAGGACGCGCCGGCCGAGGCCGACGCCGGAGGCGGCGCGGACGGCGGCGGGGCCGATACCGCCGGGGCGGGGGAGGGCGCCGACGCGGCCACCGACTCCACCACCGAATCCGCCGCCGGCGAGGCGGGCGAAGGGGCCGAGGAGGGCGCGCCGGTCGTCGCGCCGCCCGTCCTGCCGACCTCGGCCGGGGGCGACACCCCCGACTTCTCCGTGGACGTCGAGAACCCGGCCGTCGTCGGCGCCATCGCGGTGGCGGGCATCGTCGGCGGCTACGCGGCGGGCCGCGGCGGGGTGCGCCTGGCGGGCCTGCGCCTGACGCTGCCGCGCCCCAAGGTCGGCGGCAGACCGCCCAAGCCGCGCGCCCTGCCCCCGGCGCCCCCGCGGCCCACGGTGGCCGACGACATCGACGAGCGGGTCACCGTGGAACTGGACCACGTGCCCGGCCTCGGGCTCACCGGTGCCGGGTCCTACGCGGCGGCCCGCCGCCTCGTGGTCAACGCGCTGGGCGACCCCGAGCAGCGGCCCGCGCGCATCCTGCTGACCGACGCGCTGGCCCAGCGGTTCCTCGGCGGCGAGGCGTACGGCGCGCTGCGCGCGCACCCCCGCGAGGAGGTGCGGATCGTGGACACCATGGAGGACGCGCTCGCCGAGCTGCAGCGCGAGCTGCACGAGCGCGCGGCCGACCCGCTGACCTCGGCCGAGGGCGACCCGCTGGTGCTGGTCACCGAGCCCGACGCGCGCCACGAGACGGCGCTGTCGGGGCTGCTGCTGCACGGCCAGCGGCGCGGGATCACCGCCGTCGTGCTGGGCCGCTGGCCGCTGGGCGGCAGCTGCGCGGTGGCGGCGGACGGGCTGATCACCGAGACCAGCCCTCCGCTGAACCCGCTGTTCCACGCGTCGTGGCCGGGGGCGAGCCAGGAGGACGTGGCGGCGGCGGTGCGCGCCCACGCGGGCGCCGGGGAGGCCGGGGACGCCGCGACGGACGCGGAGCCCGCTCCGGCGGCGCCGGCCGGCGCGGTCGACTGGGAGGCGCTGCCGGAGCGGCCGACAGCGGAGTCGGCCGGGCCGGCGGCCGACCGTGCCGACACCGAGCCGGCGGCCGAGCCGATCGCCGCCCCCGCCGGTGCGGAGGAGCCGGTGCGGCCGATGCCCCGCAAGGCCGGCCGGCGCGGCCGGGCGCGGTTCCGCCGCCTGGCGGCCGAGTCGCCCGGCGACCGCGGCGAGCGGGTGACCGACGCCGACGGGTTCTCCGCGGCCCTGCTCCCCGACACGGGCGCCGCCGACGATGCCGAGGCGGGCGCCGAAGTCACGCCGTCGGCACCGGGCACGGCCGCCGAGGAGCCGACCCGCGACTCCCGCTCCCAGCGCGCCAACGGCGCGGGCGGCCCCCAGCCGACCGGCTCCGCCGCCCCGCCGGTCCCAGGCGCGCGGCCCACGCCGGCCGAACCGGCAGAGGCGTCCGCGCCTGCTCGGTCGCCTGATGCGCCCGACGCGGCCGTGCCGGCGGCCCTCGCCGTGCCCGCCCCGCCGACCGAACTGCCCGGCGCGGTGCCGGGCGTGGGGCGATACGCCCCTGTCGGCCCGGTCTCGCCGCTGCGGCGCGATGGCGGCGCCGGCCGACCCGGTCGGCCCGCCCCCGAGACGGCGCCCGCCGACGCGTCCGCCGGCGCGGCGGCCCCGCCCGAGGCGGCCGAGGACCCGGCGCGGACGGAGCGGACCGCACCGCCGCGCCGCCCCGGCGCCGGCGCGGCCGGCGGCACCGCCGCCGAGGTCTCCGCCGGCACCGGGCCCGCGCCCGCGGACACCGAAGCGGAGAAACCGCCCGCTCCCGCCGGGACGGCCGTGCCGTCGCGCCGGCGCGGCCGGTTCGCCCGGCTGGGCGACCGCGCCGAGAGGACGAGCCGCGCGGCGGACACGGCCGGGCAGCCGCCCGCCGCCGCGCCGGCGCCCGACGAGGGAGCCGACAACGCGGCGACCTCGGGCCCAGGCTCGGGTGCCGCGCCGCGCCGGAGCGACCTCACCCCCCGCGCGGCCCGGGTGCGGCGGATGCGGGAGGTGCAGGCCGACGCCGACCGCGAGGAGGCCCGGCCGACCGGCGACGCCGCCGACCGCGATCCCCAGGGCGCCGCCGACCCCGCGGGCGCCGACGGCGACACCGACCACGACGGCGGCTCGCCCCGCCTGCCGCGCAAGCCCAAGAAGGCCGGCCGAGGCCGCGCCTGGCGCCCACGCGAGACCACCTGAGACCCGCGCCCCCCGGCCGCCCCGACGCGGCCCGGGACGGCCCCGGGCGGCTCCGCCGCCCAAGGAGCGGCCGGCGGGAGCCCTGGCGCTCGCCCGCCGCCCGCGCCTGGAGCGGGTCGGCCGCCCACATGGGTGTGCCGCGGGCTTGCGGAAGGGACGGGCGCTGTCCCGGTCGGCCCCCGCGTTCGCCCGCCGCCCGCGGCCTGAGCGGTCCGGTCGCGCGGGCACGCCCCTCGGCGTGCCCGGGATCGGGACGCGCGTGGGCCGGTCTCTCGGCGTGCCCGGGAGCCGCCGTGCCGGGCCCTTCGGCGTGCCGCGCGGCCGGAGTCGGCCACCCGGTCGGGGAATGGAGTGCGTAACACCTGACCTGGGCGTCCGTGCGCCCGCGGCGCCCCGGCGGGTGATCGGCGTGTGCCGGACGGCGGTGTTCCCCGAGGGGGTAAGGTGGCCCCCGCCCGCGACTCCCGGCGGGGGCGCCCCGGAGCCCTCTCCGGCCGCCGCGCGCCTTCGGCGCCCGCGCCGCGCCCGCTCCCCCGTCCAGGGTGCCCCGGCGGTGCTTTCGTGCGGTGTGGTTGTCGGCACACCGCCGCTTCCGCGCAGGTGAGGACGTTGCGGACACGCCCGGCCACCCCTCGTGGTTTTCCCCGGGATGACCAGCGGGAAGACCCGCGGCGGTTGCGCGGGGGACTTGCGTGGCTGGTGTGGCGGTCGTAGGTTGACCACAACATCTAGTGCTCGTCGTGGAACACGCGGCCTAGAAATTGTGCTTTAGTAGGTACCCGTTCCTTCGGGGGCGCCCGTGCGGCGGGTGTTCCGCGAGGCGGACCAAGCGCCCTTCGCCGCCGGGACACCGGCGCTGACGCGCATGCGCGCGGCACGCCGGCCCGGCCGGTGCGGGGGCGCCGCGAGAGACGACGACGATCTTGGGGAGGCGCATCGGCGTGCACTGTCCGTTCTGCCGCCATCCCGACACCCGGGTGATCGACAGCCGCTCCACCGACGACGGCGCGGCCATCCGGCGCCGCCGCTCGTGCCCGAGCTGCGAACGCCGCTTCACCACGCAGGAGACCGTGCTGCTGATGGTCGCCAAGCGCTCGGGGGTCACCGAGCCCTTCTCGCGGAGCAAGATCGTCGCCGGGGTGCGGCGCGCCTGCCAGGGGCGCCCGGTCACCGAGGACGCCCTCGCCAAGCTCGGCCAGCGGGTCGAGGAGGAGATCCGCTCGCGCGGAGTCGCCGAGGTCCCGGCACACGAGATCGGCCTGGCCATCCTGGGTCCGCTGCGCGAACTGGACGAGGTCGCCTACCTGCACTTCGCCTCGGTCTACCGCGGGTTCGAGTCCCTGGCGGACTTCGAGCACGAGATCGCCATGCTGCGGGCCGACCGGGAGAAGGCGCGGCACGAGGACTAGCGCGCGGCGGCGGCCGGGCGAGCACGGCACGCACCGGTCCCCACGGCAGTGGGGCGGTGCCTGGTATGGGTTCAGATGAGGAGCAGGGGGAGCGAGATGACGGAGACCGCCAGCGGGGCGGCCCGCAAGGGCAAGGACCGGCGCAAGGGCCTGAAGATCGAGCGGGTCTTCACCACGCCGGGCGTGCACCCATATGACGCGGTCGAGTGGGAGCGCCGGGACGTCGTCATGACCAACTGGCGCGACGGGTCGGTCAACTTCGAGCAGCGCGGCGTCGAGTTCCCCGCCTTCTGGTCGATGAACGCCACCCAGATCGTCTCCAGCAAGTACTTCCGGGGGGCCCTGGGCACCCCGCAGCGCGAGTGGAGCCTCAAGCAGCTCGTGGACCGGGTGGTGGGCACCTACACCGCCACCGGCCGCGCGCACGGCTACTTCGCCACCGACGAGGACGCCGAGATCTTCGACCACGAGCTGAAGCACGCGCTGATCCACCAGCTGTTCAGCTTCAACTCGCCGGTCTGGTTCAACGTGGGCACGGCCTCCCAGCAGCAGGTCTCGGCCTGCTTCATCCTCTCCGTGGACGACACCATGGAGTCGATCCTCGACTGGTACAAGGAGGAGGGGATCATCTTCAAGGGCGGCTCGGGGGCCGGGGTGAACCTCTCCCGCATCCGCTCCAGCAAGGAGCTGCTGTCCTCGGGCGGCACCGCCTCGGGCCCGGTGTCGTTCATGCGCGGCGCCGACGCCTCGGCGGGCACCATCAAGTCCGGGGGCGCCACCCGCCGCGCCGCCAAGATGGTGGTCCTCGACGTCGACCACCCCGACATCGAGGACTTCGTGGAGTCCAAGGCGCGCGAGGAGGACAAGATCCGCGCGCTGCGCGACGCCGGCTTCGACGTCGACCTGGGCGGCGCCGACATCGTCAGCGTGCAGTACCAGAACGCCAACAACTCGGTGCGGGTCTCCGACGCCTTCATGCGCGCCGTCGAGACCGGCTCGGACTTCGGCCTGACCTCGCGCACCACCGGCGAGGTGCTGGCCACCGTCGACGCCAAGGAGCTGTTCCGCAAGATGGCGCGGGCGGCGTGGGAGTGCGCCGACCCCGGGCTCCAGTACGACGACACCATCAACGACTGGCACACCACCCCCGAGAGCGGGCGCATCACCGCCAGCAACCCCTGCTCGGAGTACGTCCACCTGGACAACTCCTCCTGCAACCTCGCCTCGATCAACCTGCTGAAGTTCCTCGGCGACGACGACACCTTCCAGATCGACACGTTCGTCAAGCTCACCGAGCTGATCATCACGGCGATGGACATCTCCATCACCTTCGCCGACTTCCCCACCGAGAAGATCGGCGAGACCACCCGCGCCTTCCGCCAGCTGGGCATCGGCTACGCCAACCTCGGCGCGCTGCTGATGGCCACCGGCCACGCCTACGACTCCGACGGCGGGCGCGCCGTGGCCGCCGCCATCACCTCCCTGATGACCGGCACCGCCTACAAGCGCAGCGCCGAGCTGGCCGGGGTCGTCGGCCCCTACGAGGGCTACGCCAAGAACGCCGACGCCCACAAGCGGGTCATGCGCAAGCACGCCGCCGCCAACGACGACGTGCGCACCATCGGCGACATGGACCGCGCCATCCACACGGCGGCCACCGCGGCGTGGGAGAAGTGCCTCAAGACGGGCGAGAAGAACGGCTGGCGCAACGCCCAGGCCAGCCTGCTGGCGCCCACCGGCACCATCGGCTTCATGATGGACTGCGACACCACCGGCATCGAGCCCGACTTCTCGCTGGTCAAGTACAAGAAGCTGGTCGGCGGCGGCTCCATGCAGATCGTCAACCAGGCCATCCCGCGGGCGCTGAAGAACCTCGGCTACCAGCAGGAGCAGGTCGAGGCGATCGTGGAGTACATCTCCGAGAACGGCCACGTGGTCGACGCCCCGGGCCTGCGCCCGGAGCACTACGAGGTGTTCGACTGCGCCATGGGCAAGCGCTACATCAAGCCCATGGGCCACGTGGAGATGATGGCGGCGGTCCAGCCGTTCCTCTCCGGCGCGATCTCCAAGACGGTGAACGTGCCCGAGGAGGCCACCGTCGAGGACTTCGAGCACATCTACTTCCAGGGCTGGAAGCTGGGGCTCAAGGCACTGGCGGTCTACCGCGACAACTGCAAGGTCGGCCAGCCGCTGTCCACCGGCTCCGGCGAGAAGAAGACCGCGGACACCCCGCAGGAGGCGCCCGCGCCGCAGGTCGTGGAGGTCAACCGGCCGGTGCGCCGGCGCCTGCCCAAGAAGCGGCCCAGCCAGACCGTGTCCTTCTCGGTCGGCGGCGCCGAGGGCTACATCACGGCCGGCTCCTACCCCGACGACGGGCTGGGCGAGGTCTTCATGAAGCTCGGCAAGCAGGGCTCGACCCTGGCCGGGGTGATGGACGCCTTCTCCATCGCGATCTCCATCGCGCTGCAGTACGGGGTCCCGCTGGAGACCTACGTCGAGAAGTTCACCAACATGCGGTTCGACCCGGCGGGCATGACCGACGACCCCGACATCCGCATGGCCCAGTCGGTGGTGGACTACATCTTCCGCCGCCTGGCGCTGGACTACCTGCCCTACGAGGAGCGCGCCGCGCTGGGCGTCCTCTCGGCGGAGGAGCGCCGCGCCCAGGCCAACGGCGAGGACCCGGCCCAGGTCGCGGCCCAGGTGGAGTCCTACGCCCAGTCGGCCCCGGTGGCCCCGGCCGAGAGCGCGGCGGAGTCGACCGGCGAGCAGGGCGCGCGCCCGGCCCCCAGCACCGAGGTGCACACCACCACCGAACTGGTGGAGCGCCAGCAGGGCTTCGTCGCCGACGCCCCGCTGTGCGTCACCTGCGGCACCAAGATGCGCCCGTCGGGCAGCTGCTACGTCTGCGAGGGCTGCGGCTCCACCAGCGGCTGCAGCTGACGCCGCACGGCACCGCGGCGGGGAGGACTACCCGCCGCGGTGAGCGCTGACGGCCTGTGAGGGGGAAGCCGGCCCCGCCGGCTTCCCCCTCGTCGTGTCCGCAGGAGCCCGCCGGGGACGCGCCCGGCGGGCTCCTGCGGACACGGCCCCCTCGGCCGCCCGCGGCCGGGGCGGGCCCCGACCGGGCCGCCCGGTGGGGCGCGGGTGCCGGGCGGTGGTGGAAAAACCGTCCGACCTGGGGAGCGGGGCCGGTCGGACCGGTCTGGTCGGGGCCGGGTGCGGCGGTCGAGATCACGGGGCCCGCGATGGGGGAGTGGTACGGGCGCGGCCGCGTACGGGCGTCGTCGCCGAGCGCGCCCGGGGCCTCACGCGGTGCGAGAACGCCTCTTGCGCCCCAGAAGGCACGCTTTTAGCATCGGGGCAGCGCAGGGGAAAGCCAACCACTGCCACACGAACACTACTCCCACCGCATCCGTCCCCACACGGATGCTGCTCCGGGCCGGCGCGGGCCGGCCCCGCCTCCCATCTCCCCGACTCCCTGCTCCGAGGACGACGAGATGCAGCCCCGCCCACGGCCCACCGCCCGCCGCGCCGCCGCCCCGCCCCCCGGCCGCGCGGGCCGCCCCGGCCCGGGCCGCGCCCCCGCCGCCGTCCCGCCCGCCGCCCGCGGCGGCACCCGCTCCCCCCGCGCCGCGCGGGGGAGAGGCGAGGCCGGCACCGCCGCCTCGCACGCGGACGCCTCGCGCTCCGCCCCACCACGCCGCCGGTGCCCGGCCGCGCCTCCCCGCGCCGGGCGCCGGCGGCGCATCCCCTGAAAGCGGGCGCGCCGCGCACCGGCGACCGGTGCGCGGCGCGCCCGCCCTGCCCCCATCAGAAGGGATCCCCCCCCATGATCGACCGACGGTCCTTCCTGCGCGGAGTGGGCGCCGCGGCCGTGGCCGCCCCGCTCCTCGGCGCCGCGGCCTGCGGCGCGCGGCCCGGCGCCGCCCGGCTCACCGACGGCGCCCAGGCCGGCGCGCTGCCGGTGTCCTTCGTCAACAACAGCGGCTACCCCGACAGCGCCGTGCGGGTCTACATCGTCGGCACCGACCTGGCGACCGGGCAGCAGTGCCGCGTCACCCGCGACGGCGCCGCCGCGCCGGTCCAGGAGTCCGACAACGCCGACAACGGCTTCACCGACTACGCCATCCCGCTCACCGAAACGGCCGGGCTGACCCTGCCCTTCATGTCCGGCCGGATCTACCTCGCCCTGGAGGACAAGCTCCGCTTCAAGGTCGTGGCCGACGGCAACGGCCGCCCCGCCCTCCAGTACCCGGCCGGCTGGGTCGAGAGCGACCCCAACTACACCGTCCTGCACGACACGGTCGAGTTCACGCACAACGACACCGGCATGTACTGCAACACCACCATGGTCGACCAGTTCAGCGTGCCCCTGGCCATCCGGCTGAGCGGCGAGCGCGAGCAGACCACCGGGGCCCTCAAGCCCGGCGGCCGCGCCCTGGTGTTCGACGAGATCGCGGCCCACCCCGACTTCTCCCCGCTCGTGGTCGGCGACCGGCTCCGCGTTATCGCCCCCGGCCACGGCATCGACAGCGGCCGCTTCCCCGCCGACTACTACGCCGCCTACATCGACGAGGTCTGGGCCCGCTACGGCGGCACCGACCTGCGCGTCACCACCAACACGGGCACCTTCACCGGCCGGGTCGACGGCTCCGGGCGCCTGGCCTTCGGCGGCGGTGTCGCGCCCTTCGCCCGCCCCTCCACCCGCGACGTCCTCTTCTGCGACGGCGCCCTGGCGGCACCCAACGACGGCGTGACCGGCCCGGTCGCCGCGATCCTGGGCGCCGCCTTCAACCGCTCGACCCTGCTCACCACGGCCGAGCACCCCGTCACCGACCCCGCCGCCTTCTACACCGCCCCGACCACCAACCACTACGCCCGCGTCATGCACGAGGCCAGCGAGGACGGCCGCGCCTACGGCTTCGCCTTCGACGACGTGTCGGAGTTCGCGTCCTACATCCAGGACCACGCCCCCACGTCCTTCGAGGTCACCCTCACCCCGTTCTGACCCGGCACCGAGCCCGAGGGCGGACCCGGCCCCCCGGCCCGGTCCGCTCTCGGGCGGCGTACGGCGCGTACCTGACGTACTCGACGTACGTGGCGGTGGCTGGGGTGGTGAGGGCGACACCGAGGAGGTACCGCCATGGCCGCCGCCGTGCACTTCGACGGCTACACAGAGGCGAGATCCCACTTCCGAGCGCTGCTAGCGGAGGCGGCGTGGCCGGAGGCGGGCACCGACACGAGGACGGGCCACCGGGTCATCGGCTGATTACTCCGCTCGCGCGATGGGTAACCCGTCGTCACCGATCGGAAGGTGATCGACATGCTGATCGCTGAGATCCTGCGTGCCAAGGGCACGCGGGTCGAGACCATCACACCCGACGCGACAGTGGCCGACCTCCTCACCCGCCTCGCCCGGCGCAACATCGGCGCCGCCGTGGTCGTCCGCGACGGCACCGTGGCGGGCATCGCGTCCGAGCGCGACGTCGTGCGCCGGCTGGAGCAGCGCGGCTCCGGCCTCCTGGCCGACCTTGTCTCCGAGATCATGACCGCCGCCGTCATCACCTGCGCGCCCGACGACACCGTCGACACGCTCACCGTCGTGATGACCGAGAACCGCGTCCGCCACGTCCCCGTGCTGTCCGCCGGCCGCCTGGTCGGGATCGTCAGCATCGGCGACGTCGTCAAGAGCCGCATCCAGCAGTTGGAGCAGGACCGCCGGCAGCTGGAGTCCTACATCACCCAGGGCTGAGGCCCGCGCCCGGGACCCGGCGGACGGCGCCGTCCCACCGGGCCCGGCGGCGGCGCGGGGCCGCCCCGCGCCGCCGGCCCCGGCCTCCCGCCGGGGTCAGTCGCGCCCGCCGCCCCGGCGGTCGGCCAGGACGTGGGCCGCGGCCCCCGTGGCGGCCGTGACCGCCAGCACGGCGGGCCAGGCGCCCATCCGCTTGGCCAGCGGGTGGGCCAGACCGAACGCCCCGCTGTAGACCGCCGACAGCGCGGCGGCCGTGGGCAGGCCCGCGCTGCGCCGCCAGCTGCGGAACGCCGCCGCGCCGCAGGCGGCCAGCACCGCGCCGCCGAGCCGGCGGTTCTTGGTGGTCCGGGCCGCGGCGTACCCGCCGATCAGGCCGGCCGTGGTGTAGACGCTGCTGGGAACCCTCATCTGCACTCCTGTCGCATCCGGGCGGCACGGCCGGAACCGGGCGACCCCGGCCGCGCTCCACCGCCGACGCTACCCCCTCGCCGCCCGCCCGCTCGGCCGGACGCCCCGGAGCGGACGCGCTCCCGCCGGGTCATCCGGCGCGGGACCCCTCCAAGCGGCCGCGCCCCTGCGGACGCCTCCGCGCTCCCGCCCGTCCATCCCGCGCGGCCGCTCCCGGCAGGTGCTCCGCGGACGCGCCCGCGCGCGCCGCCGGCCGCCCCGGGCCGCGCCGTGCGCGCACGCGGACTCAGTAGGCGGCGGTGAACCGCGCCCGGAGGTGCCGGGGCCGCTCGGCCTCGTCCAGCAGGACCGAGGCGAGGTCGCCCATGGAGATCCGCGAGACGCCGCGGGCGTCCACCACCAGTTCGTCGCCGCCCAGCCGGTAGCGCCCGGTGCGCCCGCCCGGCTCCAGCAGCGCGGGCGGGCTGAGGTAGGTCCAGGCCGCACCGGTCGCGGCCCGGCACACGGCCAACTGCTCGGCGCACGCCCGCGCGATGGCCGCCAGGTCGGCGGGGAAGTCCGGCGCCTCCATCACCGTGGTGCCGGTACCGGGCACGGTCAGCGTGGCCGCGCCGCCCACCAGCAGCAGCCGGGCACCCGTGCGGCCGACCCCTGCCAGCAGCGACCGCGCCGTGTCCACCAGGTCGGACTCGCGGCCGGGCGCCGGCCGGGTCGCGCCCACCACCACGTCGCTGTCTCGGCTCAGCTCCGCCACGTCGGCGGCCTTCCCGGCGTCGCCGGTGCGGAGTTCGGCCCCCGCCGGGACCTCGGCGAACCGCTCCGGGTTTCGGACGACGGCGGTGACCGCGTGGCCCCGGGCGAGTGCCTCGGCGACGACGTGCCGGCCGACGCTTCCGGCGGCTCCGAAGACGGTGATACGCATGGCTGTTTCCTTCCAACGAGGGTGGAACGGGTTGGGGGAGAGGGGGAGGGGGAACGGGCGGCGGGCCGCGGCCGATGCGGGCCTCGGGCGTGTTCCGCGGGTACCCGCTCTGCCGCGCGGCGGCCCTGGCGGCGGTTCCCGCGCCGCCGCGTTCCGCGCTTCGCCCGGCGGGCGCGCCCGGCCGTCCCCGGCGCTCCGGCGGGGACCGCCGGCGTCCGGGACCCGGCGCGGTCCCGCGAGGGCGGCACCGCGGGCGCGGGTACCGCGTGGAGCGCGCCTAACCGCGCCGGGCCGCCCAGCGGCGTTCGGCCGCCCAGGTCGCGAACGTCGCGGCGGCCAGCGCGCCGCCCAGCGCGCTCGCGCCCGGCCAGCCGGCGGCGACCCACACCACGGGGGCCAGGGCCGAGCCCGCCGCGCCTCCGGCGAAGAACGCCGTCATGAACGCCGAGTTGACCCGGTTGCGGATCTTCTCGCCCAGCCCGTAGACGACGTTCTGGTTGGAGTTGAGCACCGCCTGCTGCGCCGCGTTGAGCACCAGCACCCCGCCCAGCAGCCACGGCAGGGACTGCCCGCCCGCGCCGATCATCGGCCAGGCCAGCGCCAGCAGCAGCGCGCCGCCGCCGGTCACCCACTGCGTCAGCCCCCGGTCGGCCAGCCGCCCGGCCACCGGGGTGGCCAGCGTGCCCGCCACGCCCACCAGGCCGAACAGGCCGATCGCGGCCTCGGTCCAGCCGTAGCCGGGACCGGCCAGCAGGAACGTCACCGCCGTCCAGAACAGGGTGAACGACGCCATCGACAGCGCCCCGATCGCCGCCCGCCACCGCAGCACCGGCTCGTCGCGGAACAGCGACAGCGTCGAGCCCAGCAGCCGCGGGTAGGACAGCCCGGCCGGCGTGTGCAGCCGGGGCAGCCGCCGCCACAGCAGCACCGCCACCGCCGCCACGAGCACGGCGTGCACCCAGAAGACGGTGCGCCAGCCGCCCAGTTCCGACAGGCCCCCGGCGAACGTGCGGGCCAGCAGGCTGCCCAGCAGCAGCCCGGTCATCACCGTGCCCACCACCCGGCCCCGCCGCGCGGGGTCGGCCAGCGCCACCGCGAAGGGCACCACGACCTGCGCGGCCACCGAGGCCAGCGCCGTCAGCAGGGTGCCCGCCAGCAGCACCGGCCCGTTCGGCGCCGCCGCGCTCACCAGCAGGAACGCGGCCGTGGCGCCGAGCAGCCCCACCGCCAGCCCGCGCCGTTCGACCAGGTCGCCCAGCGGCACCAGCAGGATGAGGCCCAGCGCGTAGCCGACCTGGGCCGCCGTCACGACCAATCCGGCGCCGGTGGGGCCGAGGTGCAGGTCGCGGCCGATGACGTCCAGCAGCGGCTGCGCGAAGTAGTTGCCCGCCACCGCCAGCCCCGTGGCCGCCGACATCAGCAGCAGCAGGCCGCCGCCCAGCGCGTCGCCCGCCCGTGTTCCGGGTGGCCCGGCCACCCCCGCGCGCTCGCCGCGCGTCTGTGTGATTGCCATGCCCTCAGCCTGCTGCGAAAGCATTCATGAGTCCAACACATGTTTGTCATCGGATCGATCGTGCGGCACGATCGATCCCATGGAGCTGCAGCAGATGCGCTACGTCGTGGCCGTCGCCGAGACCGCCAACTTCACCCGCGCCGCCGAGCGCTGCCTGGTCGTCCAGTCGGCGCTCAGCCACCAGATCGCCCGCCTCGAACGCGAACTCGGCGCCCGCCTGTTCGACCGCACCAGCCGCCGGGTCCGCCTGACCCCCGCCGGCGAGGCGTTCCTGCCCGCCGCCCGCCAGGCCCTGGAGGCCGCCGAGCGGGCGCGCGCCGAGGCCGCCGCGGCGGTCGGCGAGGTCCGGGGCCCGCTGGTCATCGGCGCCATCCCCACGGTGGCGGCCGTGGATTTGCCCGCCCTGCTGCGCGACTACCGGCCGCGCCACCCCGGAGTGCGGGTCCGGCTGCGCGTGGGCGGCAGCGAGGAGCTGGTCGAGCAGGTTCGGCAGGGCGGCATGGACGTCGCGTTCCTCGGCCTGCCGCTCGGCAGCCGCCCCAAGGGCGTGCGCGTCCGCGAACTCGCGCGCGGCGATCTCGCGGCCGTCGCCTCCCCCGACCACTGGCTTTCCGGCCGCGCCGAGGTGGAGCTGCGCGAGATCGCCGACGAGACCTTCGTCGACTTCTCCGCGGGCACCGCCGGGCGCGCCCAGTCCGACCAGGCGTTCGCCGCCGCCGGCCTGACCCGCGAGGTCGCCTTCGAGGTCACCGCGCCCGACTTCATCACCCGCCTGGTGCGCATGGGCCTGGGGATCAGCCTGCTGCCCGCCGCGTTCGTCCCCGAGGTCCCCGGCGTGGTCGCCGTCCCCATCCGCGACGCCCCCGCCCGGGTGGAGTACCTGGTGTGGAGCCGCTTCCGCCCCGCGCCGCCGGCCGCCGCCCTGCTGGCCGCCCTCGGCGTGGGCCCCGAGGACGGCGCCGCCTAGCCTCGCCCCCCGGAGCCGCCCGACGGCGTCCTCCGTTATGGCCGCTTGCGGACATGGATAGGCGATAGTTATCGGACGGCCACTAACAACCCGCCCCTGATATGGGACGATGCGGGGACTCTCAGCAGGAGCCGCGGAACCGCCCACCCGCCGCCGGCGTCATATCCGCAGTTCCGCAACCCAGCAAGGAGTCGATACCTATGTCCTTCGCGCAGACGGTGCGCGGGGCCGCCTCCTCGATCGCACAAGGGGGCGATCCCCGGCAGGCGGTCTCCGACGCGCTCGGCGAGGCGGCCGAGGGGTTCGGGCCCGATCCGCGCGACTTCCTGGCCGCCCGCGAACAGGGCGCCTCCGTGGGAACGCGCATCGAGCAGCAGACCACCTCCCTCAACAACGCCGGCGAGGCGCTCAACCGCAGCTCCTTCGAGCGCGGCTCCGGCGGCCCCGTGCACGTGATCTGCCCCATGGTCATCCCCCGGGGCCGCACCTTCACCGCCATGCTGCCGGTGATCCTGCTGCTCATCGTGGGTGTCGTGGGACAGGTCGTGACCTTCCCGGTGTCCATGGCCACCGGCCCCTTCCTCAACCCGTTCTTCGGCGTGCACTACTGGGTGCTGCTCGTCGCCATCGCCGCGTTCCTGTGGTGGCGCCAGGGCCTGGTGATGGTGCCCGACGGCTGCGCCGCGCTGATCACCCGCTTCGGCAAGCTGGAGCAGATCGTCGGCCCGGGCCGCGTCACCCTGTTCAACCCCTGGAAGCGGGTCTCC